>CAJBME010000250.1 GCA_903954065.1 uncultured bacterium
GGAGAGTTTGACGGACGGCAACCGCAGGACTTTCACTCATCCCAATGCCACGTCTGGCACGCGCGGGTTTTATTATCAAATTGATCTCGGGCGGGTGCGGGTTCTCGATCGGATTGCGCTTTGGAGTCGACCTGATTGCTGTCCGGAGCGGCTGCGTCGGTATCGGGTGACGATTTTTGCGGATGGTGGGAATATTCCTGGTCAGATCAACTGGTCGGGGGATGTGCGGATGGATGGCACGTATGTGGCGCGGGGGACGGCGGACACGATTGTGGCTGGGCAAGGGGCTGGTGTGCTTTTTGGGGGCCGGTACCTTCGGATCGAGAATTTGGGTGGTGATGGCAGTAGCCCGCAGATTGCTGAGGTTGAGGCTTGGCCGGCGGCGGTGCCTGTCATTCGGAGATTTGATACGGACGCGGGCAACCTCACGGTCACGGGACAGGCGGGCCGGCCTGGAGCCGCCGTCCTGGGGTGGCAGGTTGATAATGGGACGACGCTTTCGATTGCGCCGGAGGTGGGACCGCTGGCCACCGCCACGGGTACGATCATGGTCAGGCCGGATGTGACCACCACCTACACACTGAGTGCCACCAACGCGGCGGGCACCACGACCGCTACTCTGGTCATTGGTGTGGACGAACCGGAAACGCCTCCGTTGATCAGCGAGTTTCTGGCCTCTCCGGATGGCACGTATTTTGACGATGATGACGAGAGTGTCGACTGGATTGAAATTGCCAATCCCAACGTGTTTGCGCTCAATTTGAAGAACTATTCTTTGAGCGATGATCCGGCTCGCTTGGTGCGGTGGGTATTTCCGTCGGTGACGGTGCCGGCTCGCGGTCATCTGGTCGTTTTTGCTTCGGGCAAGGCGCGTTGGGAGCCGGGGGCGCCGGCGCATACGAATTTCTCACTGAAGACGGATGGTGATTTTCTGGCGCTGACGGCTCCTGACGGGGTCACGGTATTGAGCCAGTTTCCGGCCACCTTTCCGGTGCCGGCGTCCTATCCTGAGCAGTCACGGGGGCGGAGTTACGGGCTGGATGCGGACGGGCGTGCCCGGTATTTCAGTCCGGCCACGCCGGGCGAACCGAACGGGGCTGGTTTCCTTGGGGTTGTTGAAAACCCGGTTTTCAGCGTGAATCGCGGGGTGTTTACTGGTCCGCAGACGGTGGCGGTGAGTACCTCTACTCCCGGTGCCACGTTGCGGTACACGCTGGACGGGAGTGCGCCGTCGGCCACGACCGGTCTGGTCTACGCGGCGCCGCTGACGATCAGTACGACTACCGTCCTGCGCGTCATTGCCATCAAAGACGGTTTTGCGCCGGCCACCGTCATGACCCAGACGTATATTTTCCCGGAAGGCGTCAAGGCGTCGTCAGTCATGCGCACCAGCATCACCCGACATGCGACCTACGGGCCGCAGGTTATCCCGGCGCTGACCGACCTGCCCAGTCTCTCGATGGTGACGCCCCTCGCGATTCCCAACGGAGTGGATGTGCCGGCCTCCCTTGAGTTTATCGTCCCCAACGGGGCACCGGGCGAAGGGTTTCAGGAAAACTGTGGAGTGGAAAGATTTGGTGGCGACTACACGGATTTTGCCAAAAAGAGTTTCCGTTTCCATTTCCGCAAGTCATATGGAAACGGGCGGCTGAACTATCCCATTTTTAAGGGGTTTGAGCGCGGTCTGGCGCCGGTGACGAGTTTTAACTCATTGGATTTGAGGAATGGATCGCATGATATGGTGGATCGCGGGTTTTATTTATCCAATCCCTTTACGGACGCACTGATGCTGGACATGGGGCAATTGAGTCCGCACGGGCGCTGGGTGCATTTGTATTACAATGGCACGTATTGGGGCGTCTATCATTTGCGCGAGCGCTGGGATGCGGACATGCAGTCCGACTACCTTGGCGGGCAGCCGGAGGACTATGAATCTATCAATGGAAATCTCAATGTGGGCGGTTGGGCTGAGCCGGGCGATCCGTACGACGGTGACGGCAGCGCGTGGGCGCGCATTAAGTCGCTGCGGGGGAATTACGCGCAGGTGAAGTCGTATCTGAATGTTCCGAACTATGTCGATTACATGCTGACCTTCATGTTTGGTGATTCTGAAGATGAATACCGGGCGTCTGGAACCCGGGCGGCAGGATCCGGATTTCGGTTTATGATCAATGATGCGGACGGATGGTTGCGCACTTCGGCGGGAAACAATACGACGCGGTCCGCGCCGGGGCGGCAGCGGGGTGATGGCCCCGGCAGTATTTTTTCCATGTTATATAAAGAGGCGAATCAGGATTACCGGATGTTGTTGGCCGACCGCATTCAGAAGCACATGTTGAATGGTGGGGCCCTGACGCAGGCGCGCAACGTGGCGCGCCTTGACCAGCTGGCGGACGCGCTGGAGCGGCCGTTTATTGTGGAAAGCGCGCGTTGGAATTACCGCACGCCCAGCTCGTGGTTGACGGCCAAAAATCAGATTCGCAATTCTTGGTTGAATACGCGCTCGACGACTGTGCTTGGGCAGTATCGCAGTGCCGGGTTTCTCCCCAGTCTAGCGGCGCCGCTCTTCAGCCAGCGTGGCGGACAGGTGGCGGCCGGGGCGCGGATCTCTTTGACTGGCACTCTGGGCACAATTTATTATACAGACGACGGCTCGGATCCGCGGCTACCGGGCGGGGCGCTGGCGCCGTCGGCCCGGGCGGTGCCGACTGGAGTGGTGACCGAGCCGATGGTGGCCGCGGGGGCGCGCTGGAGGTGGTTCACGGATCAGGCTGGGCTAGGGGCTAGCAACGTGGTGGTGGGGCAGGCGGGTTATGATGCCACGCATTGGAAGCATCCTGATTTTGATGATACGGCGTGGGGCGAAGGGCTGGCCGAGCTGGGGTATGGCGAGGATGACGAGGCCACGGTGTTACCGTTTGGCGATCCGATCGACCGGTACCGAACCGTTTATTTTCGTCATGCCTTCTCGCTTCCGGTGGATTCGACGGTGACGGCGGCTACTTTGCGTCTCAAGCGGGATGACGGGGTGATTGCCTATATCAATGGTGTGGAGCGGGCGCGCGATGGATTGATTGATGTGGTGACGGGCGAGTCGTTGGCCCTCACGGCGGCGGACGATGGCAAGAATTTTCTAAGTTTCACGGTCCCGCCGGCCGCCTTCCGCAGTGGTCGCAATGTGTTGGCCGTGGAGCTGCATCAATCGACGGCGAGCAGCAGTGATGCGAGTTTTGATGCTGAGTTGGTGGTGACTCGCACGACGGGTGGTGATTCTGGAGTGGAAATCACTCGCAACACGTTGGTCCGGGCGCGCGCGCGCAATGCCGGTCAATGGTCGGCCTTGGATGAAGCCTTTTTTCAAGTGGCGGCCACGCCGGTGGCGCCCGGCGAGGTGGTCTTCTCGGAAATCAACTACCATCCGGGCACTGCGGCGGCCGAGGAATTTGTGGAACTGCAGAATATTTCCACGGCGGCCGTCAACCTGCGCGGGTGCCGACTGACCGAGGGTATCGAGTACAGTTTTCCTGACAACCGCGATACATTTCTGGGGCCAGGTCAGCGGCTGGTGGTGGTCGAGGACATTTTCGCCTTCCAGCAGAAATACGGACTTGAGGTGCCGGTGACGGGAAGATATGCCGGCCGTTTAGCGAATCAAGGTGGGGGTGTGGTGTTGGTGGCCCCCGGCGGCGCAGAACTGGCCCGCGCCCGGTATGACGATATCGAGCCTTGGCCCTCGGGTGCTGACGGCGGCGGATGGACGCTGGTTCGGCGGCCGGGCTCGGCCGATCAGAATCAGGCCGCTTCGTGGTGGAGCAGCGCGGCGGTCGCCGGTACTCCTGGGGGTACTGATACTCTTCGTTTTCAGGGTGATCCCGATGGGGATGGCGATCGCGACGGCGTCTCCGCCTTGGTGGAACATGCGCTGGGCACCAGTGATGCCGATTCCGCATCCGGGTCGAGTGGCGTGCAGGCCAGTCCGGGGGGGAATGGGGCGGTGATGGTGGTCGTGCGCCGCAACCTGCGTGCGGAGGATGTCGTTTGCCGGATCGAGACCTCGCAGGATCTTGACACGTGGTTGCCGTCGTCCACTGAGCCTACGCTGGTTTTACAAGTGGCACACGGTGATTCTACGGTCACTGAGACGTGGGCGGTGGCGGTGCCGGCCCCGGCTAACACGGTTTTTGTCAGGGTCCGCGTCGAGCCGTCACTGTAGCGGCTGGGGCGGGGCGGTCGAGTGGTCGGCCGTTTCATTTGTGCTGTTTGATCCATTTCGCTCGACAATCAGCGCCAGTTCATTATCGGGCACTTTAATCATATGAGAATCTTGGTAGCCTCTGATAAATGGAAGGGCTCGTTGAGCGCTCCGGCGGCATGTGCGGCTATGCGGTGTGGGTTGAAGGTTCTCTGGCCTGAGGCGGAGATTCTTGAGCGTCCGATTGCGGACGGCGGGGAGGGGACGGCGGAGGCGTTGGCGGCCGCCTGTGCCGGGCGGTGGATGACGGCCACGGTGACCGGTCCGCTGGGCGATCCCGTGTTGGCGGGATATGCGTTGTTGCCTGATGGGACGGCGGTGATTGAGATGGCGGCGGCGGCGGGGCTCGTGTTGACGAACGGGCGGCTGGATCCATGGCAGGCGACGACGCGCGGGGTGGGGGAACTGATGCTCGATGCGGTGGCCCGAGGGGCGCGGCGATTGATCATTGGGCTCGGTGGTAGTGCGACCAACGATGCGGGAGCGGGTCTGGCCGCGGCCCTAGGCTGGGAATTTGAGGCCCTTCCCATTGCCTCCCATGTGGTGGCGCCTCCGGCGGCGCCGTGGACGGTGGAAACGCTGGCGGCCTGTGACGTGACCAATCCGTTGCTCGGACCACGCGGGTGCACCCGAGTTTTTGGTCCGCAGAAAGGCGTGCGAGACGAAGATTTTTCCGCCTTCGAGCAGGCCTTATCCAGCCTAGCCTCGTTTTTTCCGACGGAAATCGCCGTCACTCCGGGCGCGGGGGCTGCCGGAGGCCTCGGCTTCGGATTGATGGCATTTTGCGGAGCGCGTCTGGTCTCCGGCTTCGGCATCGTCTCTGAGTTGCTGAAGCTTGAGGAAAGTGTGGCCGCGGCAGATTTAATTGTGACGGGTGAGGGCAGTTTGGATGAGCAGACACTCAATGGCAAAGGCCCGCATGGAGTGGCCGAACTGGCTCGCCGCCATGGACGGCCCGTTGTGGCCATCGGTGGACGGGTCACGGAAGCGGCGCAGGCAGGTTTCACTTGCACTGTAGCCGCCACTCCGCCCGACATGCCATTGGATGAAGCCATGCGCCGGGCGCCCGAATTGATTGAAGCGGCCATCATCCGGGCTGCGCCGGCGTTGCGACATCTGATGGGTGGGTGATGCGGTTGGGATACGTGATGGGTATTGATGGGGCTGTTTCGCCAGCCAGCGACGGATGGTGCCGCCCCCAAACGGGTTCACACCTGTTTCGCTCAAGAACCGTTGATTTGCCAAGCGGGCTGCCAGCTGCTAGCGCTTAGGGAATGAGTCATTCTGTTGTTCTTCTATTTTCGGGTCAGGGTGCGCAAAAAGTTGGGATGGGCGGTGATTTGGCGGCGGTTTCACCGGCGGCGGCGGAGCTTTTTGCGATGGCCGAGCAGGCGTTGGATTTTGATTTAACCACGGTGATGATGAACGGTCCGGCGGAGGTTTTGACCCGGACGAGTTATTGTCAGCCGGCCTTGTATTTGCATGGTTTGGCGGTGTTGGCGGCCTTGCGGGAGCGGGTTCCCTCGTTGCAGGTGGCAGCGTGTGCGGGGCTTTCGTTGGGCGAGTTTACGGCGCACGCGGCGGCGGGGACATTTTCCGTGGTCGACGGGCTTCATTTGGTGGCGGCGCGCGGTCGTTTTATGGATGAGGCTTGCGCTGAGTCGGCGGGAGCGATGGCGGCGATGATTGGTGGTGAGGAAGCGGCGGTGCGGGAGCTGGCGGCTGAGTGTGATGTGGATGTGGCGAATTTTAATGCTCCTGGGCAAATTGTGCTGTCGGGCAGCCAGCCGGGCATTGCCCTGGCGGTGGAGAGGGCGAAGTCGAAGGGCATTCGCATGGCCAAGCCGTTGCAGGTGGCGGGGGCTTACCACAGTCGGCTCATGCAGCCGGCGCAGGAAAAACTGGCGGTGGCGTTGGCGGGTGTGCCCATGAAAAGTCCGGTGGTGCCGGTGATTGCCAATGTGACGGCGCGGGAGGTCAGTGATCCGGCAGAAATCCGGAGTTCTTTGGAGGCGCAGGTGACGGGTTCTGTGCGTTGGACAGAATCGATGCAATGTTTGCGTGCCGCTGGCCACGAAGTCTTTCTGGAACTCGGGCCGGGCGGAGTGCTGTCGGGGTTGATGGGCCGCATTGACAAGGCCGCGCGAGTGATGGCGATTGAGGATTTGGCGTCGCTGGACAAGGTAGCAGCCGAGCTGGCGGGTTGAGTGGCGGCGGTTTCAGCAGACGGCCTTAGCGGCGGCGGAGATTTCCTCAACTGGCGGGACTGACATCGACTTCGACCTGTAGCCATTGTTCACCGGCGCCCCAGGTGACGCCGCGGAGCGGGCTGACATCTAGAAAGTCCCGTCCCCAGGCGATGGTGATGTGCCGGTCACCCGGCATCAGGTCGTTGGTGGGATCGAGGTCGATCCATCCCAGATCATCACCGCAGAAAAGGGAAACCCACGCGTGCGAAGCATCGGCGCCGACGAGTCTTTCCTGACCGGGAGGGGGGATGGTTTCGAGATAGCCGCTGACATAACGGGCGGCCAGACCCATGGAACGAAGACATCCGATCAGAATATGGGCAAAGTCTTGGCAGACACCGCGGCGTTTGGTAAAAGCATCGGTGACCAGAGTGGCCACATCCGTCGCCACCGGATCAAAGGTGAAGTCAGTAAAAATCCGGTGATTCAGCTCGGCTGCGGCTTCGAGGACCGGTCGCCCCGGGGGAAAGCTCGGGCGAGCATATTCGGCAAAAATGGCGTCGGGTCCAACCAAAGGCGAGGCGAAGCGGAATTCAGCCGCCATGGCCGCTCCGGCCGCTCCGTCGCCACGCACCATCTCGACAATTTGCTCCCACGCCGGCGTCGCGGCCGGTCCATTCTTCGGGGGGGCGCTCACTTCCACATAACTCCGGGCCATGACCTCGAGTCGGGAATGCGAACCTGAGAGTTCGAAATAAACCGCTTGGTTGCCGTAGGCATCAAGTCGGGAGACGCGGGCCACCGGTTCTGGCACGATCTCGAGCTCGTGCCACGGGCATTTTTGGTGGGGTAGTGGGCGTGGCCCCAGCCGTGCCACGTGGTGCGAGACGGTGACCGGACACTCGTACGTGTACAGCGTGCGATGGACGATGTGGTATCTCATGGCTGATGGCGGCGGCAGGTTCCGTATTTCCGGTCATCGCACCTTGGGCAGGGCGTGATTGAAGTAGTGGGCGGTCAGGAGTTCCGAGTAGTTTTCCAATCCGTGAACGAGTCGCTGGCACATGGCGGCCACCCGGTGGGAGGAAGCCTCTGGGTCGATGGCAACCAGCGCCTGCAGACTGAAGCTGGAGAGGTCCGAGAGGAGCCGGTCGGCCGCCTCTTTTTCTTGGGCGGAGCCGGCGCTCGTGGCTTCGCGCGGGAGCTGGGCGCTTTGGCGGGCCATCCAGTGGAGCTGAAAGGCGGCGGAACGTGGATTTGTTTCGTCGGAGATGAGCAGGTCCATGACGGGCAGCAGCTGGGGGGCTGCCACATGCAGCCGCCGGTACGTCATGGTGCTGTCGCACAATTCGAGCAAGGGAAGGAGAAACGACGGCAGTCCGGCATGGGCGCAAGCGGCTTCGCGGCAAAGGTCCAGCACATTGACGGCGCGTTCGACGCGCCGTCCTAGCTCCAGAAACCGCCATCCATGACCTCGGGTCATGTTTTCCGCCTCCATGCCCGCTAGCGCAGCCAAGCTTAAAATCAGGGTGTCCAGCTGGTCCAGAAGCGCGGCCGGCGTGATGGTGGCCTGATCTGCGGGGGCCGCCAAGGATTCGAGGCGATTGATCAGCCGCCACATGTCGTCCGAAAGCCGGTCGCGGGCGGCCGAGGCATTATAGCGCAGCCGCTGGGCCAGAGCTGGCACGGCGTCAGCGACGGTCGGGTCGGCTAATAGCGGGCGCAGCCGGTCGAGCGGCTGTCGAGCGGCTTCTTCTTCCCTCTCTTGTTCTTCTTCGTCCTGAGGGGGAGCGGTTTCTTTCCGGCGGCGCGGGAGTTTTTTGGTATGCCAGAGGAGGTGCATGACGACCTCTAGTTCTGCGGTTTGTTGGCCGGTGTCTTCGCCGATCATGCGGCTGAGTCCGGCGCGGGCCATGCGGACGATGTGTTCGAGTCGTTCGGCGTAGCGGCCGAGCCAGAACAGGTGGTCGGCGAGTCGGCTGGGCACGCCGCCGGCTGGGCGTGCGGGCCGGACCACGATGGGGGTGGCTGGTCCGTGGGGGCTGGTGTCGCGTTCGTCTCCGATGACCCAGGTGTCTTTGCTCAGGCCGCCGTATTGCATGGTGACGATGGAGCCGGCGACGTCATTGCTGACGCGGGTCAGTCCACCTGGTAGGGTGAGGTGGCCGTCTGGGGTGGCCAGGGTGTAGGCGCGCCAGACGAGTCGTCGCGGTTCGAGGCGTCCTTCGTGCCATGTGGGCGCGGTGGAGAGGGCTAGCGGTTCTTGGGCGACGAAAAAATCTGGGGTGGCGGCCACTCGGGCGAGGATGGCGGATTTTTCGGGTGGTGTGGCGTGGGCGAGGAAGACGGGGGGCTGGCGAATACCGACGAAGGCGCCCTTGATGACCCAGCGGTCGCGTTCGGCCAGCACGGCTTCGCGTTCACGGTGTTGACCTAGCCACCAGGTTCCGACTTGGGGTAGTTGGAGGTCTTCGCCCAGCAGGTGGCGGCAGAGGCCAGGTAAAAACGGAAAGAGGGCGGCGGTTTCGACCACGCCCGCTCCGAGGGTATTAACGACGGTGACGTGGCCAGAGCGGCTGGCTTCGGTCAACCCGGTGACGCCGAGCCATGCGTCGGCGCGCAATTCGAGCGGGTCGCAAAACACGTCATCGACGCGCCGGATGATGACATCGACGCGGCGCAGTCCTTCCAGTGTTTTGAGGTAGACCCAGCGGTCGCGGACGGTGAGGTCGGCGCCCTCGACCAGCGGGAACCCAAGCTGGCGGGCTTTGAAGGCGTGTTCGAAATAGGTTTCGTTGAACGGGCCTGGAGTGAGCAGCACGACCAGTGGTTCGCGGCGTCGAGAGGGTGACCATGCTTGGAGCCCGAGGCGCTGGTTCTCGGTGAAATCGGCCAGCGGGCGCACGCCGCAGTTGCGGAAAATATCCGGGCAGACTTGGGCCAGCACGGTTCTGTTTTCCAGGGCGTATCCATCGCCGGACGGGGCTTGGGCGCGGTCGGCCAGCACCCGCCAACGTCCGTCCGGGCCGCGGGCGAGGTCGGTTCCGACCATCGTCAGGCGCGGGGCACGCCCACCCGGCCCCCATGCCTCGCGGAGATACCCCGGATTGCCCAGCACGAGTGCGGAGGGCAGCCATCCATCATGGAGAAGCCGTTGCGGGCCGTAGAGGTCGTCCAGAATAAGGTTGAGCAGGATGGCCCGCTGGCGCAGCCCGGTGGAAATCGCGTCGAATTCGCGGCGTTGGATAAGGAGGGGCAGGGCGTCCAGTTGCCATGGGCGGCTGGCGCCGCGGGCGTCTGAATACACATTATAAGTAGCCCCATGATCGCGCAGCAGGCGGGCCATTTCTTTACTGCGATCATGCCAGTGGGCCGGGGACAAATGCGCGGTCGCCGCCACAAAATCACCCCAGCCCGGGCGCACGGCGCCGTGGGTGTCCACTGCCTCGTCCCATGATCCAGTCGGTGGACGGTAGCTGTCCAGCCAATGGCCCGCCGTTTCTCCGGAGAGTGACGGGGCGGGTGCGGCCATGGTGGAAAGAGAAGAAATGGCAGAAATAAAGGATGAGAGACAGGGCAGATCGCCGGTGCAGGTAGAGGCTACGGCAATGGCTCGCCCGTGCCCGCATAAATCCATTTTTCCACCATCCCATGGCGTATCAAGGCCATAGCCTCCGTAGGGAATTGGCCAAAAATCGTCCGGGCTGTATACCGCACATTGACCGCCCAATACGGCTCGCCTTCGATTTCGGTCCAGCGCAGAGGACTCCAGCCGAGCGCCGCGCCAGCCGGGGGCTCCGATAGTTTTCCGGACTGCTGGCGGGTGGCGATGCTCTTCTCGACGGCAGGAACGGTCAGGTCATCGCGTTGTTGCGGGCGCGGCCCGATGAGGGCGAGGATGGCTGCGGGTGGCGTGGACTCCGATCCGGTGGGAGTGGTGGAAGTCGAAGAAGTGGTGGAAGTGGCTGAAGTCGAGGAGGTTGATTTCTGTTCGATTTCCAAGCGTGCGGAGGCGCGGAGTTTTTCGACCTCGGCATTTTTGCGTTTTTTAAAGTCCTCGTAGACGGCGACCATGACGGATTGGAAATCGGTCGATTTCATGGCTACAGTTCCGCGCATGACGGCGTCTTGACTGGGGGCGATGATGAGGTTGCCTTCGGGGGTGGCGGCTAGGGCCACGACTTTGCGACCGGCCTCGAGGGTGCTGGTGCCGACCCCGTTATTGAGGGTCAGGGTGGCGGGTGATTTCAGGGTGATGGGCCGCGGGAATGCTGACGGCGGGATTTTTTTCCAGTTTCCGACCAATGATTCGATGGGTTCGAACTGCATTTTTGGGTAGCGGGCGGCCAGTTCTTTTTCGGTCAGGCTGGCGGCATCTCCGGCGGTAATGGGGCTAGCGGCCCGTGCGGCCTGGCGGGGCCGGGCGTCGCCTAAGACGCCGTTGGCGATCAAGTCGGTGGGGTCGGCGGGGGCCGGGGCGGCGGGCGGCTGCTGGGTTAGGTTTCGTGCATGTCGTTCTAGTTCAGGATAGAACCTCCACACGCCATAACCGGCGGCGATGAGAATGAGGAGCCAGATTAATCGCTTCATGAATGATGACGGAGGGCCAGGTTCACCCTGAGTGGACACGGCCGGGTACCGCTTTAATGGACCGATCTCTGGACAACCTTCAACCGGCAATGCCCCAATCTGCCGCCAGGAAAACTACCGCTCGAGTGAAGGTTGATGACTAAAGCAGCTTGCAACCCGGCCTCGTCTGCTAAACTACCCCTTCGCGTCAAAATCCGGCGCGTGTTCCCACTGCCCGTTACCCATGAATGCCGAAAAGGCCGCGCTGAGCTATTTGCACACATTTTCCGATGAAGTCCGCGACGAGGCGGATGAGCTGCGTCGGGGGGGTGCTGTCAAAGAAATCTTTGGGAACTTCCAGTCATTCCAGACCCGGGTCCGCATCGGTGCGCAGATCTTCCAATGCACGTTCAAGTTCCTCGATCCCAAGTGGGTTGGTACGATGAATAGCAAGGCGGAGACGACGGCTCCGCTCTGCGCTTCCATGCAGGAATACCTGCATCGGGCCGGTGAACTGCCCGCCACTCCGACCAACGACGATGAGGAAACGATCGACGATCAGGTCGAGAAAAAGCTGGGTCGGAAACTCGAGGTCAAGGAGACTGATTTTCTGGGGAAAATCGAAGGACGGTATACTAAATGGCTGCAAAAAGGGAGTGTGATTGACCATGACATGGTTCGACTGCACCCGCGGTGGCCGGTGGAAGGGTTTGATGCGTTGTCGCTCTGGCCGGCCAACGAGCCGCCGGAGGATGTTTTCGAATTCTGGAATTATTGTGCTTATGCGTTGGTTAAGAAGAACTTGTCTTGGCCGCCATTCATGCATGCGATCACGGATCTTGATGCCACGCGTTTGCGATTTAGTGCGTGGGAGCGGGAGGCGGAATTAGTTCGTTGGCGGGAGCGGACGGCGCGGGCGATTTTTGATGAGGCTCCGGCGCCGGTGCAGCGGGTGTCTTTCCGACTGCAGGTGACGCCGCGGGAAGCGCGACCGCAGGTGCGTCGTGGTGGCGATGATTCCCCGTGGCGGCCGTTGGATTTTGTGGCATTGCGCGAGGAGGATGAGCGTGGAGTTTTGGAGTTTGACGCGGCGTCGGCGCTGCTGTGGGCGCAGATCAGGGACCATTGGAAATATGCTGAGCGTCAGGATTTGAGGCTCGATCTCGAAGAAAACCGTCGGTTGTTGGGTCGCTTGTTGACGCAGTCGTCATTGGCGAGGCAGCTGGTTTCCATTGATGATGAGCCGCTCGACTGTCTTCCGGGGCGGCTGGGCTGGACGGCTGTTGAGCCTGGGGCTGAAGGTGAGCCGTATTTGTTGCAGTTGGTGACTGGGGACGGTCAGTCGGTGGCGCATGCGTTGACGGTGCTGCCTGGCCGGGAGACGATGTATTTGTCGGATGACGTTGTTTTCCGTGGTCCGCGGCCGTGGCTACCTGGGGCTGAGCTGGAGCCGCGGCATGAACTGCCGGCGGAAATTGTGGAGACGAGCCAGGGTGTTGATTTTCTGGTACGTTTGGGCGTGGTCCTACCCGAGTCGTTGGCGGCGCGGGTGGTGGGGGCTCCGATGAATGCGGTGGTGATTCTGCGGTTGACGGACAAGAAGTTTTCCACGGACAGCGAATATCTTTTTGCTGAAGTAACGGCCACTGATCCGACGGGGGTTCGGCGCGAAGGATTGCGAGGCAGCGAGTGGGAGATTGAGGTCGAGCCGCAAGCGGAGCGTGGGCAAATTGTCCGGTATGATTGCGCCTTGTTGCGTCGGTTTCCGGCCTTGCTCGAGCCGCTCGGGCTTTCGTGGGACGGGGTGAATCGTCGTTTCAAATCCAAGCTGACGAAGACCTTTCCTGAGAAGTTCTTTGCGTGGGTCAACGCTTTGCCGGAAGGCGTCAGCACGGAGATGGATCAGACGTTGGCCAGCGTGATGGCTGATCCATTGAAGGCGAGTGTGAAGTTTGATGTCAAACCTGCGGCCGAGAAAGGGGCTATTGACTGGTTTGATCTCAAAGTGGTCCTAGAGATTCCTGGGGCTGATCTTTCGAATGACGATCTGCGCGCCTTGGTGGAAGCCCGGGGCGGGTTTGTGCGGCTGAGTGATGGATTGTGGCACCGGCTGGACATGAACTTGCCAGAGGGCGAAGCGGCAGCGGTGGCGGAGTTGGGGCTGGATTTGTTTGATTTGAGCGGTGAGCGCCATCGTCTGCATGTCTTGCAGCTCAGTTCACCGGCGGCCCGGGACATCTTTGATGTGGACACGTGGAATCGACTGTGTGACCGCGCCAGCGCCTTGAAGCTGAGCGTGCGCCCAGCGCCTCCGGCCAATTTGCAGGCTACGTTGCGGCCGTATCAAATCGAAGGATTTCACTTTTTGGCGTATCTTGCCATCAATCGTTTTGGCGGCATTTTGGCGGACGACATGGGTCTGGGTAAAACGGTGCAGGCCTTGTGTTGGTTGTTGTGGTTGCGTCAGAAAGCGGCGGCGGAGGCGGGGTTGGTCAGTCCTGACGGCGAGGCAGCGGCGGCGATGGCGGCGCTGGTGGTGGGTGATGACGCTGGGTCGTCCTTGGTGGAGGCGGAGGTGCTGGGGGCGCTGCCGGTGGCGGAGGGTGATGGAGAAATGCGATTGCCAGCCTCTCTGGTGGTGGCTCCCAAGTCCGTCCTCGACGTCTGGGCTGGCGAGTGTGCCAAGTTTGCCCCTCATCTGCGGGTTCAAGTGATTCGCAGCAAGGAAGAGTTGGATATGGCCCGGTTCGAGCGGCATGAGATCGACGTGCTGGTTTTGAACTATGCGCAGCTCCGGGTGAACCATGAAAAGCTCAAGACGCTGCGCTGGTTGACGATGATTCTGGACGAAGGCCAGCAGGTGAAAAACCCGGATTCACAGGCCAGCCGGGCTGCGCGCGACATGCAGAGCGAGCAGCGACTGGTGTTGACGGGAACGCCGATTGAAAACCGGTTGCTCGATGTCTGGTCGCTGATGGCGTTTGCCATGCCGGGCGTGCTCGGCAACCGCAAATACTTCACCGACCGCTTTGACCGCCGCAAAGACCAAGAGGCGCATGTGCGGCTGGGGGCCCGGCTGCGGCCGTTTCTCCTGCGCCGGACCAAGGGCCAGGTGGCGCTTGATCTGCCTCCGCGTACCGAAGAGGACGTGCTGTGCAAACTCGAGCCGGAGCAGGAAGAATTGTACGAGGCCGAACTCGCCCGCATTCAAAGCGTGCTGCTCGGGTTCAAGAGTGATGATGCGCTGCGGAAAAACTCCTTTGTGGTACTGCAGGGGCTGATGCGGCTGCGACAGATTTGTTGTCACCCGGCGCTCGTCGACAGCAAACATGCGGCGGCTGAAAGTTCGAAGATGTCGGCGTTGTTTTACCTGCTGGACCAGTTGCGGGATGCTGGGCACAAGGTGCTCGTTTTCTCGCAGTTCACATCCATGCTCGCGCTGATTCAGGAGCGGCTGGTGAAGGAGGAGCGTCCGTATTTTCTGCTCACGGGCCAGACCAACAACCGTCAGGAAGTTGTGGCCGGCTTCCAAGAATCACCCGATCCAGCGGTTTTCCTGCTCAGCCTCAAGGCGGGCGGTAGCGGTTTGAACCTGACCGCCGCCAGCTATGTCGTCCTCTATGACCCATGGTGGAATCCTGCCGTCGAGGCTCAGGCCATCGACCGAACCCACCGGATCGGCCAGACGCACCCGGTCATTGCGTACCGCCTGCTGGCTCGCAATACGATTGAAGAGAAAATTCGTGTGCTTCAGCAACAGAAAAGCGAGCTGGTCACTGGCGTGCTCGGCGAAGAAAGCTTCACCAAGAACCTCAGTCTCTCCGACATGCAGTTTCTTTTTGACCGCGACGAGGAAGCGTGAGGCGCGCGGCCTGGCGGGTACGCGCCATGGCCCTGCCCTTTCTCCGCCAGCCTGGCGGGGGCGAGGGCAGGAGCGGGGTGGGTCCGGGGTATGTGCTGCTGGGGGCAAGGTTCGGGTTGCTCCGGGAGGTGTGACCGGCGAATGGTGGAATTTCCTATGATCCCGTATACTCATGCGTCTTGACCGACTTCTCGCTAACCTTGGATATGGCTCGCGCCGCGAAGTGGCCGAATTTTTTGTGGAGGGCCGTGTGACGCGGGCGGACGGGCGTGAGATCCGTTCAGAAACCGAGCGGGCCACGCCTGCGGAGATGAGGTTCGACGGCCAGCCGCTGGATCCTCTAGCGCCGCTGACGCTCGTGTTGCACAAGCCTGTTGGGGTGGTGTGTTCGCATGACGAGGATGAAGGAGCGCTTGTGTACGGCTTGATTCCGCCGCGTTTTGGTCGGCGCAACCCGGCCCTTTCCACCGTCGGTCGTCTGGACAAAGAAACGTCGGGCCTACTGCTTCTCACGGACGACGGCGGGTTGCTCCATCGGCTCATTTCACCGAAAAAAGCTGTCTGGAAAACGTATGAGGCCAGCCTGGCGCGTCCGCTGCGCGGCGATGAAGTCGAGGTTTTTTCTACGGGTGCGCTGCTGCTTGAGAATGATAAAAAACCATGCCTGCCCGCGCGACTCGAGATCCTTGGCCCCCAGCAGGTGCGGCTTTCCATCGTGGAAGGTCGGTACCATCAAGTGCGCCGCATGTTCGCCGCTGTGGGAAATCATGTGGAGTCGCTCCAACGCATCAGTATCGGCGCCCTGACGCTCGGTGAGCTCGCTCCAGGTCAGTGGCGCCTTGCCGCTGCGGCGGACCTAGCCGCTGTGGAAAACCGGGTTGTCGCGGGGGCGTGACGCCCCTGTCAGGTCAATGGCCATGTTTCGCGATTGATTTTTCGAGGGCTGTGGCGTGCCTGCCGGGGTGGCTTAATTTTCTGTAGCCGTGGGTCGCTGACCCCGGCGTCGCCCGGTCGGTGAAAGAAAAACGGACGCGACCGTGTCGGCGTGCGCCTCACCGAACGTTTCTCCGAACGATTTTTGAGTGCGGTTCCACCTTACTGGATTCGAAACCGCTTTGAGCCTCACTTCCTCGGCTATCGCAGGCGGAGGTGTAGGCGGAGGAACTGTTGGCCGCTGGGAGCGGGCGAGTTTGCGGCGGGGGTCCAGATTCCTGAGAGCAGGGAGGGGGATGACTGGGTGGTGGCGACGACGTCATCGGCATTGGGGCGCAGCGGCCAGACGGCGGTGGCGACTTGATCTGGGCCGATGGTGATAACCGGGCTGCCGGGCAGCGAGGACGATTGGGTATCGCTGGTGCCGAAGGCGTATTCGGCGAGCGCATTAAATCCATCTTGATCGGCATCGGCGGTGGGGTCGCCGGTGAACGGGATGGCGTCGGTGCCGCCGGGAGTACCGCGAGTGACGGTGCTTTCGCGCCAGGTGGGATCGGCCGGATCTGGCGCGGTGCTGCTGAGGACGCGGGTCAGAGTGGTGCCGCCGCCGTCGGTGCTGGCGAGGTCATCGGTATAGCGGAGACGGAAAATTTCCTGACCATTCGCGGCGAAGAGGATGAGACGTTCACCACTGTTGGAGAGGGCCCCAACGAAAGTGCCGGGGGCCATGTTCAGGCCGGCGCCATAGCGGGCGGTCATGGCGGCTTGGTCGCGGGTCACGAGGAGGCGTGCGCCCGGGGCGAGCTGGACGCCGGCAGGGAAAACATATGATATCCCCTCACCTTCGACCTCGACGAATTGGCATCCTGAGAGGTCGATGGTGTCGCTGGTCGCATTGAGGAGCTCGATGAATTCGGTGAGGTCATCGAGTTCTGGCGGGTTGTAATTAATTTCGCTGGCGATCAGTGATCCGGTGGTGGCTGGAAATGGACCGGCGGTGGCGGTGATGGTGATGGGTGCGGTGGCGATGACGGCTCCGTCCGGATCAAGGGCTTGGAGAACATACGTCTGGGTGCCGCCGCGCAGCGGGAGCTGGATGGACCATGTACTAATGGCGGTCCAAGTGACCGGCAGCGGGCTCTTGGCTCCTTCCAGTTTGATTTCCGCGACATTGACCCATCCTTTTCCCGTCAGGGCTGCGGTCGGGGTGTTCACGGTGAGTGGGCCGGCGGTGGTGATGCTGAAGGGGACTGTGGGGACGGCGGTATTGACTTGATTGCGCGCGTAGGTGGCGCGGTTCCGCAGGTACGGCAGGGAGGCTGTCATGCTGACGCCGAAGCGGCTGTAATGAGTCGCCCACTTGGTGAGAAAGGCGTCATTAAAGCTTTTGTTGAGGACGTCGAGCATGTGGCCCCAATAGAGCCGTCGCCATGAAGTATTGGAGAGGTATTTGTTCAGCTCGGAATTCTGGGTGAGCGAGGAATTCGGATCACCTTGTCCGAGGAAATCCAGATCCCATGGGATGTGGATCATTTTGCCATTGGGGGGGAAGTAGAAGATGGCGTTGTGTTGGGCGTTGTCGTTGTAGTTGTCTACGACTCCGAACAGGCTGGCCGGGGTGAAGCTGCGCAGGAAGCTGCTGGCGTCGATGAGCGGCGCGGTTTCGGTGAGGAAGGTGGGAGGTGATTTCCCGAGGGCGGTGACGGCGGGCATCAGCCGGGAGTAGTCATCTTGAGCCCGGTTGTTGCGGATGAGCCACCACCAGCGGTAGAGTTCCTTGTTGGTGCCCAGGCCGGTCACGGCGACCCCTGGAGGGCCAGTCGAGTCTTGAGGGTATTTGTATCCTTCTGGGCCGGAGGGGCTGGTTTGCGTCTGAATGTAAACGCGTTCGTATTTGAACATCGTCCCTTGCGCACCGTTTTCCCACTGGCCGTCGAGGTATTCTGAGTCGAAGCGGGATTTGGCAAGGATGGCGGGCCCGGTGAATGAAGTTTTGGTGCCGATGACGCGGATGATGTCGTCTTCGGTGCTGTAGATCCCACCGGCAGAGTTCATCATTTGTCGAATGAGGATCTCATATTGATTGGCTTCGACGCCGCCAGAGCGGTCGATGGCGATGGTGGTGTGGGTGCCGAGAAATGGCTCATCGCGGCCGAAGTCGAGGATGTATCCGACTCGGGAGTCGTTGAAGCGGCCGTGCTCGCTGCTTTTCAGGCGCACGGAGGCGTTGTAATAGACCTCGCGGTCGTTGTAAATGAAGGTACATGGCAACTTTTCGTTGCTCATTTGATTGATGTTCGTGTGGATGAACGTCTGATCGGCCGGGGTCATGACCACGCGCAGATTGTGAGGCTGAGCGCCGCTGGGCAGGACGAAGCGGGAGGCATTGTCATTCCATGGAATGATGGCGCGGGCATTCGGACCGGCGGCGGGAAACAACGACGTGGCGCCAAGCGAGTCGGTGGCCTGGATGTAGAATTGCACTTTGGTGGCGAGGGCCCGGCCGGCGATGGTCGCCGTGTAGGTGCCCTGGCTGGTGCGGGTCATCGGGGCCGAAGTAAAAGCGGCGCCATTGACGGAGGTAAAGAGTTCGGCGGTGGCCACGCCCTGAGGGTCGGCGATCGCGACGTTGACGGTGGCGGGTTCGTTAACGGCCGGGATGACCGGGGCATGGGACAAGGCGGAGAAAGTGGGTCCCAGATTCGGGATCCGCACTGAATTGGCGGCGCCGGGGGTGCCGCCGTGATCCGGAGCGGTCAGGGTGGTCACGCGGGGCAGGCGGTTGTGCCAGAGCCGGGTGTTGAGCTGATTGGACCCCTTCATCCAGCGGGCCCGCAGGCTGATCCGGTACGTCAGGGAAGCATTGATTGTGATAAACGTGGTGCCCGCCTTGAGCGTGGTTTCGGCATGATTGCTCATGTGCTCGGTCGGTCCGCTGGCCGCCAGCTTGAGCACCTTGTTGCCAGGCGTAAAAGGATCGTCAATGACCGCACTGGGCCGGTGGTTCCCGATCAAGCGCCAGAATTTGGACTCGCCGGTGGAAAAATTGCCGTTTTGAATCAGCTGGCGGTTGGCTCCTGTCGGGGCTTCGATCACACTGACATCGTCGATGAGGACTTCACCGGCTGTGAGTAGGCCGGTCACAAATTCTTTGTAGGAAGTATCGCTCATGTTTGGGCTCGTGCCCGGTCCTTCGTACGTGATCGTTTGCCACTCGCCTTGATCGCTTTCATCGCTGGCGGCCCAAGCTTCACCTCGGCTGTTGTCCGCTGCCGGGTCGATCAATTCCAGACTGGAACCGCCGCCGTCAGCCCATTCCGACCAGCGGCCGCTGTCAAAATAAGGCACTTCATCGACAAGGTTGTCGGTCGGATCCTCGAGGCGGATGCGTTCCCCCTTGCCTGACAGACTCCCTTGCCACGGCCCCAAGGCGGTGACGGTCGGATAGAGGGCGGTCATGGCGGCTGGGTCCCAGGCGATGACGAGAAACCCACCGGCAGGCAGATTGGTGCCTGTGGGAAAGACATAATTCACGGCCGTGGTCAGCCGCCATCCGCTGAGGTTGACGTCCGCTACGCCCTTATTGTGGAGCTCGATCCATTGTTCTGGCGAGCCCGAGCGGGATTTGTAGAAAATTTCATTAATGACGATGGTATCATTGACGGTGAATGGATTGGCTGACCCGAAGGACGGGGCTTCCGGGTGGGCCCAGAGGCCGGCGGCATTCAGCCCGCGGAGGCGGGGGGTCACGGCGCGGGAGTCGGCGAAGGCGCGTCCATCCGGTCCCCATAGCGAGAGGCGGGTCCCATCTGCGGGCACGAATCCGAGAGTTGTCGAGTCCAGCACCAGTCGTGCTCCGGCGGCCAGGGCCTGAGGCGGCAGTGAGACGGTTTCGCCTGACGTGGCGCGCAGCGACCATCCTTCGAGCGGCAGCGCGGTGGTGGAGGCATTGAGTAATTCGACCTTAAACGGGGTGGTAGCGGCGCCGGAGATTTCGCTAAAGACGAGCGAGGGTGAGGCGTCGGACGGGGCGGTGGCTTGGCGCACGGTGACGAGTTCTGCTCCGAAGAGGAGGTCGGGCGAGCTGATGGCTTGATGGACCTCGACGGCCAGCGTATTCACTCCGGTGCGCAGGGCGGCGCCGGGCAGGGCGATCGGGGTGGCGGGAAATGCCGCGTTGGCGATGGTTTCGCTGGCGGTGACGTTTTTCCGGTAGATTTCCACTCCGTTCAGGTAATAAACGGCGCCGTCATCGGCCACCGGCCACAATTCGAGGCTGAGGCGCGACGGGTTTTCATTCAGGGTGAATGTTGACCGGAAGTAGCGTGGTTCCGCTCCGGTTTTGACGGTGGTATTGACCAACGGGCTGGGCAGCGGCGGGGTGACTGGGGTGGTGGTGGCCTGCACGGTCGGAGCCGTCACAGGCGTGTACTGGCGGGTGGCCAGCCCGGCGATGGAGCGGGCGGGTAGGGCGCGCGTCCACACAGCGACATCGGAAATCCGGCCTTTGAAACATTCCGCCGGGTTCAGTGGGTCACCTCCGATGAAAAATGGCATGGCCACGGCTTGGCCGGTGGCGACATCGATCGATCCGCTGACCACGCCGTTTTGGTAGGTGGTCAATTGGGTGCCGCGTTTGACCAAGGCGAGGTGCATCCATCCGGCGGCTGGTTCGACTTTCGGTTCGGTCGTGATGGATTTTTCATTTCCGGCGGTGGAATACGAGGCGCCGGATGGGTGCAATTTTGTATATTCGAGTGGGGTCAGGCTACCGGAGCCGTCGAATTTCGAGCGATTCCCGAGGATGACGGCTTTCCCTTGATCGGCTGGGCCGTCTTGAGCGTCTTCTGGGGTATCGGTCGTGGCGCTGGCGGTGCTTTTGACCCAGCAGGACCACGTGTATTCGGTAGTGGTGGTTTGTCTGGGGATGAATGAGTTAGCGATGGCGATACGATCGTCGAGGCCGTCGAATTCGGCGACGGCTCCGCGTTCGGGGTCATTGACCCAAGTGACGCCATTGATCAGGGTGCCGGCAGGGCGGCTGACGATCTGGTTGGCGGCGGCGGTGCCTGTGGTTTCATTGAGTGGCCACCATCCGATGATGGCTTGATTGGCTCCGCTCAGGGCGGGCAGCAGGCCGTCGGTCGTGGCGCCCCCACCGGCGAAGAGGCCGGCGCCGCGGGACCAGCTTGAGTCGTCAAAGCTCGGGTCCTTCCAGCTGGCTGGAGGGAGAGTGCCTGTGTCCGAAAACGTCCATTCGGCGGCGGTTTCAATGACCCGTTCGCGAATGGGCGGGCCATTGGCTTCGAAAAAATTGAGATTTCCGGGAGTGCCGCCGACTTCATTACTGGACGTCCAGAGTGACGGGTGATCGCCGGCGCTGGCCTGGCGGCGGGCGAGGGTGACGCCGGTGCCATCTGGGCCAGTTGGCCAGTCGCCGTTGTCGCTGTATTCGACCTCATCCATGATGCGTCCGTTCCGGTTTCGCAGGCGGATGATGTCGCCGCTGTTGTTCAAGCTGCCGTTGAATGGTCCGAGGGCGCCCCGGATCTGGCCGACAGTGGCCGCGATCACGATATGGCCCCCGCCCGGAAGGGTGAAGTTGTCGGGGAAAGTGAACTCAATGCCCCCGGTGAGCGACCACCGTGACAGGTTCATGTCCACGCCCTGCTGGTTGCGCAACTCAACCCATTCCGTTTTCGCGGCCGAATCTGGATGGTAATGGATTTCATTGATTACCACCACGCTGTCAAAGGCGCCCGCCAGTGCCTGATGATGGGTGGCGGGAAGAAAAATGCCGGCCAGAGCGGCCAGGACAGGAAGTCTTGATGCAGTCACGTGTGAAACAAAAAATAGGGGTTTTAAAAGTGTACGCAGGATCGCTGGATGTGTGCAATCGATTCCTCTGGATTCATGCGAGACATGGCCCGTTATCGGCGGCGGCGGTGGCCCGGATGAAGGGGTGGGCGGAGGGCGCGGGCCGACCGCGGGCATGATATGGACGATGGATCGAGGAGTCTGTGGAAATCATCTGAGCCTGAATCGCATGCGCCACAAGATAGGCCCTGGGGCCGACGGCGGGGGCAGGTTGAAGACGAATGTTTCTAGGCCGTTTTGTTCGGTGCGCTGGACGAGGGGGGCGGTGGATGGCGACCAGCGGAGCAGGTCCTGACTGGATTCCAGCTGCCAATCGGTGGCATCGTGGGTCAGGGGTTTGGAAAACCTGAGAGAGGCCTGACCTTCGGAATCAATGGCTAGTACTGGAAGGGGTGTTTGCGAGGCGGAGGACGGGTCACCGCCGAGGGCGTATTCCTCGAGGGTGGTCAGGCCGTCATGATCCGTATCCTCGGTGTCACCGGACTGGGAGTGGGTCGATTTCCACTGAGTGTAGCTCACGGTGTCGGTGGTGCCGGGATTCGGCACCGAAGAAGCGCGCCAGTGCAACGGGTTGCTGTGATCAGGATTTGTTTCGGGAGCGATCAGGACCAAGCTCGCGCCGCGGTTGTCGGGAGTGGCGGGCCAGGGAAATCCCGGCAGGTAGACAAAGTCGCGCAGCGGGGAGGCCCCGCCCAGACTCAGTGTCAGCCGTTCGCCTTCGTTGGCCAGACTGCCGGCATAGGTGCCGACCACCGGGTGGCCCGCACCGAATTTTTGCGTGAACACGGCGGCATTTTCCACGACGACGAGGCGGGCGCCGGGGGCGAGCTGGGTGGCGGGCGGAAAGGTAAACGTGATGCCGGCGGTGAATTCCACGCCGGTGAGGTCGAGCGGCAGTGAAGGGTGAATGTTCATCAACTCGATGTAGGCGGCGTCACCACCTTCCGGGGCGGGTGGGTTGTACATGATTTCGCTGATGACGAGATGGGTCGCGAGGTTTCCGGTGGTGGGCGAGCCGGCTTGGAATTCAAGTGGGGTGCTCCAGTGGCTCCAGCGGCCGACCTCATCCTGATGGCGGACGCGGGCCCGGTAAGTGCGGCCGGCGACCAGTCCGCTGGCGGGAATGATGGGGGTGGTCGCCGTGAAGACGGAATCGGGCTCCGGAGTCCAAAGGCCGGTGATTTCGTACCGCCAAGGTTCGCCCGGCTTGAACCCGGGAACCGACGGGTCGTAGATTTCGCCAATCCTCCACTGCATGGCGACAAAACGGCTGCCTTGCGGCGCCGCGAATGCGCTGCTGGCAAACTTGAGCTGGTTGAGAGGATAGGCCGCTGGTCCGGCGTAGGTGATGGTAGGCGTCTCGGGAAGTGGAATGGCTGGGGCCGTGGTCAGCGTGTATGGTTCGACCGTTCCCTGAGCCATTTGGGCCAGCCGACCTCCTCCATTGCGGCCGCTGACGATGAATTCCTTCACCCATTGCACCATGCCTTCAAAGTCACCGCTGGCCAGCACGCGGCTGTAGGGCTGGGGCAGCGGTCCGTTGGTCATGTTGCCGATCGGATAGGGCGTTTTGTAATAATTCCCCCGGGGACCGGCTCCGCGCGGCGGAGTGGGATTGCTCGGATTATAATCCCATCGTCGGCGTTCGACCTCGGCAAAGCCGTCCCTGATCTCGCTTCCGAGTGGAATGAGACGCGGTGATTCATCCGTTATCAGACAGACATATTCATCCACCACCTTCCATGCCTGATCCGAGTTCAGCAGCAGGTCCTGCAGTTCGCGGGCCCGATTCTGAAATTCCGTCAGCAAGGCAGGGTGCAACAACCCGCGGGCCATTTGTTCGTATTGCTGCAAATCAGGCGCCGTCTGCACACTGCGGGGGCCCCAGCGATCGAAATTCTCGTACAACAAATCACAATCCCACGGCAAAATCCGCCACCTCCCGTCGCCGCGCGGAGCCGCAGGGTTGCGGAAATAAACGACATTTTCCTGTTCGCGTCGGTCCGACTGGTTGATCGCCTCCGTCACTGCCCGCCAGCTGTAATACCCCGGCAGATCCACATGCGTGCGAAACCATGATTCCGGCTGGATCGCGGTGAGTCGGGGGGGCGTGGTCGATGAGCCGCCGCCCCGGCGGTAGCCGGTGCTGGTGCTGGTGAAGGCGTTGAGATCGCTCAGATCGCCGACCTGACCGCGCCCTTGGCCGAGCATGCTGTTGCCGGCTCCGGTCGCTTGGAGGCGGAAGATGTTACCATCGGGCAGGTCGCGGGCCTCCTTAAAAAGATTATCCGTATTTTCGAACGCGAGGTACAGCCCCCAGAGATCGCCGTCGAACTGATTGGTGGGATTTTGTTCGGTAGCGCCGTCGATGACGCGGAGCTGGAGGCAGCTGGTACGCGGGGCCGGCACGCCGGCGAGAGCGCTGAGGCGGAAGGCCATGGCTTCGTCCAGTCCGTGTAGGCCGCGGTTCCATGGGGCCCATGGGGCGGGCACGCTGGAAATGTTGAGGGTTTCGACGGTGGTCGTCGTTAGGCCGTAATCGTCCGGCATTTCGAGCCAGTGCCCGCGGTTAAACCGGAGCTTCCATTTATTTTTACCGGTATTGTAGGTGCTATTTTGTCCTTTGATGCGGTAGCGGATGTGGTCATAGACGAGACCGTCGATGACGAGGGCGCCTTCGAAGCGGTAGGTGCCGTCGTTGGTGGCAGGATTGTATTGGCAGTTTTGGACATCGACCGGGTGGGAAAGCAGGTGCCATGGCCGCACTTTATTCATGGTGTCGGCGGAAAACGTGGTGGTGGGGGTGATGCCTGGCCGCACGGCACCGGTCCATGCGGGCACGCCGTCGTAGCAAAAATAGGCAAAATTTGCGGAGGGATCGTCGGCATAGGGGACGCGCACGGCGGTGGCGGTGGTATCTGTGGCGAGCAGGCGGTAGCGAACGAGGCGGCGGTGGGTTTGGGTTGATCCGGGGATGATGGCGGAGAATACCGAGTCGTTGGCGGCGGCGTCACTGGCGGTGCCGTCGTCGTACAGTGGCAGCGTGATCCACTGGGATGACCAGGCTGGATCGGTGAGGCGGATGTATTTGCCTGGCTCGACCAGTTGATATTCCAGCGAGGCGGAGGCGATGCCGTCGGGATCGGTGATGCGGGCGGTGATGGTGACGGGTTGGCCGGTGGCTGGGCTGACTGGGAAGTGGGCGACTTGCCGGATGGCGGGCGGGGCGGCGCCGGTGGTGACGGCATTGCGCGCTCCCGGGGTGGGGGCGGCGCTGCGCCAACTGGCTCCCAGACTGCTTTTCAGGCCTTCGTTGATTCGTTGTAGCGAAGCGGCTGGGGTGCCGCCCACGGTTGGCCACGGGAATCCTGCCTCGTACGCCACTTCGTCGATGACATCCATGGTTTGAGTGCGGAGGACGATTTCTTCTCCTTGATTGCGGAGGCGGCCGGTCCACGGGCCGAGGGCGTTTGGGAAGTTGAGCACGGAGGCGAGATCGGCCGGATTTTCGGCGATGACGCAATAGGCGCACGGCTGGATGATAGTGCCGTTGGGAATGGTGTAGGTGAGGCCGCCGGTGAGTGACCAGCCGCTGATGTCGACGGGCACGGGCAGGGGGTTAAAGAGTTCGATGAACTTGGTAAAAAACGATTTGGAGTCGGGAGGATCGCTGTGGATTTCATTAATGACTGGCGTCAGGGCGAGTAGGACTGGTCCATTGGCGCGGCCTGGGGTGGGGGTGGGCAGGTGGCCGGTGATGGGGCCGGTGGATTCGCCGGTGATGGCTGCTTGGAGGAGGAAATCCGGATCTCCGGCCGATCGGTTGAGTCCTTGGATGGCGAGGATGTTTTCCTTTTGAAAGACGGCGGAAAAGGGAGCGAGCGAGATCTGATCGGACCCGGTGTGCGCAGCGGTGGCGGAGGCATTGTAGGTGAGCGCCGCCGGGGCATGGCGTCGGGCAATTTCCACCCCGTTGAGCCAGGCCACGTACCCGTCGTTGGCATTCACCGTGAGCATGGCGCAGGGCGGTGCCCCGTGGGGGGTGGAAAAAACGGTGCGGGTCAGGACGCTGGCATTGACGTTGAGCATGGCCGATTCCGTGCTGGTGGCAAAAACGGCTGCTTCGCGGAAGAGCAGGCTGCCGGCTCCATAGCGGACGGCGGGTCCGGAATCGGGGGTGGCCGGCCACGAAGCGGAGGGCGAGGTGGGTGCATTGCTGGCGCCGAAGCGACAGGTGCCGACCAAGGTGATGGCGCCGGCTCCGGTGGCCGTGGTGGCGCCAAATGTCGGGGTATTGCCGTTTGGTTCGGTGGCGCCGTAGTTGTAGGCGACAATGGTGTAGCTGCCGGGCGGTAGCGCGACCGGAGCCGCCAGCGGCTTGATCCGCTGGCCACCCACCAGCTGGCCGGGGGCCGCCGCTGAAAACGTCTGGCTGGCCAGAACCCGTCCGGCCACGTCATCCGAGGTGTCCAGCGGGGTGCCTCGCGGGTTTCTCGACCAAAGGACCACCGTGATCGTCCGCCCCAGACCGTTGGCTCCACTGTCAAAACACGCCAGATCCGTCACTTCCACCGGCCGCACCACCTCAAAATCCATTCCGAGCGGGCCAGCATAATTCTGGGTGCCAGTCACCGCCTCCGGAATGGCATAAGGATTGGTCGTGGCCCGCCCATACCCCAAAGTCCACTGACCGGAATTCCATCCGCGATCGTCAAAATCAGCGCCGCCGCGCCACGCGACATCGACTTCGCCCGAGGGAACCGTCCACTTGACGACCGCTTCGTCGCCCGCAATTCGGCTCATCGTGCGCGTCGGGCCAATGCCGTGGCCGAAGGCCGTGTCGGCAGCTAGCGGCGGCACGCTGGAAAATCGGCTGATGGCCTGACCCTCGGGGTTGGTGAGGGCGAGAAATTCGCCGGTGCGGCTCAGTTTAAAATTGGTGTGCAGCGGCTGGCCCGGGGTGGCACGGTTTTTTCCAGAGGCGAAGACGACGAGAAACCCTCCGGCGGGAAGTGGGGTGGGGGGAAACGTCCATTGGGCGGGCCGGGCCGGATCGTCGCTCAGATGCCAGCCGTTCAGATCGACGGCCGTATCCAACGGGTTATGTAGCTCGATCCAGTCCTGCCGGGTGCCATCTTCGTCCAGCAGGCCGGTCGTATTTTCGGCGACCACTTCGTTGATCCTGATCCCGGGCGACGTCTGGGCATGCGCCATCAGGCCCGCCCCCAGCACCATACACAAAACAATCAGCAGTCTCACACCATGGTTTTAACCATCAGAACGACATTCGTCCATGTTTTCATGATCACCTTTCCGCTAATGGTCCTTCGATAATCGCAAACGCCTGGTGATTGTGGATGCTTTCGTAATTCTCTGCCTCTACCCGGAACCACGACAGGCCGGGATGATCCTTCGCCCGCTGCGCCACATTGCGCACGACATCTTCGACAAAAACCGGATTGTCATACGCGCGCTCGGTGACCGCCTTTTCATCCGGCCGCTTCAAGACGCTGTATAATTCACAACTGGCGCTGTCTTCCACCAAGCGGATCAATTCCTCGATAAAAAC
The DNA here is from genome assembly GCA_903954065.1 of uncultured bacterium. Taxonomy (GTDB): domain Bacteria; phylum Verrucomicrobiota; class Verrucomicrobiia; order Verrucomicrobiales; family V1-33; genus CAJBME01. The sequence continues at coordinate 27,252 of CAJBME010000250.1, forward strand.
CGGACGGTCTGCAAAACGAACCGACAGCCGGACCAGACCGCGTTGGTTGTGCGCCCCACGGTCGCTGATCGCCTTCGAACAGGGACATAAGGTCGCAACCGGAACATCCAAGTGAAGCGTGAAAACAGTTTGATCCAGAGCGGCTTCCACTTCAAAAGTCACCTGATAATTCATGACCCCAGGCGTCCCGCTGACCGGCGCCGACTTGGTGATGAAAAAAGGAAATCGAAATTCGACGTGGGCGCGTTGAGCGGGCAGGAGTCGCAGTAGTTCTGCGGGCAGTCCGGCCATGTGGTGGATGTCGAGCACACGGCCGTGAGAATTCAGGGCTTCGACGAACCGGCTCATGTGGGTGCCTTTGTGGAGTGCGGGCAGGTCGACGGCCAGCGAGACAGTGGCCACGGTGTGTTGCAGCGAGCCGGCACGCTCGCGGATTTGCACGGGAAAGCTCAATCCGCGCACTCCGACGCGATTGATCGCGAGGTTTCTGGTGTCTGATTCTCCCTGAGTGTCAGGTAGTTCGCCGTTCATGGTGGGCACGGTGGGTGAAGCGGGGAGTGGCTGGCTGGATGGCGGGCGCGCGAGAAGTCACTGGGAACGACAAAGCCCGTCCGCCAGTCATGCCGCGGGTCGGGCGGAGACTTAGCAGTCGGGCTTGGGTCGTGGTTGGTGGTATTCCGTGGTGGACGGAATGCCCGCCTCTACGGCATCAAATTCAGGGCGCGTGAGCGTTTGATTTCGCGGGTGATCCGGCGGTGGATCCAGGCGGAGACGCCGGTGATGCGTCGTGGGATGATTTTGCCGGTATCGGAGGTGAATTTCCGTAAAACTTCCGGGTGCAGGGCGGTCAGTTTGTCGGTGGGGATATCCATCCGGCGACTGGGCATGCGGCGGTTGGATTTGCGAAAGGCGATGAGGCGTTCTTTAGTCTTTGGTTCCATGGTATGCGGAGTGGTGCGGGTGGGGCCGTGCGACTAGCGGGTTTCGCGGTGCAGGGTGCGGCGCTTCAGGAAGGGGTTGTATTTCTTCTTCTCCAGACGGCCTGGAGTATTGAGGCTCTTTTTATTGCGGGTGCTGATGTAGCGGGACGTGGGTTTGCCCTCGGCCTTGGCTTCGGTGCACTCGAGGATGATGATGTCGCGGGCCATAAAACGTGCGTGTAGTTAATCGTTGGAATCTGAATTGGTGTTGCCGGAGCTTCCGCCCTCGGAATCTTCGTCGTCGTCTTCGTCCTCGCCGCCGAGGCCAAAGAGGGAGCGAACTGGCGGACGGCGTCCATAGCCGCCCCGGTTTTCTTTTTCAAGCTGAGCTTGGCATTCGACCGTATAACGGGCGAAAGGAATGGCTTCGAGCCGCAGCTGGGGGATTTTTTTCTCGCTCATCTCGCAGATGCCGTAGGTGCCGGCGTCCATGCGTTTGATGGCTTCCTCGATCTCGTAGAGAGCGTCTTGTTCTTTAGAAAGCATGCTGAGCGCGAAGTCGCGATCGTAGGCATCGGAGCCGGCGTCGGCTTGGTGCATGCCGAAGGCTGAGGCTTCGCTACCTTCTAGGGTGTCGCGGGCGACTCCGTCCATGGCGTCGACCATGGCATCGCGGAGCTCGATCAATTTTTGCCGTTGTTTTTTATGCCATGGGGTCATTTCCCAATTGGCGGGGCGGGTAATTTTGAGCGGCATCGCATTGGGGGCGATGACTGGGGCTTTGGCGGTGGTGGGCGCGGGTTTGAGCGCGGCCTTGACGGGAGCCTTGTTGGAGGAGGGTTTTTTCACTGGGGCTGGGGCGGGCTGGGCCTCGGCTTCCTGTGATGCGGGCGCAGCGGATTTGCCACCCGCTTTAGGGGCGGGGGTGCTCTTGGCGGCGGTAGGAGCTGGGGTGGCGGCCTTTTTCGGCATGACGGAAACCAGGTGAAAAGGGTGGGGAATTTTTCCATTCCTCAAGGGAGGCGAGGTGGAAAAAGGGCGGAATAGATAATCCGTTGCCGGCCCGGCGCAACCCTAAAAACCAGCCACCCCCTTTATTCGCCTCATTCAAGGTTTTACGCTCGGGGTCTGCGATTCGCCCCCAGCCAGTCGTGAGGGCGAATTCATGGCCGGGGAGGAGCGCTCCGTCAGGCGGTGACGAGGGCCAGATTGGGATCGACGTCGCCCTCCAGCGGGGAGGTGTGCCCGGCTGCCAGCCGGATGCCGGCGACGAACGCGATCATGGCAGCATTGTCGGTCGTGAGGGAGGGGGCCGCCAGCCGCAGGTCAAGTCCGGCCGAGGCGGCTGCGGCGGCTAGGCTGGAACGCAGCCCGGAATTGAGCGACACGCCGCCGGAGACAGCGACCACATTTTCGCCGGTGTGGGCGGCGGCAGCCATGGTTTTGCTGACCAGTACGCCGACGATGGCCGCCTGAATGCTGGCGCACATGTCCGCCTGCATCGGGGCGCTCAATGGATTCGGCAGGGCGTCTAGGGTGTAGCGTACGGCCGTTTTTAACCCCGAAAAACTGAAGGAAAAATCGCCGCTGTGCCGCAGGCCTTGCGGCAGATCAAAGGCCGCAGGATTACCGCCGCGCGCCAGACGGTCGATCTGCGGGCCTCCGGGATACGGTAGGCCGAGCATTTTGGCGGTTTTGTCAAAGGCTTCACCGGCCGCATCGTCCTTGGTGCGGCCCAACAGGTGGTATTGACCCGCTCCCCGGCAGTGGACCAGCAGGGTGTGGCCACCAGAGACGATCAAAGCGACACATGGGATCACGCCGTCGGGGCTGCCAATGAACGGCGACAAGAGATGGCCTTCTAGATGGTTGATGGCCAAAAACGGGCGGTCACACGCGAGGGCTAGGGCTTTGGCCACCGTGTTGCCGATCAGCAGGGAGCTGGCCAGACCAGGGCCAGCGGTCGCTGCAAATGCGTCGATTTCCGCCAGCGTCACGCCTGCGGCGGCCGTGGCGGCTTCGATCAGCGGGCGGACCTGCGGTAAATGACTGCGCGAGGCGAGCTCGGGGACGACGCCGCCGTACGGCTGATGCAGGGCGATCTGCGAGCTGATCTCGCTGGCCAGAACTTCCCCACCACGGGTGATGGCCACCGCCGTTTCATCACAGCTGGTTTCCAAGGCAAGAATAAGCGGAGCGGACACAGGCACAAAGGACAAAAAATGGAGAAACAAGGCGGCCGCCATGGCAGCCGCCAGCGAGCCAGAATGCCGCGATCCCGGCCGGAGGAAAGAAACAAAAATTCACGGCTGGACCGGTCGCGTCCGTCGGAAAAAAACGTGACACTTGGCCTTGTTGTCGCTACAACCTTCATGGAATTGCCTCCGTTCGCCGCTCTCCTCATCGCGCGACCGGAGCGTGACCGCTCACCGTGACCGACTGCCTTAGTTTATGAATATCTTTCCATTACCCGCGGCTGTCCGCGCGTTCGCTGTCCTGTTAGCGGCCGGTCAGGCCACGGCGCAATCGATTCATGTCGCCTACGAGATTCCCTTCGAACAGCAGGGTAATCAGGCGTTTGATGGGGCGCTCGGCATGGATTTTGATGTTGATAATACGGTTATCATCAAAAAGTTAGGATGTTTTGATGATTCTTCGGATGGCTTGTTTCGGCCGATTGCGGTGCGATTGTATGATCGCGACACGCTGGAGGTGGTGGCCTCGATTGATTTTCTGCCGGACGATGCGGGCACGGCGGAGCGGGAGGACGGGGTGCTGGTGGGGGGGAGTCGATTTCTGGCCTTGCCCGCGCCGCTCACGTTGTCGACGGGATTCCGCGGAACGATCGTGGCGGAAGGGTATGGTCCGGACGAGCGCAATGGAAACCGCAATCCCCCGCTCCCTTGGACTCAGGATCAGGGGCTGGGGTCGTTGCGGTTCGTGGGCGGCGCCCGCTATAATTTCCCGGTCTCTCCGGGGGCGTATCCCGAAACGGTGGATGGCGGCCCGTCCGCTCGCTACGCCGCTGGTACATTTGAATACCAGACGACCGCCCCTGAGCTTCCAGGTATACCCGTCGTGACAGTCGTGCCAGGAAAGGCGTCCGTCGAACTTTCGTGGCCGCCCGTCACCGTGCCGCTCGCCGCCGCCACCTACCGCATCCTGCGGTCCACGGCGCCAGATGGCGTCTTCGCCCAAATCGCGGAAATTCCCGGAACTCAATACATCGATGCGGCCGTGACCAATGACACGCTGTATTGCTATAAAGTCATCGGGGTGTCGGCCAACGGCCGGGTCGGCCCGGAATCAATCCTCCAATGCGGGCAGCCGGTCGATCTGGGGGCCTCCACTTGGGTGGCGTATGACACACCGTGGGGAGTGGCTGGCAATCAGGCTTTTGGCGGCAGCTTAGGCATGGACTTCGATGTCACTAATCCAGTCATCATTCGCCAGTTAGGCTGCTTCGATGACATGTCCGATGGATTGTTCGCGCCGATTACGGTGCGCCTTTTCAACCGTGATACCGAGGAAATTGTCGCCGAGCACCTGTTCGTTCCGGACGATGCCGGCACGGCGGAGCGCGAGGACGGCCGGTTGATTGGGGGTATGCGCTTTGCGTCGCTTCCGGTGCCGATTACTTTGCCAGTAGGGTTTCGTGGCACTATCCAGGCGGACGGTTACGGCGCCATGGAACGCAATGCCAACCGGTCGGCCCCCACGCCGTGGACGACGCGCGATGGCGCTGGATCGATTGATTTTGTTGGGGTGTCGCGGTTTGGCGAAGCGGGCCAGTTTCCGGGCTCGGTTGATGCCGGGCCGGCGGCGCGTTACGGCGCTGGGACGTTTATTTATGAGTCGACGCCGCCGCTTTCTCCAGGTAAGCCGGTGGCTCGTTTGGCGCGGGCGAAGGAGAATCATGCGGCCACTTTGGAGTGGGAGGCGGTTTTGTTGCCGCTGCCTGCGGTTCGATACGAGGTGTGGCGGGCTGACTCGGTGGATGGTCCGTTTCGGCTCATTGGCGAGACGGCTGGGCTGACGTATCGTGATACGGACCTACCTAATGGTGTGGAAAAATGTTATAATGTGCGTGGTATAGCGGCTGGCGGGCAGGTGGGACCGGAATCGGCGGTATTGTGCACGGTGCCTACGCCGCGGACCGGCGGGATCGCGTATGGGGTGCCGGCTGGGACCTTTGGCAATCAGTCATTTGGTGGGGCGCTGGGCATGCATTTTGATGTCGAGGCCCCGGTGGAGGTGACGCGTTTGGGTGTTTTCGACAGCGGATCGGACGGGTTGTTCCGGTCGTTGGCGGTGCGGTTGTACAATCGGGACACGTTGGAGGTGGTAGCGGCGTTGGCCTTTGCGCCGGACGACGAAGGTGAGTTGGTGGAGGGCAGTCGTTTCAAGGATCTGGCGGTGCCATTGGTGTTACCGTCCGGTTTTCGTGGCAGCATTGTGGCCAGCGGTTACGGCGAGGGTGAGCCCAATGGCAACGTGGGGGCGCTTGATCTCGGTCTGACTCAGCAGGATGGCGCCTGTCTCCGATTCACCGGCAGCTCGAGTTTTGGGCTCGATCCGGACGGCTACGCGGATCAGCCGGATGCAGGGCCGTCCAACCGCTACGCTGCCGGGACGTTCGCTTTTGCCCCGGTCACCCCCGAAGGAAGATTGACCATCGCACCGGCCGTCGGTGGAGTCGCCATCGGATGGACTGCTCCAGAGGCCGCGCTGGAACAGAGTGACAGCCTTGCGCCCGGATCATGGCAGCTGGTGCCTAAAGCCACCCCCGGCATGATCGTGCCAGCGACGGAAGCCCGGCGGTTTTTCCGGCTCAGCTGGTGAAGAGAAGTGAAGATCTATGCCGGCCGCCCTGCGGTCGGCTTTTTTCTCAAGCGGGCAGCGAAGCGGCCGCTGCCTCCGACAGCGCCTGCGACAATTTCTGCAGGTCAAACGGCTTCGGCAGCGCCGAAATGTAGCCGAGCTGCAACAGGTCGCCATGCATGCCCGCCTCAATGGCGCCGCTTGAGGCAATGACCCGTGCACACGGATCAAGCTGACGGATTTCGCGCATGGCATCATCTCCGCTGTGGCCACCCGGAAGGGTGAGATCCATCAATACTAGCTGGAAAGGCCGCCCCTCCAAAAACCGGCGGCGATATCGGTCCACGGCTTCTTCGCCCGTGGCCGCTTCTTCCGCTTCATATCCCAGAGCATCGAGGCTGGACCGGACAGCGGCTCGTACTACATGTTGGTCATCAACGATAAGCACACTTCCAAATCCTGCGGACGGCGGGATCTCGAGCATGGTCGGCGGGGCTGGTCGCTCGAGTTTTTCCGCCGGGCAGGCGGGAAGGTGCACGATGAATTCCGTGCCCATGCCGGGGGTTGAGCTCACGGTGATCATGCCTTCGTGGCTGCGCACGATGTGCCAACTTGAAGCGAGGCCGAGGCCGTTACCGGTCTTTTTGGTGGTGAAGTTGCGCTTAAAAATGTTGGGAAGGACGGCGGCTGGGATGCCGGTGCCTCGGTCATGCACGCTGATGGCGACGTAGGGACCGGCGGGCAGCTCGTCGATTTCGCCCTCGCTGAGCATGACATTTTTAGCGGCGGCCAAGATGTGACCGCCTTCTGGCATCGCTTGGGAGGCATTGATCAACAGGTTATGAATGACCTGTTTGATGCGTGTCTTATCGATCCGGGTTAGCCACAGATCGGGTGTAATTTCGAGGTGGTGGCGGCAGTTGGAGCCGGAGAGTGTGAGGTGGGCGCATTCGCTCAGCAAGTGGCCTGGATCGGCCAGTCCTGTGACCGGGGTGCCACCGCGGGCGAATTCCATCAACTGGTCGGCTAACTCCTTGGCTTGGCGGGCGCTGCCTGAGGCTCGCTCGAGAAATTCACGATAGGCATCCACCCCGCGCGGTTGTGCGCCGGCATTGGAAATATTCAGCATCACCGCCGTCAGCTGGTTGCGGAAATCGTGGGCGATGCCGCTGGCAATGACTTCGAGATTTTCCAGACGCGCCATCTGATGCAGGAAATCCTCCTCAGGTTCCTCCTGCCGCAGCGGTGTGGCTACGGTCGAGACGGTCGGGGACTCGTCAGCGACCGTCACGATGAAATTCAGGAGGCGATCGTCGGTATCGCGGACGGCGCTGACAGTCCAGCGGCAGGGACGATCTGTTCCACTCGCCGTCACGAGTTGCGCCCGAGTCACCGCTGCACGGCTAACCTGAGCCACCCGGGGTAAAAGGGCCAGAAATTCACCCAGACGCGCCGAATCAAAAACATCAGCCAGCGGCCGACCCAATAATTCCTCCGGTCGCCGACCCGTCATCCGGCAAATCCCGCGATTCACAAACATGATTTGCGGGCCCAACCCGGCCGCCGGCAGCGTCTCCACCACCAGTGCCCCTTCGGCAATCTGATCCACCAGCACCCGAAGGTGACGGTTGACGGCGCTAAGATGGTGCACCTGTTGCTGAAGTCCGGCGTCTGACACAATAAATGATTCCCCCCGCAATCGGGCGGTCTATCATGTCAATTTACTTAAGCAAAGCGAAATTTTCTCCGACTTGGTAGTTTTTCGCATTTTTGCCATAAAAAGCTGATGGGCGCACCGCGTTATTTTGTCTCACATGAGACATGATGCGCTCATCATTCCCTTGTGTTTCTGATGAACTAGTGGCCGCAGGGGGGAGTATTTCGTCTTCAAACTCAGCGAGGCAGCCGCTTTCAGGGAGCGCGATGGATGGCTGGCACGCCGCTTGCATTGAAAAAGATACCGCTGGGTTGAAACCTTGGCGATTGCCCGTAGCGTTACCCCAAGTCTACAATCAATCGCCGTCTTCTCTGGCGGCACTCGTGCCATGAACAACTTTACCCCCAGAGCCCAGCAAGTGCTTGCGCTCGCCCGCAAAGAGGCAGACCGCTTCAACCACAACTATGTCGGCACCGAACACTTGTTGCTCGGGCTGATCAAGTTGGGCCAGGGCGTCGCCGTCAACGTGCTTCAGAAGCTCGGTCTCGATTTGGAGACGGTGCGTATGGAGGTGGAGAAACAAGTCGGCACGGGTTCCGATCAGCAGATGATGGGCAATATCCCGTATACTCCGCGGGTGAAAAAAGTGCTCGCTTTGGCTGGCAAGGAAGCGCGCGCCCTGAACCACAGTTATGTTGGCACTGAGCATATTTTGCTCGGTCTGCTCCGTGAAGGAGAAGGCGTGGCCGCCCGTGTTCTGAAGTCGCTGGACGTCGATATCGAGCGCACCCGTCAAGAAATCCTCAAAGAATTGGATCCCAATTTCACTCCCAGCGATGAAGAGGAAGGTGCCACCGAGGCATTTGGCCAGTCGCCGGAAGGTGGCAAAGAGACGGCCTCGGCGGGGGGCGGGAAAAAAGACAGCAAAATGCCCGCCCTGCGCGCTTTCGGTCGCGACTTGACCGAACTCGCTCAAAAAGGCGAAATGGATCCAGTCATCGGTCGGCAAGGCGAAATCGAGCGGGTCATCCAAATCCTCTGCCGCCGGACCAAAAACAATCCTGTCCTCATCGGTGAAGCCGGTGTCGGCAAAACGGCCATCGTCGAAGGACTGGCTCAGGAAATCGTCGGCGGCAATGTGCCGGAAATCCTGCGCGACAAAAAAGTCATCACCCTCGACCTCGCCCTGATGGTCGCAGGCACCAAATACCGCGGCCAGTTCGAAGAACGCATCAAGGCCGTCATGGATGAGATCCGGCGCAATAAGAACATCATCCTCTTCATCGACGAACTTCATACCATCGTTGGAGCCGGGAGCGCGGAAGGCGCCATGGACGCCAGCAACATCATCAAACCCGCCCTCTCTCGCGGTGAAATGCAATGCGTCGGCGCCACCACCCTGACAGAATATCGCAAATACATCGAAAAAGACGCCGCCCTCGAACGCCGGTTCCAGACGGTCAAAGTCGAGGAACCAAGCGCCGAAGACGCTGTGAAAATTTTGCGCGGCATCCGTCCGAAATACGAAGCTCACCACAAGGCCGTCATCTCCGACGCCGCCGTCGAAGCAGCCGTCAAATTGTCGGAACGCTACCTCACTTCACGCTTCCTGCCGGACAAGGCCATCGATATCATGGACGAAGCCGGATCGCGCGCCCGCATTCAAGCGACGACCCGTCCTCCGGAAATCAAAGAGATCGAAGCGGAAATCGACGTCATCCGCGTCGACAAAGAAGGGGCCATCCGGGATCAGGATTTTGAGAAGGCCGCGGCCTTGCGCGATCAGGAAAAACAAGCCAAGCGCAAACTGGAAGAGGTGCTGGAGAACTGGCGCCGCAATTCTGATGAGAAGCGGGTCGATGTCACTGAGGACGATATTTTGTCGGTGGTGGCCAAGTGGACGGGTATCCCGCTCAAGCGCATGGAGACGAGTGAGGCGCAAAAATTGCTCGCCATGGATGGTGATCTCAAAGGCAAAGTGATTGGCCAGGACTTGGCGGTGGTGGCCATTTCCAAGGCGCTGCGCCGGTCGCGTGCTGACTTAAAGGACCCGCGTCGTCCGATTGGTAGCTTCCTTTTCCTCGGGCCTACCGGGGTGGGTAAAACGTTTTTGGCCCGCAATCTGGCGGAATTCATGTTCGGGGATCCGGATGCTCTCATCCAGCTCGACATGTCGGAGTACATGGAAAAATTCACGGCCAGCCGTCTGATTGGTTCGCCTCCCGGGTACGTGGGGTATGAAGAAGGCGGTCAGTTGAGTGAGGCGGTTCGCCGTCGTCCGTATTCAGTCGTGTTGTTCGACGAAGTGGAAAAGGCGCATCCGGACGTGATGCATTTGCTGCTTCAGATTCTCGAAGAAGGGACGCTGACCGACAGCTTCGGCCGGAAAATCGACTTCCGGAATACCATCATCATCCTGACGTCGAATGTCGGCGCGGAACTCATTCGCCGTCAAAGCGCTCTCGGTTTCGGCGCCATGGCCGCGTCCGCCAATGAACAGGATTACGACGGCATGAGATCAAAAATCATGGAGGCCTCTAAGAAATTCTTTAAACCAGAATTCCTCAATCGCCTCGATGACCTCATCGTCTTCCGCATGCTCGAAAAACCTGATCTCGCGAAAATCGTCGATCTCGAGATCCAAAAGGTCACCGGCCGCATCGCGAAGAAACAAATTTCGCTGGTGCTCAATGAAGCCGCCCGTGACTTGCTCATCGAAGAAGGTCACGACCCTCAATACGGCGCCCGTCCGATGCGCCGCGCCGTCGAACGCTATCTCGAAGACCCGTTTGCCGAAGCTCTGCTCCGCGGGCAAATCAAGGAAGGCGATGCCGTCACCGTCACGCGTAAGCTGGGTGAAAAAGCACTGGAATTCCATCCAAAATCACCAACCACCGGCAACGGTGAGCCAGTGAGCACCGCTGAATAGTTTTCGCGACATGAGGGCCCCGGGAGCGCCGACGTCCTCGTCGGCTGCTCTTAAATGGCCGCAGGCCACACCCCTCAAGCCCCCGACACGATCTCCCCAATCGGCCCCTCGGGGGCGGGCGTTCAACACCGGCCGACGAGACGTCGGCGTTCCCGGGGGGGGCGCTGACCCCGGAGCCGCCCGGTCTGTGAAGCGAAGCCGGACCCGACCGTGACGGCCCGGGCCTCACCGACCGACTTTTTGGCAAGGCCCGGTGACTCGATGCGTCAAAGCAGTTTCGTATCCGTGCCCAAAATGACCTGAGCCCTCAAAGGGCAACCTCAACTGGAAAATTCAGAATTCAGAATTAAACATTCAGAATTCTGCGCAGTAGCTTCCCTCCTTCATTCAAAATTCAAAATCCTCCACAAGGCACCCATGTCCCGCATCTCCGAAGATCAACGGCTCTTGCTTATTGCGGCTCTCAAAGCCTTTAAGCCGGCGGTAGTTTATGTTTTCGGCTCCTTCGGAACACCGTCGCAACATCAGGGCAGCGACATCGACATCGCCTTCCTTCCAACGGTTGTCGTGGATCCCATGGATTGCTTTCGAATTGCCGGCCAGCTCGCTGAGCCATTCGGAAGGCACGTCGACCTCGTCAATCTTGCCGAAGCCAGCACTGTGTTTTCGAAAGAAGTCCTCCGCACGGGAATTCCGATCGCCATCGAATCTCCTGCCCTACAACAACAATTCGAAATGCTGACGCTAGCGGACTACGCTCGCCTCAACGAGGAACGCCAAGCCGTTCTCGCCTCATGATCGACGACATCGACCTCAACAAAGCCGCGATCATCCGACGTTGCCTCAAGCGCATCTCGGAGGAATACCGCGGTAACCCGAGCCGGCTCGACGATTTCACCATTCAGGACTCCATTGTTCTCAACCTGCTTCGCGCTTGCGAGGCCGCAATTGATCTCGCGATGCACCGCGTGGCCCAGGGACGCTTTGGAATCCCCCAAACCAGCCGCGATTCATTCCAACTTCTGGCTCAAAACGGCATACTCAGCCACGCTTCCGCTACCGCCATGAAACACATGGTGGGATTCCGGAACATCGCGGTACACAACTACCAGAATATCCAACTCCCCATTCTCCAAGCCATCGTTGAAAAGCATCTCGTGGACTTCGAATCCTACCTCGGTGAACTCTCACTCTGACGAGGAGCCTTGTTTCTCGTGCTTCGTTGCCACCAAGCTGACGGGGCAACGCCTACCAGCCCAGGGTGCAACCCTGGGGATAGGACGAATTAACGAAAAGCGTTCTGAAGGAACGCCACATAAGAAGGGCGTGCAGGCCCGGATTCGTGCTCGTGTCGATGCTCAGGCCGAGGTTCGTGCCGACGGGTGATAAAGGCGTTTTACCGCGTCTGCTCGAGCTGGTTTACGGCTTCGATGAGGCTGGCAAATTCCTGGCGGAGTCCGAATTCGTCATTCTCTCTGGCGGCGGATTGAACCCATTCGTGAATGAGGGTCAGCGGCAGACGGCTCACGGTAGGATCGGCCTGTAGGTGGAGGGCAAAGGCGGCGGCTCCGGTGGCGAGGCGGAAATCGGGTGAGGCCGCCCTCCACTCAGTGGCTGAGGTGGTCCAGTCGGTGGTTATCGTGCGCCGGCTTGCCGACCCCGGGGTGCGGTACCGAACGCTGACACTCAAGGGCGGCTGGGGGTTGGCGACTGCCGCGCCCCCCGGACCGGACCGGAGGCCGCCAAGGGCGGCCGATCCAAAGCTCGTACTGGGCGGAAGCTGATGACTCGACTCCATGGGTACGACTTCGTACATGGCGGTCATCTGGCGGCCTGAGATCCACGGTTGGAGATGGGTGTGGCTCGCTGTTTCAGGGCGACCGCCGGCGCCAAATCCCACCGGCCGCCACGCGGCGATCGCCGCTGGATCAAACAGAACCTGCAAGCGTACTTGCTCCGCCAGCGGTGCCCGGCGATGCAGTGCCTCCTGAGCGAGGAGCCGCGCCGCTTCCGGTCCGGAGTCAGCCTGATAAAAAGTCGCACCGATCGAATCGGCGATCATCGCCGCGCGTGAAGCCGGGCGCCGGGGGCCAAACTCGGCCACTACCATTTCGGCGCCCATCGAGCGCAATTGCTGGGCGGCTTCAGCCGGTGGGCGGCCGGTGAAATCCAATGGTCCGTCGGTCAGGATCAGGCATAGATTATGCGAATTGTCGGTGGCCTGTTGCAGGAGGGTTTGTTCGACCGTGGCCCAGTCGGTAGTTCCCAGTACCGGACCACCGAGATGCCACCGGCTGGGGGCTTCACGTAGGTTTTCCAGCCGGTCGACACTCGTCGGTGGGAGCACCACCCCGTGAGCTCGACCCCAGACGACTAGAGAAATTGAGTCCTCCGGCCGCAGGCGCGGGGCTAGCGCCTGCAATCCCTGCCAGATTAAGAGTTGCGCGCGTTCGCTGTCCGGAGTCTCCGCGAGTCGTAAAAAAAGTGTGAGCCGGAGTGGCGCGCGGGTCTCTGTCTCCTCGCGAGCCGCCACCGTCAGCCGGACAAGCTGGTGCGCTTCATTCCATGGACAGGTGGCCGCCTCAATGGCAATGGCAAAATCCTGTCCGGGCGCCGGCCGCGAGTCGTAATCAAATTGATTGATGATTTCTTCGGGCCGCACCAACGCGGCGGGCGGGGCGCGGTCGAAATCCCGCACACATTGGCGCACCATATCATATCCAGCGCGGCCGAGAGTGGTTGGTAACGAGGCACCGGGTGTGGTGGCCGTGGCTAAAAACCCGGCAGCCAGTGGGATGTCGCCGGCGGCGGGAAGATTGGCGGGCGCAAAACGGGAGGCCGCCATGGCCATCGGAGCGGCCAGCTTAGCTGCCATGGGAGCGGCCATTTTAGCCGCCATCGGAGGGGTGCTGCGCGCGAGAGTGTCATCCGACGGCAGAGGCAAGGCGTCCGCTTGTGGGGTGGGCGAGGAGGCGCGGGCCGCCATGGCTACGGGGGCGTCGGCGGCGAGAGTTGGCTCCGCCGCGCTGGCTGCTACGACGGGAGCGTCCGTCGCGACGATGGGAGCGTCGGCCGCGTTGGCGGCGAAAGAGGCATCGGCCGCCTCGGCGGCTACGGCCATGGCGGCGGCGGGTTTTTCTTCGGGTGGTGGGGAATCGGTGAGGTGCGCCCATTCGCGATCGTTGGTGAACGCGGTATCGGCAGCGGGGCGAGTTTTTTCCAGATCCAGCAGTGCGATGAGGTGTTCTTGAGAGGGGGCGGGGGTGGGGGCTGGAAAAAAGCTAGCGTAGGCGGGTGTGGGCGCGGACTGGGTCGAGGTTGACGGAAGCGGGGCGGTGGATTTCGGGCGCCAGTTTCCGGTGCTGGCCATGTAGCTGAGCGCGATGAAGCTGGCGGCGAGGGCGGCGGTGGGTAGCCAGCGCCGCGATCGGGCCGCGGCGGGCGCGGCGGCGGTAGTTGCTGATTCCGGCACCGGGCCGGTGGCTGGCGATGTGGTGGGAGCGGTGGCTGTGGTGTGGAGGGTGCGACCGTGCTCGAGGATGGCGTTTCTTTGTTCGAGGGTGAGATGGAGTGCTGGTTCGGCGGCGAATTCAGCGCGCAAGCGAGCGGCCAGTGCGCCGACGGCCTCGAGGCCTAGAGTGGCATGGCGGTCATCGGCCAGTCGGGTTGACATGACTTCGGCTTGGGACGGCCGCAATTCTCCGAGAGCGTAGGCGGTCAGTCGTGCGTCTTTTTCTTCGGTGCCAGTGAGAGAAGGTGTTCTTTCTAAAATGGCGCGCTGTTGAGGCGCGGTGAGCCCGATGGGTGGTTCTGCGGCATAGGCGAACGTCAATTTCTCGGCCATGGCCCGCGTTTTTTCGACTTCCAGTCTGGCCTCGGCATCACGCCAAATCTCAGCCTCGAGCCGGCTGGCTGGCTCTGGCGGCAGCTCCCCTAGGGCCAGTGCGGTCAGGCGGGCCACGCGGGCTAGCGGGTCTTCCTCGCCCGGGGCGGGTAGGTTGGGCTCAGACGGCGGGGGGGGCGGTGGGCTCATGGGGTGAACGAGGAGCGGGTCGGTTCCAGTAATGTCCGCAGCCGCTTGAGCGCCGTGTGGAGCAGAAATCCAACATTGGTTACACTCAGGCCGGTCAGTCCAGCAATTTCCTTGTAGGACAGGTCCGCCTGAAACTTGAGACGTATCACTTCGCGTTGATTGGCCGGAAGCCGCTCCACATATCGGAGGACCTCACTGGTCGTTTCCTGATTGGCCAGTTTTTCACAAGGATCAGGAGACTGTTCTTCCTGCCGTTGCAGCGTCAGTTCATCCAGTTCTACCACCCGTCGGTGCCGACGCAGCACATCGAGCGACCGGTTGCGGCAGACAGTGTACAACCACGGCTTCAGGTTTTCCGCAACGCGGGCCGGATCCTGGTCCCAGAGCCTGATAAATGTGTCCTGCACCACATCGCGGGCGCGGTCCGGATCACCCAAAATACTGCACGCATACCCCACCAGCGCTCCTTCGTAATCACGAAGCGCGCGCTGCACCAGTTCCGTCTTCGATTCAATGGAAGAAATTGGCGGCATGCCGTGATCACATAACGTCGACCCCAGTCCTATCCTTAGACGTTTTTTTGTCCAATCTTCGCCAAGCTCCATCGCCGCAAACCACCGACTTAGGGGCGCACGTCCGGTTTTTCCGGCGCTTCCAGCTGGGGGGCCACTTTTAGAATATCAGACCAAAGCTCAAACCGGCGGGGCGAATGACGGCGCAGGGCCTGCAGTGACTCCTCTCCAGAATCCAGACACAGGGCATGCACCAGCGCGAACTCGGCAAGATCTTCATGGGCCACCGTGTCACCATAACGAGAGACCGAAATATTGTCGCCAGGGATGAGCGCTTCCCATCGCTGCAGTACATCGCCGTGAGCCGTGCGGTACCGTTGCTCCAAAATGTGACCCGCTTCATGGAGCAGGACCCGGGTGCCTGCTTTGGGGATGATATTGAGATAATCCTGCGACCCATGCGCGGCGGCTCCCTGTAGGTCGGCATACACCGCAAGCCCGGCTTTACCCTCTTCCGAAACAATGGGCAAAACGACCCGGTAGGCCGGTGGCATCCGGCGAATTCGGTCGAAAAGCTCCTCTACTTCCAGCTTGGCAAGGTCCTGAATCGTGATGCGGAAAACAATGCCCCCAATTTCCGCCCGCCACGTCCGCCCCGGTGACCGGTCGTTCAGCATCACCGCCGGCTCCGGCCCCGCCAGAATCTTGACCTCCTCCAGATTCTTGTCACCGATAGCCCGTCCGCGCGGACCGTAAATATCCATCAATCGCATCGGGGCCGGTTCCGCTGCCGCCGTCGGTTCCGCCCCAACGGCCCACTTGGTGCCGCCTAGCCACAATAAAGAGCAAAAAATAACACACCAAAATGGGGAAATAATCACCCCCAATCCTCGGGATGCCCCGCCAGTCGTCAACCAGCGACTCCGCGCCCATCGGAATTCGCCCGCGCTCCGCAGGATGTGGCCTGACGGCAATGGTGAAAGCGAGAACCCGCGTGCCCCGTTAAAGTGGCCGCGGAGCCGCCTGTGCAATGGCTGAGGATCCGTATCTTGAGGGAGGTAGTGGCGTTGGGGAAGTTGATCCCATGATACGGCCGCAGAAAGCGGGTGCCTGGCTGATCCCGGGCCCGTCTGATCCCGGGCCTGCTTATTTGGCGCCTGACCCCAGAATCACCGCGGGTAGGGTGCGCAGCAGGATTGAGATATCGAGCCAGAGCGACCAGTTGTCGATGTAGCGAAGATCGAGCTCGACCCATTCGTCAAAGTCTTTGATGGAATTCCGGCCACTGACCTGCCAGAGGCAGGTAAGGCCTGGTTTGACGCTGAGGCGGCGGCGTTGGGCGGCGGCGGAGAATCGTTCGACCTCGTAGACTGGAAGCGGGCGGGGGCCGACCAAGCTCATTTCACCGCGGAGGACGTTCCAGAACTGCGGCCATTCGTCGATGCTCATTTTGCGCATCCAAGCGCCGAAGGGAAAGATTCGCGGGTCGTTTTCGATTTTAAAGACCGGTCCGCTCATTTGGTTGAGGGATTCCAGTTCGGCTTTCCGTTGTTCCGCGTCGGTGTGCATGGAGCGGAATTTGAACATGGTGAATGGCTGTCCATTTTTGCCGCTGCGGCGCTGGGTGAAGAGCACGGGTCCGGGCGACTGCAGGCGGGTACCGATCCAGGCGATCAACAAGAAGAGCAGCCCGGGGAAAAGGAGCATGGCGGACGCTCCGACGACGTCGATGACTCGTTTGGCCAGCAGCGCCCAAGAGGCGTCTGGGGTGGAGCGGAAAACGAGCATGGGCTGGCCTCCGAGAGTGTCGAAGCTCGGGCGAGCGATGGAGGTTTTGACAAAATCCGTCCAGAGCCATGCTTCTACGCCTTCGATTTCGCAGGCGTTGATCACGTCTTGAATTTTCTCGAACTGGACGTGATTGGCGGCCACGATGACGCGTTCCACGGAGGCGGTGTGCAATGTTTTGACAAAGTCTTCGATGGATTGTTGTCTTAGGTCGGTGCGGGCGACGATGTCAATTTCGTCGCGCTGCGCGCGCGGCAGCGAGGCGATGAGTTTGTCCATTTCCTTGGGTTCGCCGGCGAAGACGACGCGTTCTCGCCATCCGGTGACATGGATTTTCCGGCGCAGGTGGCCGCGCACGAGCCATTCTTTGGTCAGGAGCAGGGCGGGGGCGACCACGACTTGGAGGGCGAGTACGGCGCGGCTTTCGGCGCTTTTGCGGGCAAAAATGACAATCGCTCCAATGACCACGCCAATGACCATGCCGGCCTTGATCATCTGACCGATCGAGCACAATGGCCACGGCTGTTTATGCAATGGGGGATCGTAATACCCAAAGAATTCCAGAACCAGCGGGGTGAAAGGGGCGATGATGGCGAGCAGCCAGTAGAACCGGTTTATTTCCGGGACCGGGTCATCACTGAAAATCCACAGACCTGGGAAAATGACCCTGATTTGGTAGGCAATGACGAATGCGACAAGGAGCAGCACCACATCAAGGAGCTGGCTGAACTGAAGGTTGATTTCCTGCTTGCGGCCCAGCATGATGAAAAACAATGAATCAGTGAGATGAACCGCGAAAGGCCGCGGTGTTGTCGCCTGATAAATCCCACCCTAGCGCATGAGCTCACCCGTTGCATCGGAAAAATCTATCAGGCTTGATGCCGTGAATGTGGTCGGCAGCCTGCTGACCCCGGGTTTGCCGGGTGGCGACTGGGCGTCGGTGGCGGGCGCCTGTGACGTGGTGGAATTCCGAGTTGACGCTTGTCCGCACGCGGCTGCCGCCGTTCGTTCGGCCGCTGCCAGTTGCCCGTGGCCGACGCTGCTCACGGTGCGCGATCCGCGCGAAGGCGGCCTGAATCAGCTTGGGCTGACTCCGCGGCGCGCCTTGCTGGGGAGTTTGGTGGATGATTTTCAACTGGTGGACATTGAAATTGCCAATCTTTGCGTCTTTCGGGAGGTGGTGCATCAGGCGCACGATGGCGGAGCGTTGGTGGTGGCCTCGTATCATGATTTTCTAGGGCAGCCAGCCGAAGTGGTCTTGCATGATTTATGCGCCGAAGCGCTGAGTCTGGGCGCGGACATCGTGAAATTCGCGGTCACGCCGCAGTGTAGTGCGGACTTGGAGGTGCTGGCCTCCCTGCTGGAGTCAGCTTCATCCACTGCGCTGAGCTTAATGGGGATGGGTCGATTCGGCCGCGTCTCCCGACTGTTGTTGGGCCAGCTTGGTTCGGTCTTAAACTACGGGTATTTGGACGAATCCACGGTACCAGGTCAGTGGCCCGCCGCTGAACTCAAGTCACTGCTGGCCACGTTGCGAGCGTAATCTGAAAGCAGGGATGACGGGTTAAGAAAAAATCCACAATCTATTAAACATCAATGTAATAAGAGGTTTACAGGAGCGATTCAGCATTCAGCCTCAGGGCAATGACCTCAGCCCCAACGGGGCGCCATGCGAAAGCCCAGGGCATCGCCATGGGAATGTTTCGCAAAATAAGTGCCAAGCCCTCGTCGGGAAGAAAACTTCCCTGCGTAGTCGTGTCGGATCCGGATTTTTTGTAGCCGTGGGTCGCTGACCCCGGTCGCGGCGCCGAACGCCTCTCCGAACGTCTTTTTGGCATGGGGCCGGATGCGAATCACCGGTTTCGTACTCGCCGACGAGGACGTCAGCGCTCCCGGGCCAGTTGTGGAAACCGGGGCCGGCGTAACCGGCCAGCGGGAAGTTTACTTCCCGACTTCCCGACGAGGGCGTGGTGCTTATTTTGCGAAAATCCCTAGGCTCTCGCATTGCGCCCCGTTGGGGCTGAGCAGGCGAGTGGCGCGGGGCCGGGCGGGTGGCGGTCCGTCGTCGGCGGATCAAGCCTTGCCCTTGACGAGGTAGGCGAAAGCGATGGCTCCGACGGCCAAGAAGATAAAGGCGAAGACAAGTCCTGCGAGCATGGCCTTGTGATAAACCCGGGCCGCCGTATTTCCAGCAAAATCGTCAGGGGGAAAAACGACGGAGGGCGGTTCAGGAGGAGCGCAGGTGGTGCATCAAGTCGATGATTTCGCGGCGCAATTCAAAGAGGTCTCGTTTGCGGGTCTGCAGCCAGTGCCGGGTTTCGGCATTGAGTGCGGCGGCGTCGATGCAATCGAAGGCGTGCAGCGCCTCATTGAGCGGCACTTGGGCGCGTTTCAGCATCGCGATGATGAAGCCAGGTTCTGGATCCAGGCCTTGAGCCCATCCATCGAGGGCGCCGGCGAGTTTCCCCCCGAGGGTGATGATGTGCAGAATGAGCGACAGGACGGGACTTTGGTCCCGGTTTTCCGCGGAATCGGCCATCAGTCCGCGTTCTTCCGCCTCGCGCTGGAGGGCGAGCGCAAAGTCCATGGCTCGTTGACTGAGCGGGTGATGTGACCCGAACGGGTCTTCTTCGCCCAATTCCACCTCGTCATCGTCAAGTTCCTGCGACCAAGAGGCTTCTCGTTCGCCGGGTTCCAGGCCGGACAAGGCTTCTTCCATGAGGCGCGCCTCCATGGGGGGCTCGATTTCCGGATCCGGCTCGTCTTCTTCATGCCATCCGAGGGCGGTGGCGATCATTTTCTCCCGCTCTGGATGGTCGCGGTACTTCTCGAAGGCTTCTTGATAGGCTTCGGCACGGCGATCGGCATCGCGGAGTTCTTGTTCCCACTCGAATTCGTTCAGCGGGATGTCATCCAGAAACTCGAGTTCACCCTCGGTTCCGTCCTCGAGGGATCCGGTTCCGGCGAGCAAGTCCTCAGGGGCGAGTAAATCTGGAATCGGGGGGAGTTCCGCGCTGGCGGTTCCGGGGCCCAGATCGATGGCGCCGGGGGGTAAAATTTCATCATCTTCCGGTGTTTCCTCATTGACCTCACCGGTGATGGTGTGGATGAACCGCTGGAAATGTTGCTGACTGGCGGCCATTTGCTCTGCTTCTTCGTCCGCCGTCATGTGCCATGTGGGCAGGGTCACTCCGACCGTCCAATCGGCTGACTCGATGACGACTCGTCCATTTTCCGCGCTGTACCATTCGAGGTACAGGCAGTTGGCGATCCGGCAGGGAACGGGTAGTTCTTTGTCGATGAGTTCCATCACTTCCATGTCGGAAACGACGGGTTGGCGCACTTTGCGGGAGGCCGTCAGTTCGCCGGCCATGCCTTGTTGCTCGGGAGCGAGCACGGACAATGATGGATCGGCGGCTGGCCGTGGATTGATGAAACGCACAGTGCTCCCGGCGAGGTCTCGGAGGCAGTTTCCGTGGAGGTTGAGCCGCAACGGCTCTTTGCGGCCCGCGAGCCAAATCCTCCCCGTGACCACGCCACGATCCTCGTTGCACAACTCACCTCGTACTACCGCTTTTTCGATGCGAAACGCCATGCTGTTTGCTTGAACTTAGACACTGATGGTAAGCGTCAGCGCGCCTTGTCAAATGAGACGAGAGGTTTTTTCACTTTCGGCTTGGCGAGCGGCCACATCACCATCACCGGTGAAGGATGGTGCCCCCTCTGTCCGTTTCCATCGTCACGTGCAACGAGGAACGCAATCTGCCTCGTTGTCTGGCGTCTGTCGCCGGACTGGCGGCGGAAATCATCGTGATGGACAGCGGCAGCACCGACGCTACCCGACACGTGGCCGCCAGCGCCGGGGCGCGCGTCATCCATCAGGACTGGTTGGGCTACCGCGATCAGAAGAATGCCGCCCTCGCGCATTGCACGCATTCGTGGGTGCTGGCCCTCGATGCGGATGAAGAACTCTCTCCCCGCTTGCGTGCTGAAATCGAGGAGTTCTTCCAGACCGGCGAGACGGAACGCTACCATGGCGCCTCGTTTCCTCGTAAAGTTTGGTTCCTCGGCCGGTGGATCACCCATGGCGATTGGTACCCGGATCGCAAACTCAGGCTGGTCCGCCGCGAGGGGGCGCGATGGATGGGGTCGCCAGAACACGATTTCCTCGACGTCCCTGGACCCGTGAAAAAACTCGCCAGCGACCTCCACCACTTTTCATTTCCCGATACCGCCACCTATTTGCGGAAAATCACGGTTTTTGCCGACGAATATTTGAAGCGTGAATTGGCGGCTGGCCGGCGGTGGTCACTGGCGGGCAATGTGACCCGGCCGCTGTGGCGGTTCTTTCGCGGCTACGTGTTGCGCCGCGGATTTCTCGATGGATTTCCTGGTCTTTGGATTGCGACCGGTATTGCCTTTCAAACGTTTGTACGTCACAGCCGCACGTATGAACATGCGGTCAAGGAGCGGCTGCCCGATGAGCAACGAGCGACGCCCCAATGAGGATTAGACGAGCATGAGGGCGGGCGCTTCCACCAATTGGCGGAGAGCCTGCAGGAAGGTGGCACCGACGGCACCGTCGACCACGCGATGATCGCAGCTCATGCCGATCCAGAGGCGTTCTCCGATGGCCAATTGTCCTGCGCTGTTGACGACAGGTTTTTTCACAATGGCTCCGATGGAAAGAATGGCGGCCTGTGGAGGATTGATGATGGCGTCGAAAGTATCGATGCCGTAGGCGCCAAGATTGGAAATCGTCAAAGTGCCATGGGCGAACTCATCGGGTTTGAGTTTGTTTTCCTTGGCTCGTTTGGCGAAATCTTTGACGGCGGCGCTGATTTCGGTGAGCGATTTGTTTTGGGCGTCGCGGATGACGGGGGTGACGAGGCCGTCGTCGACGGCGATGGCCACGCTCAGGTTCACGCTTTTGAAGCGGACTATGGCATCGACGTCGAAAGCGGCGTTGACGGCCGGCACTTGGGCGGCTGCGGTGGCAGCTGCTTTGAGCAGGAAATCGTTGATAGTGAATTTAATGCCGCTGCCTTTAGCTTGTTCCGCCTGATTCGCCTGCGTGCGGAACGTCATGAGCGGGCCGGCATCCACCTCGATATTGAGGTAAAAGTGAGGGATCTGGGTTTTGGAGGCGAGGAGGCGGCTGGCGATGATGGTCCGCATGGGGGACAGCGGGACGCGTACGTCTTGCGGGCCGACGGTGGGACGGATGACGGGCAATCCGGGGGTGGGGGCGGCGCCATGGGCGGCGGCGGTGCCGGCGGCGAGGACATCGGCTCGGATGATGCGTCCGCCCGGGCCGGTGCCGGTGAGGCTGGCGAGGTTGACCCCGCGATCGGTGGCTACCTTGCGGGCGAGCGGCGAGGCTTTGATGCGGCCGCCTCGCGAGCGGGCGCCGCCGCCGGCCAACGCGGGTGCGGTGGAGCGTGACGGGCTGGGGCTCGGAGCTGCGGCGACGGGGGCGCCGGCGGCCGCGGCTACCGGGGCGGCTGCGGTGGTCGGAGCGGCGTCGTCACTCGGGGCGGACTCACCGTCTTCCAGCAGTATGGCCATGGCTGCTCCAATGGGAACTTTATCGCCCTCATTGACATACAACTTATGGACAATTCCGGAGGCAAAAACATTCTGCTCCATGGTGGCCTTATCAGTCTGGATTTCGGCGACCACTTGACCCGAAGTGACGGCGTCTCCGGGCTTGATCAGCCACTTGAGCAATGTCCCTTCAGTCATGGTGTCGCTCAGCGACGGCATTTCGATATAGTGCGGCATGGGCGCGGAAAACGATGGTTCTAAAACGAGACGATGTCGCCTGCCACGAGGGAAAACGCAAGCAGGCAGATGCGAACCGCGGCCCGTCCGGGTCAGAATCAAGGCTGCGGACGGTTTTCGGGCTGGATTTTAGGGCGCTGACTGGGCGGCTTTGAGTTTTTTGGCCATCAGAGCCGGGGTCAGTCCTAGGAGTTTGGCGGCCGCGGCTGTTTGCTGGCCGGTGTGTTCGTACGCTTGCAGGACGAGTTGATTTTCGAGCTCGGCGAGGATGGGGCGCCCGGGGGACTGGATCAGATCATCGAGCAGCGTCCGGGCGATGGCGTTGAGGTTGGCCTGAGTTTGGCTGCCGGTGGCTGGGGCTGTCTCATCGACCGCTGGCAGCGGGGGGCTTCCGGCTCCCGGGCGGCTGAGCTGGGCTGAGCCCAGCGGGATGTCTTTGGGCAGCAAAACGTCTGCGGTGGCGAGCACGCAGGCGCGCGCCAGCGTGTTTTCCAGCTCGCGAACGTTGCCGGGCCAATGATGATCTTCCAGATGGCGAATCGCCTCCTCGCTCAGGCGGTGGGGCGGCAAGCGGTGTTCCCGAGCCAGACGTTGCAGGAAAAAATTGGCCAGCGGCAGCACATCTTCATGGCGTTCGCGCAATGGGGGGATGTGAATGCGGATCACATTGAGCCGGTAAAAGAGATCCTCTCGAAAACGATTGGTCTCGACATCCTGCTCCAGCGGGCGGTTGGTTGCGGCCAGAATGCGCACATCTGTGCGCAGCGTCTGGTTGCCCCCGACCCGGGAAAACTCTCCTTCCTGCAAAACCCGGAGAATTTTGCTCTGCACCGGCAGTGGCATATCGCCAATCTCATCGAGAAACAACGTCCCTCCGTCACACTGCTCAAATCTCCCGACTCGCAGCGCTACCGCCCCCGTAAAACTTCCTTTTTCATGCCCGAAAAGCTCGCTCTCCAGCAAGTTTTCGGGAATGGCCGCACAGTTGATAGCCACAAATTCCTTGTGCTGGCGCGCACTGAAACGGTGAATGGCCCGCGCCACCACCTCCTTGCCGCAACCACTCTCGCCCGTGATCAAAACCGGCGCCGTCGAACGCGAGGCCCGCCCAATCAACTTGAACACCCCCTGCATCGCCGGAGATTGGCCAATGATCGATTGCTGTAAATTGTCCAGCAATGGCACGACCACCGCCGTCGTGCGCATCGACTCGCGCGTCTTCAACGCATCTTCAACCACCGGCCGCAATTCATAACTGAGCGCTTCCTTGCGCAAAAATTCGTAAGCCCCGTGCTTCATCGCCTCAATGACCGCATTGGTCGGAGGAAATCCTGTATTCAGAATAACAAGGGCATTCGGGTCGGTCTGACGTATGCGCCGCAGCAATTCCATGCCTGTCACCGGCTGCAATTGCAGCTCGCTGAGGACAATATCAGGTTTTTCCTGCTGAAAAACAGCAAACCCTTGGTCAGCATTAGTGGCGCCAATGACCCGCACGTCAGAGGCGGTCAAGTGTTTGGACACCCACTGAAGAAAGTCGGCGTCGGGATCAATGGCTAGAACAGTCTGCATCTGAAGCGCGCCGATGCGTGATAACGTCGCGGGCGACTCTGTGAGAACCACAGTTTTTCAGTGAAGTCAACCGATCGCCGCCACCAGAATGCCTTCCCCGGCCTGCTGGACCGTTCTTCTCCGCAGGCACCGCACCTCAGACACCGCCAAATCGGCGCTCGCGCTGCGCAAAGGCCGCGCACGCTTCCTCGAGATCCGACTTGTTAAAATCAGGCCAAAGTTTCGGGGTGACCCAGAATTCGGCGTAACTCAGCTGCCATAGCAAGAAGTTAGACAACCGCAGCTCGCCCGAGGTTCTGATCAAAAGGTCAGGGTCGGGCCAGTGCCGCGTGTACAAATGCTGGCTGAAAACGTCTGGAGTGATCGTCGCTGGATCGAGACGCCCGTCCTGCACGTCGCGCACCACACTTTTGACCCCATCGACAATTTCCTCGCGGCCGCCATAACTGAGGGCCAAAATCAATGTCAGTCCTGTGTTTCCGGCCGTCCGCTCGATCGCTCGATGCAATGATTCCTGGCACGACGTCGGCAGATCTGTCAGCCGCCCAATGGCCTGAAATCGGACGTTTTTCTTGAGCATTTCATCGAGTTTGTTCCGCAAAAATCGATCCAGCAGAAACATCAAGGCCTCCACCTCCGCCGGCGGCCGCTTCCAGTTCTCGGACGAAAACGCGTACAACGTGAGAAAATCCACTCCCATCTCTCCGCACGCCTCCACCGCGCGCTGCACAGCATCCGCACCACGTCGATGTCCCTCCGTGCGCGGTAGCCCCCGCTGCGCCGCCCACCTGCCGTTGCCATCCATAATGATGGCCACATGGCGGGGAACAACCGAAGGCTGAACAACGGGGGATGAAGGCTGGAGCGCCATGGAATCGAACTCCACCATGCGGCGGCCTGCCGCACCGCGCAAGCGCCTGCCATCAATCATCACGCTCCAGTGCCCACTTTTTTTGCCTTTCGCCTGCTCGCCTGTCCGTCGCCCTGTCGTCTGTCGGCCTGTCCGCCAGCGGTCCGTCAGGCGGGCGGGTATCAGAAATTGTGACAAAACTCGTGACTACTGGGAAAGACCGTCTCTGCTGACAGCTTCCGCCCGTCCTTCGTTACTTTTACTGTTATTTTCTCATGCCCAGCTGGCTTTCTGCGCTCATTTCCGGCCTGATTGAGGGCCTTACTGAATTCATTCCTGTTTCTTCCACGGGCCATTTGCTGATTGCTGACCGCTGGATGGGGGCGCGCCCAGAATGGTTCACCATTTTTATTCAAGTTGGGGCTGCGCTTGCGCTGCTGCCGATTTTTTGGACCAAGCTGACCGGATTGTTGATGAGTTGGAAGGAACCCGCGTCGCGCGATTACCTGACCAAACTCGTCGCCGCCTTTTTCATCACGGGGGTGGGAGGGGTGGCTTTGGAAAAGTCAGGGATGCAGCAGCTTCCCGACACGGTCGGTCCGGTGGCTTGGGCCACTCTGATCGGCGGCTTCGTCATTCTCGGCATCGAGGCGTGGCGCAAATACCACCCAGGATCGCCCAACCTGACGTGGACCATCGCCATCGCTTGCGGTCTGGCCCAATTGCTGGCCGCCATCTATCCCGGTACCTCGCGCTCCGGGGCCACCATCATGATTGCTCTCGCGCTGGGATTGGCCCGTCCCGCGGCCGCCGAGTTTTCCTTCATCCTCGGCATGATCACCCTGACCGCCGCCGGAGGTTACAAATTGCTGGGCGCTTGGCGCGACGGCGAAATCGTTAATACGGCGGTTCTCGATCTCGTGGTGGGATTTCTGGCGGCCGCAGTCTCCGCCTTTATCGTCGTCAAATGGCTCCTGCGCTTCGTCCAGAGCCACACCTTCAACGGCTTCGCCGTCTATCGCATCATTCTCGGCGCCGCTTTGATCGTCTGGTTCTCATGATGAATACTAGGATTTTGATGCGTGTCGCGCTGGCGGTGGTTTCTGCCATCGGTCTCTCCAGCTGCAATTTGGTCGCTCCGTTGGTGCGAACGGCCCTGCCGTTTGCGGGAATCAAGATGGCGATGGCCTGCCTGCCTGAGGAAGCGATGATCGACACGCCGGCGGGGCCGCGCGTGGTCCGGGACATTACGGCTGGCGACGTGGTGATGGGTTACCGCGGGCATCCGGTGATCGTGCAGCAGAAACACGATTATCTGGAGCAGGCCTCGACGGTTTTCATCAAAGTGGTCTTTGATGACGGGGCCTCGGTCGAGGCCTGCGGCTGGCATCGCCTTGCGGGCACCCGTCTGCAGGATCTGAAAGTCGGGCAGGGGGTGGCGGGCCGCCGGGTGGCCGCGCTTTCCACGCGCTGCGGCATCAAACGATCGTATGATCTGTTGACGGAGGACGAGGGGTATCGCATCGACGGCATTCCTGTGAACAGCATGATTGAGGAAATGCATGCGGCGGCGGCCGGTCTTCCCCGGGATAAGCGTTAGGGCGCGGCGACATTTTCATTTCCGCCACGGACTCCTGAGTGGGGCGACCTAGGCGGTGGCGGCGCGTATTTCTTGGGGATCCAAGGCGCGCCACTGACCGGGTTGCAGCTTGAGTGAGGCGAGTTCCAATTGCCCGATGCGGGCGCGGATGAGTCTCAGGGTGGGCAGTCCGACGGCGGC
The DNA here is from genome assembly GCA_903954065.1 of uncultured bacterium. Lineage (GTDB taxonomy): Bacteria > Verrucomicrobiota > Verrucomicrobiia > Verrucomicrobiales > V1-33 > CAJBME01. Next base: position 53,898 of record CAJBME010000250.1, read on the forward strand.
GGTCATGCGGCGGACCTGCCGGTTTTTGCCTTCGGTGAGCTGCAGGGAAATCCACGCATCGGGGATGGTTTTGCGAACGCGGATCGGCGGGGTCCGCGGCGGCCATGGGGGAGCGGGATCGATCCGTCTGGCGATGGCGGGCTGGGTGCGATGCCCTTGGATGACGACGCCATGTTCGAGTGTGGCGAGGTTTTCCAGCGTGGGCACACCTTCGACCTGCACGTGATATTCGCGTGGGTGAGAGCGGCGGGGGTTGAGCAGGCGATCTGTCCAGACAGCTTCGTCGCTGAGCAGCAACAACCCTTCAGAATCGCGATCCAGCCGTCCAATCGGATAGACTCCAGCGGCAAAGCCACAAGCGGCCAGCGTCTGCTGTCCGGCATGATCCGGCGTAAACTGGGAAAGCATGTCGTAGGGTTTATGAAGAGCGATCAGCATAGGGTCGAGGCCGGGAAAAAAGCGTTTAGCAATCGATGATCCGCAAGTAACAATTAGCAGAGCCTTCATGTCCCAGCCCCCTGATCCACTCCCCAGCCCGCCTGATCCCCCTGAGGGTGACAATCACGCGGCTTCCGCACATTTGAGCCTGCTTCCGGTCCTCGTGCCGGCAGCGGTGTGTTTCCTAGCCTTGGGCGTGGCCGCCGCCGCGGCGTGGAAAATCCGCCAGATCAAGGCGTCGCGTGCGTCCGCGATGGCGCCAGCAGGGGGGGCTGCGCCGACGGTGGCGATGGACCCTGATTCTCCTTTTCAGGCGACGGTGGAGAATCGTGGCGCGGCGCCGGGCCCGGCCCCGGAAGGCATGGTCTGGATTCCCGGAGGGGAATTTTCCATGGGGTGTGATGACCCGCGGGCGGGAGTGTGCGGCGGCCCGGATGCGATGCCGGACGCCCGCCCGATCCATCGGGTGCAGGTCGATGGATTTTGGATGGACCGGACGGAGGTGACCAACGCTCAGTTTGCTCGTTTTGTGGCGGCGACGGGGTATGTCACCATGGCGGAGCGGACGCCGCGGCAGGAAGATTTTCCCACGGCTCCTCCGGAAAATCTGGTGGCTGGCTCCACGGTGTTTACGCCGACGGCGGAGGAGGTGCCTCTGACCAGTCATTTTCGCTGGTGGCGGTACGAAGCGGGGGCGAACTGGCGGCATCCGGAGGGGGCTGGTACCTCCATTGATGGCCGCGATGCTTATCCCGTGGTGCAGGTGGCCTATGAGGATGCGGCGGCCTATGCGCGATGGGCCGGCAAGCGCTTGCCGACCGAGGCGGAATTTGAATTTGCCGAGCGCGGGGGGCAAGCCGGCCAGCGTTATGCCTGGGGGGCGGAGCTGCAGCCGGGAGGTCGATGGATGGCAAACGTCTATCAAGGGACGTTTCCCGTGCAGGACACGGGTCGCGATGGTTTTGCTGGCCTCGCTCCCACCGCGCAGTTTCCACCCAATCCCTACGGACTGCATGACACGGCCGGTAACGTCTGGGAATGGGTCAGCGATTGGTACCGCCCCGATACCTACGTCCTCCACGCTCAACTCGGCGTCGTCCGCAATCCCACCGGTCCAGAAACACCGTTCGACCCGGCCGAGCCAGATCAACCCAAACGCGTGCACCGCGGCGGATCATTCCTCTGCACCGATCAATACTGCACCCGCTACATGAACGGTACCCGCGGGAAGGGCGAAATCACCACCGCCAGCAATCACCTCGGCTTCCGCTGCGTCCAATAAAGATCGTTATGAGTTTGAACCTGCTCCCTGCGTGCCGATGGCCATGACGAGCCTCGGGATATCTCATTACGGGCTGAGGGTGATGGCGGGGGCTCTGTGGTCCGCGCTGAGCGTGGCGGCCGTGGCGGCGGATCTTTCGTTTCGCACTTATCGATTGGGGCCTGTTGAGGACGGGGGATCGCGGGCGTGGCCAATGACGGCGGACGCCATGGCGGTGGCTGCGGATGGCACGTGTCTGGTGGTTTCGGCGACGGCGGGTGGGGCTGGTGAAGCGGTCTTTTACCGAGACGGCCGCTGGAGTGGAATGTGTGAGCCGGTGTTGCCGCGTTGGGAGGGCGGGGAAACTCTGCCGGCGGCGGCGGCGATTTCAGGGGAGCACGTGTGGGTGGCGGCGGCAGTGGGGGGACGTTCCGTTCGTCCTGAGCCGGGCGGTGGTGCCTCGACGCATCTTCCGGGTGAGGGAGTCGTCTGGACAGGTGTGTGTCGGTTTGACCGGGCTGGGAAACCGGCGGCTTTTCCGGGCGGGCGCACGCCGGCGGGATCGATGCTCGTTCTGCATGAGTTTTTTGATACCGGTGAGCCCGATGACCCGTCCGATGGCGGCCTCCCACCGGTGGAGGCGAAGAGGCCGACCGCGGTGACCGGGCTGTGGGTGCACGAAGGCGAAGTTTTTATCAGTGACGCCGCGGCGGGGAAAATTCGCGTTCATGATGCCTCCACCCTGCAGGAAAAACGCGTTTTCCGCGCCCAAGCGCCAGGGCCTCTGTGTGTGCTGGCGGGAAAACTGTATGTCGTCGAAGGCCGGTCGATCGTGAGTACCTTCACCCTCAATGGACGTCGTACGGGACAAGTCCTTGATGAAGGCAGCGACTTGATCCCGGGAGCCATCGCCCCGACCACCGAAGGACGTCTCATGATCAGTGATCTGGGGCCGGCGCAACAAGTGCATTTTTACAACATGAGCGGCGTGCCCACCCGTGTGCGCACTCTGGGCGACGAGCTCGGTATGGATGGTCCGCCCCGTCCCGGAGCGGCGGGTCCGCGACGGTTGGGCCGCATCACGGGGGTTGGCGCCGATGCGACCGGTGGGCTTTATGTGGCCATGAGTCCACCCCCGGGAGGATGCCTGATCCGGGCCTTCGAGCCGGACCGAAAATCTCTGCGCTGGGAGTGGCTTGGGCCCGCACTGGTCGGCGGCGCTGACTTTGATCCGCTTAGCCATCAGGCCGACATCATCACTGCCACCAGCCGTTATGATCTGGAGGTGACCCGCTTCCCGGATTTGTCATGGCAGTGGGCGGCTCACACCCTGAATGCGTTTCGCCATCCTCAGGATCCGCGTCTCGAGCTTCGTTCGCTGCCCCGTTTCAGTACGACCATGGTCATGCTGGATCGCCAGCGATTTCAAGTGCGCGCGCGTCACGGCGCGTCCGTGCATCTGGAATGGTATCGCCATACGGGATCGACGGCGGCTCCGGTCGCTATTCTCAGTGTGGGCCCTACCCCAGATCCTGCCGCAGGCCGCTTGCCTGCTAGTCCACCGGCCGCTGGGGCATGGCTCTGGCGCGACCTGAATGGCGACAGTTTGATGACGGGGGAAGAAACGATAGCTGCTCCCGACGTCATCGCCTCTTGCCGGGCCAGTCATGTGGATGCGGCGGGTACGGTCTGGCTGGGTGGAGCGGACGGGCGGCTGCACCAGCTGCCGTGCCTCGGCATGGATGCGGACTTGCTTCCCCGCTATGATGTCGCGGGGCTGGTCAGTCGGCCTGCGCCGGTGGAAATACGCAACACGAGGGTTTTTGCGCATGACGCGGTGGCTGGGGCGTTTTATGCGGCTGATGGCGAGTCGGGCGCCAGCTCTCACGCGACTGATGAGGCCGCGCCGGGGGCGGGTCACAAGCTCTTTCGTTTTGACGGGTGGGCTCGCGGTCAGGAAGCGGGCCCGCCGCGGTGGGGTGTCCCTGTGGCGGCTGGGCCGGGAGGCGGAGGGATGGCGGGAGTCTCGGCGGCGGGCGATCTTGTCTTTGCCCTGACCTCGCCGGAGGAGGCGGTCCACGTGTTGGACGCGCGATCCGGCGCTCTGGTCGGGGTGATTCCGGGCGACGGGCGGAGCCGCCTCCAAGGCGCGTCGGCGGTCCCCTCGATCCGCGCCCGCCGCGATCGCGACGGGAGTTACTTGATCCTCGTGCAAACCGCCGACCCCACCCGGTGCCTGATTCATCACTTGATCCATCCGGCGGCCGCGGCGGATCGGGCCCCGCGTTGATGGGGTGGTTTGACGGCACTCAGCTGTGCAAATACTCGCGCAAATGGATCCGCAGCTGAGTTTGTGCTCGAAAAAGCAGGCGTTGAAACGGGTGCGGCAAGCATTCGGAATGATCACTCGCGATCTTTAACCCCGGTCAAGGACGGAGGTTGCGCGCTCCGCAGGCGGAACGACAGTGATTCTTTATTCCTTTGGCCACTGAACCCACATCATCCGAGCCGCTCACTCCCTCCGCCGCCCTGTCGACCGCGGATGGAGGTGCCTGTCTGCGCGTCGGACCGGGCCAGTGGGTTGTCGCCTGTGGACCGTTTCGACAGGCGGCCAGCGTGGCTCCGGGGGAGCTGGCCTTTTACCGCAATGACTTTGCTCTGACGGTGGCGGAGCCGTGGTTTATCCCGGCGGCGTCATGGGAGCTGGCGGCGCCCCCGGCGGCGCCACAGGAGCTGGCAACGCCATCAGACGACTTGATCATTGGCTGGGAGCCGCTGGCGCGCGATGGATTTGCTGGGGAACTGGAGACCGTGCTCGCCGGGTTGGGGCAGGGCCGCTGGACTAAGGCCGTGTTGGCTGTCCCCGAAATTGGCCGTTTGATCAGCGGCGATGCCGCCACCCTCGCTCGGCGCGCCCTGCACCACCGCGAGGCCAGTGTCTGTTGGCCCTACGCTTTCAGTGACCGCCTCGGCCGCGGCTGCGCTGGCATGACGCCGGAAACACTCTTCACCCTGCGCGGTGAAACCCTGCAAACAATGGCCCTCGCCGGTACCGCCCGTACCGCCGAACAAGCAGACTTCGAAAACGATGCTAAACAAATTCGCGAACACGAAATCGTGGCGGATTCATTGCGTCGGCGGCTGGCCGCCTGGGGCCGCGTCCGCAGCGGCCCGCGCGAAGTACTGAACATCGGTGGACTGATCCATTTTATCACCCGCTTTGACGTCAGCCTCGGCCGGACCGTGGATGCTCATGAACTGGTCAAGGCGCTGCATCCGACCCCCGCCATGGGTATTCTTCCGCGATCAGAGGAAAACCTCGCGGCCCTGCACGCCTGGCGACAGCAGCTCAGCGTGCCCAGCACGTTTGGGGCTCCGCTCGGAGTCCAGTGGAGCGGCGGTATGCAAATGGTAGTCACTATCCGCGGGCTTTGGTGGGAGCAGGACGCCATCAGCCTGCCCGCCGGATGCGGCATCGTCGATGGGAGTGAACTGGAACAGGAATGGCGTGAGCTCGGGTTGAAACGCCGGTGGGTGAAACAAGCCTTTGGTTTGGACGCATGATCGCCACCGCGCCCACACCCACCCCGGACGGCCCGGACGGCCTGGACGGAACGCTACCGGTGACGCCGGCGAGCAGTGTGCCACTGGCTTGCGCTGTGGTGGCCACGCTCATGCGTCAGGGCGTGTCTGAGGTGATTGTCTGCGCTGGGGCCCGTAACGCGGTGTTGGTGGCGGTGCTAGCGCGCTCGCCTGGGTTGCGGGTGTGGAGTTTTCCTGAGGAGCGCAGTGCTGCCTTTTTCGCCCTTGGGCGCACGTTGACTTTGGCGGTTCCGGTGGCGGTGGTGACCACGTCGGGCACGGCGGTGGGCGAGCTGTTGCCGGCGGCCATGGAAGCGTATTATCAAGGATTGCCTTTGGTGTTGGTGACGGCTGACCGGCCCCGGGCTTATCGTGGCACGGGGGCGCCGCAGGCGGTGGAGCAGCCGGGGATTTTCACGACTTATGCGGCTTTATGTGGCGATGTGGCCACGCTCGAGGAGTTGGCTGATTTTGAACGGGTGTTGGCTGGATGGGATCACGGTTGTCCGGTGCAATTGAATGTGTGTTTGGAAGAACCTTCGGCTTCTGATTTGGCGGGGGCGGCCGGAGTGAGTGGCATTGCCGCGGTGGCGCGCCCGGCGCGAGCGGTGGCCGATCCGCAGCCGGTGCTGGCCTTTCTGGCGGACCGGGCTGCTGGTCCGCTGCTGGCGGTGGTGGCTGCCCTGCCGACGGAAGAGCGCGACGGTGTCAGTCGCTTCCTCCAGCGTCTCGGGTGTCCGGTTTTTGCTGAGGCTACCAGTGGGTTGCGCGAATGTCCGGAACTCGCTCGCCAGCTGATCCACGGGGGTGAAGCGGCGCTGGCCCGGCAGCGGGCAGGTCGCGTGCTGCGCCTAGGAGGTATTCCCTCAGTGCGCTGGTGGAGGGATTTAGAAAGGCAGCCTGCGATCCGCGTGTTATCGCTGACATCCACGGGTTTCTCTGGTCTGGCCCGGCTCTCTTCGGTCAGCGGGTTCCCTCGGTGGGATGACTTGGTGGCGTCGATGGACGGCGGGCCGTCGCTCTCCGGGTTGGAGGCGGCGGGGGAGAATCCGGAAGCGGTTCGAGTGGAACCGGAAGCTGCGGCGAACGGGCAGACGGCGGCCTTGATGCTGCATCCTGACAGTGAACCGGCCTTGATCCATGCCTTGTCTAGCAGGCTGCCGCATGGCGCGTTGGTTTTTCTGGGTAATAGCCTGCCCATCCGCGAATGGAATTCCTTTGCCACCACGTGGTCGCGCGGGTTGCGCTGTTATGCCAACCGTGGTGCCAACGGCATTGACGGCTGCCTTTCCACTTTTCTGGGACTGAGTGCTGATGAGCCGGAGAGCTGGGCCGTCATCGGCGACCTGACCGCGCTTTATGATCTGGCCGCTTTGTGGATCACACCGTCCCTCGCCCCGGGGCGCCGCCGGATCGTCGTGATCAACAATGGGGGTGGCCGGATTTTTTCCCGGGTCGCCGCCACGCGGGATCTGCCGCCGGAGCAGCGCCAGCTGATGGAAAACCCGCACGCGCTCAATTTTCACGGATGGGCCGGGATGTTTGGCTGGGCGTACGTGCGAGTGACGGTCGCGGATGATTGGACGGCTGCGCTCGACCTCGAGGCGACTCATGCCATCATCGAGGTCGTGCCCGACGATGCGGCCACCGCGGCCTTCTGGCAGTTGCTCTCGTCCATGCCTCCGGCGAAGGGAGGTGCCGCTGCCCCTCAGTCGTAAGTACCACTTTCCTGCATCCACCCTTATGCACACTTTTTTCACTTTATGATCTGGGCACTTCACGGGATGGTTGGCGAACCGGCGGACTGGAATTTTCTTAAATCCACCATGCCAGACATGCGCACGCCGCTACTTTGGGCGGAGGTCGATCGCTTTACGCCATGGGCCTTTCAATTTGCCAAAAAAGTGCGCGAAGAAGACCCTCGACCGGTGTTGATGGGGTATTCTATGGGCGGCCGTTTGGCGCTCCATGCGCTGTTGGCTGCGCCCCGGCTTTTTCGCGCGGCGATCATTGTTTCCGCGCATACGGGCCTCGCGGACCGCGAGATGCGCCAGCGCCGGTGGCGGCAGGACGACGAGTGGGCGAAAAAACTGCGTTCGCTTCCGTGGGAGACGTTTTTGCGCATCTGGAACGATCAGGCGGTCTTTGACGGTTCGGCGGCTCCGGGCGAGCGCATTACGACGTTTCGTTGGCGTCAGGGCATCATCCGATCCTTTGATTGCTGGGGCCTGAGCCGGCAGGAAGACTTGTTGCCCAAACTCAGCGGGCTGCAGATGCCGGTGTTATGGATCTCGGGCGAGCACGACCCGGTTTATAGTGAACTGGGCCGGGAAGCGGTGGCGTGTTTGCCTCAGGCCCGCCATGTAGTCATCCCTTCGGCCGGTCACCGCGTACCATGGGAGGCACAAGAGGCCTTTACCGCGGCGGTAACGGCATTTCTTTCCTCAGAAAACCTGCTTACCTGATCCCACCATGTGGCACAACGTCCAGAACTTCACCGACATCACCTATCATAAATCCGAAGATGGCATTGCCAAAATCACGATCAACCGGCCCGAAGTGCGCAATGCCTTCCGTCCGCTGACTGTGCAGGAATTGCTGGCGGCTTTTGACCTCGCTCACGAAGACCCCGCCGTCGGCGTCATCATCCTCACCGGGGCCGGTGACCTCGCCTTCTGCTCCGGCGGTGATCAAAAAGTCCGCGGCCACGCCGGCTACATCGGCTCGGACGGCGTGCCCCGTCTCAATGTGCTGGACCTCCAGAAAAAAATCCGCTCCATCCCCAAACCCGTCATCGCCATGGTCGCCGGCTACGCCATCGGCGGTGGACACGTCCTCCACATCGTCTGCGACCTCACCATCGCCGCCGATAATGCCCGCTTCGGACAAACCGGGCCGAAAGTCGGATCGTTCGACGGCGGCCTCGGATCTAGTTACCTCGCCCGGATCGTCGGACAAAAAAAAGCCCGCGAAATTTGGTACCTCTGCCGCCAGTACGACGCCCACCAAGCGCTCGAGATGGGCCTCGTCAATACCGTGGTCCCACTCGCCGACCTCGAAACCGAAACCGTCCAGTGGTGCCGGGAAATCCTCCAGCACAGCCCGCTCGCCCTGCGCTGCCTGAAATCCGCGCTCAATGCCGATTGCGACGGCCAGATGGGACTGCTCGACCTCGCCGGCAACGCCACCCTGCTCTATTACATGAGCGAGGAAGCGAAGGAAGGGAAACAAGCATTCATCGAAAAACGAAAGCCAGACTTTGGGAAGTTTCCTCGCGTGCCGTAGGCGCGCTGGCGACCGTCAGCCTCCGGAGGAAGTAGGTTCTATATCGCCCCCGTAGTGCGCCACAGGATCTGCTTATAACTAGGGGCAGGCTCTCCGTTACCCCTCCCATCCTCATTTCACACGGATCGGTATGAGGGCTTTGATCGATTCGTTCACATTCGGCGGTGGCTTCCGCTCCCACCCGAACCGCCTGCCCGGCCTGTGGGGGGGGCGGCGGCGGCTGACGCTCTGTGGACGGTTAGGGTTGTTGCTGGACGCGGTAGAACCGTGCGGAATCAGCGGTCGTGAGGCTGGTATCGGTGAAGCTGGTTTCAGCGCTGGTGGCGGTGATTCCGGTTTGCAGAGTGGTCCAGACGCCGAGGGTGGTGGACGATTGGACGGCGTATTTTTGGCCGGCTACCGATGACCATTTGAGTTCGACTGGCGACGGTCCGCCGGCGGCGGGTGGAAGCAGGCTCAGGCTGGTGATGACGAGCGGGGTGGTGGGAGGGAGGGCCGACTCGCTGTAGATGCCGAAGTCATCGACGCCCCAGTACCAGCTGGCGGTGCCGGTGTGGGTGAAGCGAAAGCTGACGCGGGCCTGATTGTCGACGCCGGCGACGCGGAAGCGCTCGTAGCGTTTGCTTTCGATCGGATCGTCATTGAGGCGACCGCTGATGAATGGGCCGAGGTTATCAAGTGGGCGAGCGAGGATGAAGTCGGCATAGCTGCCGAGGGGGATGCGTTCGCCGTCTTCCCCGATGATGCGGGCCAAGTCTCCGTAGGGGGTGGTGAGGGTGGCGATCGTATCCACGGTGCCGTCTGGTTTCCGCAGGATGTCGCTGGCATCGATCATGTACACAATCGGCTGCCAAGAGGTTCCGCCGTCGGTCGAGTATTCGAGTCCGCCGAAGCTGTCTTGATTTTGTTCGTAGTTGCTGCGGAAGGCGACCCAGATTCCTGAGCGGCCGGTCAGATTGTATTCCGGCGTGGTGATGAACATAATTTGCTGGCCGCTTTGAGTGTCGCTTTCGCCGAACAGACTCTGGCCATCGAGGGCTTGCGGCACTTGGGTGCGTCGTCCGCCGAGTCCGCCGAGCGTATCCGTGCTGGCCACGAACCACCCTGGATACGTCAGCTCATCGGATTGATTTTCAGCGGTCCAGCCCGCAGGGGTTTCGAATTCCGTTGTGCTTTCAAAGTTTTCGAAGGTACCTGGAACCAGCTGAGGAAAGGTGGAGCTCAGGTTTATGAGGGCAGGCTCGGCAAAGGCTGATTTGTTGGCGAATTGGTCTTGATGACGCACGGTGACGCGTAGCGACTGGCCGGGGAAAAACCTTTCTAGGCCAAGCGCCAACGAAGTGAGGGCGGTTGTCGAGGAGATTTCCTGCAGCGGGGCGGCGAAGCCGGTTTCAGGAGTGAAAGCGGCGCCCTCGAGGGCGACCTGCCAGACGCTGAGCGCGTGCTTTTGGCCAGGATCGGCGGCGGCGAAGGCCGGGGTGGTGACGGTCACATTGGAGCTGAAGAAGGAAGCTGACGCTGGGGCGGTCACACTGGGGCGCTGGGGCGCCGATTTTGGTGGGATGGAGTAGAGTCCGATGTTGTCCAACCCCCAGTACCAGCTGCCGGTGCCGGCATGGGCGAAGCGCAGGCGGACCGCGGACTGGCTGTCGGCGGCCGCGAGGCGGTAGACTTCGACCCGTTTTGATTCGGTGGTATTGTCATTGACGCGTCCTTGGATGAAGGGAGCGAGCTCCGGTGAGATGGGGGCCTTGATAAAGCTGCCGTAGGTTCCGCCGAAAAACTCACCATCGAGGTTGCTGTAAGTGGCCACGTCACCATGATTTGTCATCAATGTGGATTCAGCATCGACGTTGCCGAATTCATCGCGGACGATGTCATCGCGATCGATGAGGTAGGCGATGGGCAACCATGTTTCGCCGCGGTCGACTGAATATTCGACCGCTCCCATGCTGTCCTGATTTTGTTCATAGGCGCTGTAAAAGACGAGGGTGACGCCCGTTTTGCCGGTGCAGTTGAAGTCTGGTGATTCGAGAAACTGAACTTGTGATCCGCCGCGTGTGTCGGATTCGGCATAAATGAAGTTATCTTGGAGCAGGGCGGTGACGGCGGTGCCGTTGATCATCTGGCCGGGGGCTACCTGTAGTCTGCGCGAGGCCTCGAGCGGCAGAGAAAGTAGGCGGTTTGTGTTGATGACGAGCCAGTTGGCGTATGATAAGGAGGTGGGGTCATCTAAACTCGGCTCCAGATTTATCTCGCTGGTAAAGTTGGTGACGGTCCACCCTGCGGCTGAAAGGTCAGCGCCTTCGGCAAAGCTTTGAAAATCCTCGAAGGCGCCGGCGATGGGGGCCGGTAGGGTGAGATTCGTCTGGGCAGTGAGCGAACCGGCAGCGAAGGCGGCGAGGCATGGAGCCAGCACGCTGGCCAGCCGATGAGTTGATGTCTTCATGGGTGACCAGTTATTGAGCCGGGAGGTGCTCAGCGCACGCAACCTTTTCGCCACATAGTTTCTCACGAAGTGTCATGAGTCATGATCGCGGCCGAATACGCTGGTCGATATGTTAGGAGAGTCGATAGCGCGTATTTCTATAACATGGCGATGGCTGCCGCCATGTTTTGTGCCTGTGGTGGGTGCTCCGGCGTGCCGGGTGCAGGCGTGCGCACGCGCACGCGTTGCTGTGAGCAGGGTTGACGTCAGCGGGGGCGCTGCCAGCGGGGATGATGCCCGCGCGGTTGCTGTCGGGCTTTAGGAGGCTGTGCCGTCGGGGCTGAGGCATGTTTCTGCCATCCCGAATGACAAAGTCATGCCGGCGCCGCCGAGGCCGTTGAGGATAGTCACACCTGGTTCGGGATGGTGGAGGAACCATGCGTGATCGCCGGGCATTTTGGCATAGAGGCCGTGCCAACTTTCCTGAATTTCCGAGTTGGGCAGGAGGCAGAATGTTTCGAGGTAGCGCAGCACCAATTGGTTTAGATCGGTGCGGTCGAATGGGTCATGGTGCAGGCCGTATTCGTGGGTATCGCCGAGGGTGATTTCGCCCGCCTGATTTTGGGAAACGAGAACGTGGATGCCGTGGCGGAGGTACTCTGGTGATTCTTTTTCGAAGCGGTTGACGAGGGCGGCTCGTGACGGCAGGGTGGCGAATGACTTGTAGTGGGTGAGGGTGAGTCCGGCGCAGAGCGAAGCGCCGATGTTGGCGGGCTGGGCCTGGGTGCGCATCATTTGGAGCTTGCAGCGGGTGATACCGCTCTGAGCGAGGACGGCGGGGTACAGCGTTTCGAAATCTTGACCCGAGCAGATGACAATGGTGTTGGCTTCGTGGACGTGGCCGTCTGCGGTGTGGACCTCGCCGGAGCGAACTCGGGTGGCGGCCACTCCAAATTGAAAAGTGATGCCGTATTTTTCGGCGAGGAACGCTGGAAGTTTGAGCAAGGCCTCGCGGGGGTCGACGATCAGTTCGTCGCTGCTCCAGAGGGCCGCTTGCAGTCCCTCGAGGACGGCCACGGAGGATTTATCCCGGACTTGGTGTTTTGGCAGCAGGGCTAGGGACGGGCGGTCGGCGTGGTTAGCCGCGAAGAATTCTTCCAAGACGGCTTGTTCATCATCGTGGTACGCGAGGTGGAGCGATCCGTTTTCCTGATGCCAGATGCCGGCTTCGGTGCAGATTTCTTTCCAGATGGCGCGGCTGCGCATGGCGGTGGCGTAGAGCGGGCCGGCGGGCTGGCCGACGGGCCAAATCATGCCAAAATTGCGCACACTGGCTCCGGCGGCTTGGCGGCTGCGTTCGATAACGGTGACGGAATATCCGCGGCTGGCTAGGGCCCGGGCGGTGGCGAGGCCGACGATGCCGGCTCCGATGACGATGGCTTTCATGGGGTGGATGGTTGTTTGGGCCAAAAGTAGGCGGCGGACAGGCCGATCAGCGCCAGTCCAAGCAGGCCGGCGCCAAGGTTGGCGGTGATCAAAAACTGACTCCAGGCCATTTCAAGGCCCGAGCATTCTTTCATAAGGAGCACGGCTATGCTGCCCAAATAACCAATCGCGTCTGCGACGTACATAATGAAGCCGACATTTCCCGGCTGGCGGTAGGTGGCAATCAGCCGCTCAAAAATCAGGCAGTTGAACGGCACGTACGCGAGGTAAAGGCCAATGCCGTCAAGCATGGCCCAGAGCGGAGCACTGATGTGGTTTTGGGAAAAAAGGAAGGTGCTGGCAAAGACGACAAGGAGACCTATAAGAATGATTAAATGATTGAGGAAGAAAGCTTTGCGATTATTCTGAACGAGTACTAAAAGACTCATGCTGGCCAGGATAACGATGGTGGCGGGCAGTTCGGTCTTGGCGAAGAGGGCGGATTGGCCGCCATAACCAAGCTCCTTCCATACTTCTGCGGCAAAGTTGTCGCGCAGATCGCGCAGGACGGTCAGGAGCAGGTAGGCGGCCACCAGCAGGGTGAGACCTGGCATGAATCTCTGGAGAAATGCCCGGCGTTCCAGTCGGGTCATGGGCCGTCGTTCGGCGCGTGCGGCATGGTCGAGGGCGCTGGGAGGAGGTGTTAGGTTTAACAGCCAGGCCAATCCGGCGAGTGGGGCGATAAAAATCGCCCCGGTCATGAAGGGCATCCACAGCGCGCTGACACCCCAGTCAGTCATGAGCCAGCTGCCGACGCTTTTGACCAGCCCGGAGGCAAAAATAAGGGTGCTGGACAGCACGACACCGAGGAGTTCGGTCGAGCGGCGTCCTTCAAGATAGCTGAAAACGATCCCCCAAATCAGTCCTAAGGGAAGGCCATTGAGCAGCATAAATCCGATGTTCCACGGGGGTGGGACAAGGGCGAATCCCAGCAATGCCAGCCAGGCGGCGCTGATCAGTATGATAATGCTCTGGCAGCGCCCCTCGGGTTTAAGTTCCGAGATGAAGCGGATGCCGTAGAACTTGCTGGCCATGTACCCAAGTGCTTGCGCCACCACCAGCCATATTTTGTAGGCGATGCCGGCGTAGACCAGTCCATCGAAGGTGGCGGCGGTGAACGGCTTGCGGAAGGCGTACATGCATGTGTACGCCGCGGCCGCGGTGAGGGCGGCCATGAGAATCGGCGACGAGTGACGGCCGGCCGCCGGTCCATGGTGCAGCATAGTAGGGTAAAGGAGATGGGGTGAGCGGTCCGGGGGATGTCAGTTTCCAGCGGTCAGTTTGGAAGCCGGATGGCTCGATATCGCCTGCACCACATCCCAAAGGTCATCGACAAGGTGGGTGTGGGGGTGGGCTTCCAGTTCGGTCCGGGTGTGCGAGCCGCTGGTCAGTCCAATGACCCAGCCGCAGCTGGCGTTGGTTCCCTCGTGCAGATCGGCGGGGGTATCACCGACTTTGGCCACCTGAGCCGGATCCGTGATGCCAAAGGTGTGCATGAGGAATTGGATCATGTCCGGGTGCGGTCGGCCTTCTGGCACCTGATCGGCGCTGACCCATCCATCGACGACGTCTTGCCATTGGAGGCGGTCGATGATGATTTGGGTGATGTCCGAGGAGAATCCGGTGTTGAGAGCGACCTTGATGCCGAGGGTGCGCAACGTGCGGAGGGTGCGTTCGGCGGAAGGGGTGGGCCTCACGTCAGGGCTCGTTGTGTAGTGATGGCGCATGATGGTGCCGAACTCTTGGAAGATGGCATCGATATCTTGCGCCGAGGGGGTCAGGTGCAGCGTGGTGGTCAGCAGAGTGTGAATGGCCACGGGTTTGGGGATGCCCATGACGCTGTTGGCATGCTCGCGGTTGATGGTATGGCCGAAGCGAGCCAAGGCGCTGATGAGGGCCTCGTGCACGTTGTCGCTGTCGTGGACAGTGGTGCCGGCCATGTCAAAGACGATGAGTTCTACAGACATTGAATTTTTTTGGGGAGCAGGTTTTTAGAGTGGTGATGAGTGCGGCGGGGCTGCGACCAGGTTGTTTTGTACATGGCGCAGGCACATGGCCTCGTAATGATTCAAGTCAGGCCGCGGTTGGTCCACGATTTTTGCCGCCTCGTCCCACAATCGCAGGTTCACCATGAGCCCGAACAACGGATGATTTTCAAAGGTTTCGGCTTCTTCCGCGGTCATGCGCCCGCCTTGCTGCCGCAGCGTCTGGCGGCTCGCCTCCGAGAGCTGTTCAAAATAATGACTGTCCTTGAAGGTCAGATATCGTTTCGCCTGCACGTGTCCCTCGACCAATTGGCAGATTTTCTCGGAGAACCCGCAGTTTCGCAGGTAGATGGCTCCTGATTGTTCATGCCGCAGCGCTCCCAGTCCCGCCATCATTTCCTCGTCGGGAAAGGCGCACAGGTGGCCAATGTCATGCAGCAGCGCGGCGATGATTATTTCTTCATCGCAGCCGTTTTCTTCGGCGATCTGTGCGCACTGGCAGGCGTGTTCAAGCTGGCTGACGGGCTCTCCGAAGTAGTCCTCGTGTCCCCGGTCATGCAGCAGCGCGAACAGTTTGCCGATAGGGTGGTTTGGGTCTCCTCGGTGTGGCATGACATTCATGAGTGGGTCGGGAAAAGTGATTCGGACCCTCACGGCGGGATGTTTGCCGGACGAGAAGTAAAAACCAACAACATTGTCACCCGCGAAACGGCGGTGCGGTGGCGGTTTTGGGGTTGGATGTTGCCGCCTGCCGCACTTTCGACCCACAGCCGGAGGCTCTCTCCGGGCACGTTATGAGTCGTCGTTCACCGTAAAATTGTAAACAAGAGTAAACAATGGTTGTTTCGCGAGGTTGGTTCGGGTAGTATAAAACCAACTGAGATGTGGGGGCGGCTGCGGGGAGAAAAGTTCACTACGTGCAAACACTCATCGTCAATATCACAATCTTTTGAAAATCAATTGCCCCTGTAGTTCAATGGATAGAACGGAGGTTTCCTAAACCTTAAATCTGGGTTCGATTCCCGGCGGGGGCATCGATGCCACCGGACTATCCAATGATGAAAATTTATAGGTGGGTTTGAGGTTAGCGACTTAAATTATTCAAAATCGTTCTAATGAACACTCTTCTTAGCTCTGTTTATCCCCTCCTGGGTACATTCACGATGCCAAAAGCGGCTCGTGATAAGGCCTCCGGTGGAGATGGGGCCGGGGGAATAATGGATAATGACTTGTTTTCGTGGATGATCATCGGGCTGGCCATCGTGGTGCTGGGGATAGTTTTGGCCGCGTTTTATCAAAACTGGTCGGCCGGACGCGAGCTCCGGAAGCAGCGGGAAATGGTCAACCAGATTGGCGGTCGCCGGTTGCGTAATCTTTCGGCGGGTCCCCGCCGTCGATAAGGCTGTGGGCTGTGGAGTGTCTGAAGGAAGGTGAGGGTGAGGGTCGTGATTTTGCGGATGGATTTTGATTTGGTGGCGGGCGAGCGAGCGGTTGGGAACGGGAGGTGATGTTCGGGTGAGTGTCGTGGTGTTTGGATGGGGCGAGCCAGAAGTGGTGACAGGTCTGACATTTTTGTGGTAGGATCACGCCATGTTGAGTCCCCTGAATTTGTTGACGAGGCCCTTGATTTCGCTGGTTTCGCTGGTTTCTCTCGTCATGGCCGTGGCCGTCTGGACGGGGGCTGGGGTGGTGCGGGCTGAGCAGGTTGTGATCAGCGAGGTGATGTATCGTCCGGTCGATGCGCGGCCGGAATTTATTGAGTTGTGGAACATCAGTGAGACGCCGCTGGATGTGGCGCAGTGGCGACTGACGAGCGGGGTGAATTATCTTTTTCCCGATTTTGAGGCGAGCCGGCCACAGGCGCACATTTTGCAGGCTCGGGAGCGGGTGGTGGTCAGTGCGATGGACGAGGCGGCCACGCGGGCGGCGTATCCGGCGCTGCCGGCGGCGGTGCGAGTTTTTGGGCCGTGGACGGGGGTGTTGGCCAATGGGGGAGAAGAGATCACCTTAACCGACAAGAATGGAGTGATGGTGTGCACGCTGGACTACCGGAATGGTGGGAACTGGCCGAAGGCGGCGGACGGGACGGGGCATTCGCTGGTCTTGCGCAACGAGAACAACGCGGTGGATTCATTTCGCAATTGGCGGGCGAGCCGAACGGCGGGCGGCACACCCGGGTTTTCGGAATTTGGGGCGGTGACGCCTTGGTCGGGGGGTACTCCGGAAGTAGGGGTGGGGGCGGCGGCTATGATGTTCGACTACGGGACAGTGTGGAAGTGGAGCATTCCGGCGGCTGATCCTGGAGTAGGGTGGCGCGGGCTTGGTTTTAATGATGCGGACTGGGCGAGTGGTCCGGGGTTGCTTGGGTATGAATCGGCGCCGGTTCCGGCGCCGGGGATGCAGACGGCGGTTGGGCAGCAGGGGCAGAATATGGTTCATCATTTCCGCAAATCGTTTCAATTTGCGGGGGATCCGGCCGGGGCGACGTTGGCGTTAGATCAGGTGATTGACGACGGGGTCGTTTATTATTTAAACGGCCAGTTATTAGGAGCGGTGGGGCATACTCCCGGGGCGTGGGATGCGGGTGCCAGCCGGACGGTGTCGGATGCGACGGAGGAATTGAATGCGATTACGGGTCCGGCGGTCGGCTTGGTGAATGGCGTGAATGTCTTGGCGGCCGAGGTGCATCAGACCAATCTGAGCAGTAGCGACATGGTTTTTGGGGTGCGGTTGAAAATTGGCACGCGGCCTGGGTTGGTGATCAACGAAGTGCGTCCGGGTGCAGCAGGTCAGGGGTTTGTCGAATTTTTCAATACGACGGATACGGCGGTCAATTTGCGCGGGCATTATCTCAGTGATGAGGCCGCCAATTTGCGGAAGCAGGTGGTTGATTCTGACGTGTTGGTTCCGGCGGGCGGGCTGGCGGTGATTGGATTTGCGGAAGCGGGGCTGGCGGTGAGGGCGACCACGGTGGTGTATTTGACGGCTCCGGATGGAGTGACGGCCCTCAATGCTATCAGTGCGGCTATTCCGGCAGACGGTCGTTCGCTTGGGCGGCAGCCGGCTGGCGGGACCTCGTGGTTTCTTTTTGCGCAACCGACGCCGGGGGTGGCCAATGGGGCGGGTGGGGATGGCGGTTTCTCACTTCGTCTGAGCGAGGCGCATTTTAATGAGGCGGGGCAGGTTGACTGGGTGGAGCTGGAAAATACTGGGGGTACGGCGGCGGCGGCTGACGGGTTGTTTTTGGCTTCGCGCGAGGACTTTTCGGACAAAGTGGCCTTGCGCGGGGTGGTGGCCGGTCGTGGGCTGGCCAGCTGGGAGTGCCAATTCCCGACGGATGGGGACGGCCGGGTGACGCTGTGGCTGGTGGATGCTGGGGGTACTGTGCTCGGGGTGGCGGAGCTGCAGCGGGTGGCGGGGCATGCCTCGTTGCAGGCCGTCTGGCCCCCGGACGTCGCCGTTAAGCCGGGGTGGGAAAATGTTCCAGAACGCCCGTGGTGGAATGCCGCGGTGGAGGCG
Organism: uncultured bacterium; assembly: GCA_903954065.1. GTDB lineage: Bacteria > Verrucomicrobiota > Verrucomicrobiia > Verrucomicrobiales > V1-33 > CAJBME01. Next base: position 71,881 of record CAJBME010000250.1, read on the forward strand.
ACGCGCGATGCGGTCAATGCCCCGCGGTTGCGGACGGAGATTGTCATCAACGAGATCATGGCGGACCCTCCTTCGGACCATCATCATGGCGAGTTTATCGAGTTGTATAACCAAGGGGCGGCGGCGGTTGATCTGACGCGGTGGAAACTACGCGGCGGGGTGGAATTTGATTTTCCTGCTGGGACGAATATTCCGGCGGGAGGGTATTTGCTGGTGGGCAGTGATCCGGCGGTTTTGCGCTCCTTGCATGAAGGAGTGGCGGTGGCGGGGCCGTGGAGTGGGACGCTGGGCAACCGCGGGGATTTGCTGCGGTTGTTGGACGAGGTGGGTAACTTGGCGGATGAAGTGGATTATGCGGTGGGTGGTGACTGGCCGGCGCTGGCGGCGGGGCAGGGGAGTTCGCTGGAGTTGCTTCATCCGGCGATGGACAACAGCCGGGCCTCGGCGTGGCGCTCGAGCGATGAATCGTCCCGGGCCGGATGGCAAACGTACACTCTGACCGGCACCTGGGCCCAGCTCAATTCGATCGGGTCCGCGAGTGATTTCAAAGAATTGCATTTATTCTTGGTGGGAGACAGCCATGTGGCGTTGCGCAACCTCAGCCTGCGGGCGGCGACCGGCGGCGCCAACTTGTTGCCGGGTGACGGGGTCCGGTTGTCCACCAATGGGACGGGCGTCAGTGGCTGGCTTTGCCAAGGGACGCATGCGGCCAGCCGGGTGGAGAATGGAGAATTTCATCTGATTGCGGACGGCCATGGGGATAACCGTCCGAACCGGGCGGAAATTGATGTGACCGGGCTGGCCCAGGGGCGTTCGTACACGCTGACTTTTGAGGCGCGGTGGGTCTCGGGCAAAAACCGGCTCGTGGTGCAAACGTGGGACCACAGTTTCGGGGCGCCCTTGTTGCTGCCGATGCCATCGACGCTGGGCACCGGCGGCGCGGTCAATTCTCGGCGGGTGGTAGTTCCGCTGCCGCAGGTTGATTCATTGCTGCACAGTCCGGCCGTGCCTAAGCCGACGGATGCCGTCAGGGTGACGGCCCGGGTGGCGAGCGTCGAGCCGCTGGCCGCCGTGGAGGTGGTGCACCGGGCCGACAGTCAGAATAATTCAGGTGTCTGGGAAGTGACCCCGATGGTTGATGACGGCACCGGCGGCGATGCCGTGGCCCGTGACGGCTTGTTTTCTGCACAGATCACCAGCTATCAAGTCAACGGCCGGGTCGTGCAGTTTTATGTTCGAGCGAGAACGACCGGGGGTGCCTCCGGGGTGGTGCCACGCGGTGGGGAATCTCTGCCCGCGATGTGGATGTCCGACAGCCGGACGCTGGACGATCGGTTGCGTCGTCAGCGCTTCGTGGTCTCCGCTTTTGACCGGGGAATTTTTAATACCGGAGGGGACGCGCCGTCGGCGGCCTTTGATTACAAGTACCCGCGGCTCTCGAACCATTACATCAACGCCACCTTTGTGCACAACGAGACCGAGGTCTATTACAACGCGGAAATCCGCAAAAGCGGCAGTCCCTGGACTCGCAGTGGCGGGGCCGAGTTGAGCCGAGGGAAGTGGAAGCTGCCGCGCGATCGGTTTTTCCGCGGGCGTGAGAAAAGCACATTTGACAATGATGCGGAGGGTGGAAGCCGTCACCACAACCGGATCACGCGCTACTGGCTTTATGTGCTGGGTCATCCGGTCAACGAGAACGAATACATCTATCATGTGGTCAATGATGATGGGTTGACCATACGGGAAGACACTGAGCCAGTGGATGGCGAGATGGTGGCGCGGGTGTACCCGGACGGCGGTAATGGCCAGCTTTTTCGCAGTGATGACGAATGGTGGTTTGCGGACGACTGGAACCGCTCCCAGCGCAATGCAGACTGGAGCTACAAAGGTACGGCCAATCCACTGCGCTACCATACCGAATGGATGGCCCGCTCGCGCGAAGCCGAATACGATTACGGCCCGTTAATGGATTTTTTCCGGACCGTCACCAATACTCCCAACTACCCCGCGGCCACCTATCGCGAAGTCATCAACCGCATGCTGGAACCAGACCTAGTGCCGATGATGGCCGCCGTTCGCGGGTATATTCAGGATTGGGATTCGCTCACGCTCGACCGAGGAAAAAACGGGTTTTTCTATCGTCGTCCGACGGACGGAAAATTCATGTTTTTGCATTGGGACAGCGACCTAGCGTTTGGTGATCCGAACGGTTCGGTGGTCGGCGGGCTGGCGGGATGGGGGAACTATGTCAATCAACCATGGGTCCGGCGGAATCTGAATTATTATCTCAGCGAGATGTTGCGGCTGACGACGGGCGATCGTGCCGCTCGCACGGAAGCGTGGTTAAAGGCTGAGGAGGACGCCTCGGAGGCGTGGTCTGTGAATACAGGGTTTTATCAGGGATGGTTTACGGCTCGTGCGGCGCGGATTCGGCAGGAAATGAATGCCACGGTTGGGACCGGAGGGGCCGGCAATGCCGCCACCGCGCCGTTTGCCGTCACGACGCCGGTCGGCACGACCCCGGCCGCCACGCTGGCCCTAGCCGGAACTGCTCCCTCCTCGGCCTATACCGTGGTGGTCGACGGACAGCCGACGGCCGCGCTGGCATGGAGCAACCAGCGGACATGGTCGCTGTCGGGACTGATCTTGCAGGAGGGATTAAATACCTTCACTCTGCGCATGCTTGATGCCGCGGGGCGGACGATGGGGGCTCCACTGGTGCACACACACACCAAGACGGGGAATGCCGCGCCGGTGATGCGGTTGGGCGCGGATCCCGCTTCTTGGCAGGTCGGACTGGGCGAGACGCTGACGCTGGAGGCGGGGGCGAGTTTTGATCCTGAGGGGACGGCACTGGAGTTTGGTTGGTCTCTTCTGCCGGCGGAGGGAGTGAACGTGGCGGAGCCGTTGGTTTCCCGGCGCACGGCCGTTTTTTCCAAGCCTGGATTGTACACGTTCGGTGTGACCGGGACGGATACAGCCGCCCGGACGGCCACGCTGGCCCGCGAGGTCACCGTTTTTAATGCCGCGGACTTTGATCCCTTTGCCGGTGGCATTCTGGAGCCGGTCTGGTCGCTGCAAGCCCTCGAACTCCGAGACAATTATTCTCCGCAGGCTTGGTATTCGCTCGCTGACCGCCCCGGTCAGTTGATGCTGCAGCTTCTCGATGCGGCGGCCCAACCGCTCTCGCATGGGGCTCCAACATTTCCGGCGGTGTGGCGCCCACTGCCCGCGTCCGTCAATACCGTGCTGGGAACCCGGTTTGCCTACGAAAGCAAGCGCACCGGCGCTTCCTTTGCCGGGTTGGTTTTGGAAACGCTCGAGGCGGGCGTGACGGTGAAAACGGCCTTTGGCGTGGAAGGCGGAACATCTTGGCGCATCAAACGCTCAGCAGGCGGGGCGTTTGCCAATTCGGGTGCGGCGGTTCCCTTTACTGGGCTCGACGCCACCTTGCGGATCCGGCGTGAAGCGGACACACTCATCTTTGAACGCCGCGACGAAGAAGCGTGGGTCCTGGTCGGCACTCAGGTCATGCCGGCCGGGAGTACGCTGGTCCGGGGCGGGTTGTTCGCGTCGACAAGCACTCCGGAGAACGTGCGGTTTGCTTTTGATTACGGACTGGTGGTCAATCCGGAAAATCGCAATGACCAGCTCGGTCAGCTGCGGATCACAGAGGTCATGTACGCGCCCAAGGCGCCGGATACCGCGGAATGGCTGGAGCTGCAGAATACGGGAGATCGTCCGGTTTCGTTGCAAGGAGTGCGGTTTCCCGAGGGGGCGCCATTTAGCGAACTCGTGTTGCCCGAAGGCACGCTCGAGGGCGGTCAACGGGTCGTGGTGACCAGTAATCTCGCTGCTTTCCGGGCGCGCTACGGGGCGGCGCCGCAGGTGGTGGCCGAGTGGTCTGGCGGGGCGTTGAACAATGCGGGTGAAGCCGTGATGATGCTCGATGCCGGAGGCAATCCGATTCACGATTTTGTGTATGGAGTGGCTGAGCCGTGGCCGGTGGCGCCGCGGGGCGGTGGCCCCAGTCTAGAAGTCATCAGTACGGACGGTGATTATTCCAGTCCTCTCAACTGGCGGGCCAGCGCCGTCTCAGGCGGAACTCCCGGGTTTGCTGCACGCGAGCCCGATCCTACGGTTGATACTGATGGTGACGGCCAGACGGACGCCGCAGAGGCGCTGTTCGGCACCAATCCGGATGATCAAACCTCGCTGGCCACCGTGACCGTGCTCGGCCCCGGCCAGTTTTCCTTCCCCTCTGTGGTCGGTCATCAATACGCCCTGCAAACAAGTGTGGACCTGACTTCCGGTACATGGACCACACTGCTGACAACCACCGCCGAGAGTTCAGTTACCACTGTGGCCGATCCCAGCGATGGCGTGTTCCCCGTCCGCTTCTACCGCATCCAGGCCCTGCGGCCGTAAGTGCGTCGGGCCCGCCGCCGCGGGATGAGTCACGCTTTCTCAGCGCTTCTTGTGACGCATTCCACACGCCTTTGCGAGCCGGAGGCTCGAAAGAGATTAGCCGGTGGTGAAGGTCGCGGAGCGACCGAGAACCACCGGAACCGGGCCGCCCAACCACCCCCGATACGGGATGCGCCCCGGCAGGGGCGCGAGAAGCATTCGTATGTCCCTGAGCGATTTGTGGTAGCGAAGGATTCTAGCGTCCTGATTCCGCGAGCACCATCTCCAGATAGCTCCGGTAGTCGGGATTGCGGGTCGCTCCGATGAGGTTTTGAAACTGCGATGAATCGATGAAGCCGCGGTTGAAGGCGATTTCTTCGAGGCAGGCGATCTTGTAATTTTGCTGGCGTTCGACGGTGGCGATGTAGTTACCGGCTTCGAGCAGGCTGCTGGGGGTGCCGGTATCGAGCCAGGCGATGCCGCGTCCGAGAAGTTTGACCTGCAGGGCCCCTTCTTTGAGGTAACTATTATTGAGGTCGGTGATCTCGAGCTCGCCCCGGGCACTCGGTTGCTGGGCCTTGGTGCGCTCGACGACTGTGTGGTCGTAACAATAGAGTCCTGGTACGGCGTAGCTGCTTTTCGGCTTCTTTGGTTTTTCTTCCAAGCTCAAGACCCGGCCGGTGGCGTCGAATTCAACCACCCCAAATCGCTCCGGATCGCGCACATGGTAGCCGAACACATACGCCCCATCTCCATGCGCCAGCGCGTCACGAAAGAAGTCGAGTTTGCCATAAAAAATGTTGTCGCCCAAAATCAAACTGGCCCCAGCCCCGGCCAAAAACGACTCGCCCACCAGAAACGCCTGAGCAATCCCTTTCGGTTCGGGCTGCACCGCATACGAAATCGACAATCCCAGACTCGCCCCGTCACCAAGCAGGTTCTCAATGGCGGGCGTATCCTTGGGCGTGGAAATAATGAGGATCTCCCTGATCCCTCCGAGCATGAGCGTGGCCAATGGATAGTAGATCATCGGCTTGTCGTAGATCGGGAGCAGCTGCTTGCAGGCGATGCGCGTCAGCGGATCAAGGCGCGTGCCCGCGCCTCCCGCGAGGATGATGCCTTTTTTGGACGAGGTCATGGGTGGTGTGGTGAGGGGTGACAGGGCTAAGAAATTCTGAGAGACAAACTAGTGTGATAATATATCCAAAATATTTGCATTTTCCATATTTTTATCCCCTTTCAAATGAGGTGCTGAGATCTCATGTTGAGGTGGTTGTCGGGGGTATTTTGTGGGCGGGAGGTGAGACGATGGCGAGCCATGTTTCGAGGGCTTGGCCTTCGAGGCGATTATTGACGAAGAGGTGGGACGGGGGTGGGGAGGGAGTGGTGGCGGGGCGTGCGGTGAGGGTGGCCAGCAGTTGGCGGGCGGCGGCGCGAGCTTGGGGCAGTGGTTCGCGGAGGTGTTGGTACGGTGAGAACAGGCTGACGGCTTGGGCGTAGGGGCGGCCTGGTTTGAGCAGGAAGCGGGCGGTGGTGAAGTGGGTGGTCAGGATACCGGGTACGGCGAGTTGTTCCCCGACGTCCGGCATGGCTTGCCAGTTGTTGAGGATGTGGGACACGCGGTGACGGGTGAGCACGGCGAGGTAGTCGGGGTGCAGCAATTCAGGATTGCGCAGTTCCACCCCGTATTGCCAACCGGTCGGTAGCTGATGGAAGAAAGCGTCGAGGGCTTCGGCGAAGGCCGAGGGGGTGGCCCATGTGCCCGGGGCGAAGCGTGTGAATTCGAACATGAGCACCCCGATGTGCTTGCGGTGCGGCTCGAGGGGAGCCAGAAACGAGCGGCAGAAAAGATCTGCATCAAGAAACCGCGGATTAGGGTGGCCGGCGCGGGGGCCGAAGCGATCGAGCCGTGGAAACTGTCGGAGAGTGAGATCAGCGGTGACTTTAAACGAGAAGCGAAATCCGTCCGGGACTTGGGCGCAGAGGGAAGCGACGCCGGCGGTCGTGGGGAACGCGTAATATCCGGCATCTACGGAAACCGCGGAGAAAACCTCGGCGTATTCGCGCAGGCAATCGCGGGCGAACCGAGCCTCGGAGAATTTCCCGCGGGTGTGATAGCGTTCAGGAGTGTAGAGCCATCCCAGCCAGCCTGGATATTTCCAGGAGGAGGTGCCGATCAGGATGTTTTGGGCGGCCAGTTCACGGACGGCATGCCGCAGGCGATGCCACCGCTCCGCCCAGACCGGTGCGGTCTCGGGGAAGAGCGGCAGTTCATCCATGGGGCCCATGAGGCGGAGGGATGAGGGATGGGGGAGGGCGTTGGCGCCCTCCGGTCAGGCGTCAGCCGCCAGAATCTGGCCGAGGACGTACGGCAGAATCCCGCCAGCCCGGTAATAATCGATTTCGACGGGAGTGTCGATACGGACGAGAACCGGCACATCAAAGCTGGATCCATCCGCTTTGGTGACTTTCAATGTCGCTTGCGACTGTGGTTTGAGTTCATTGCTGACCCCGAGCAGGTCGAATGTGGCATCGGCCAAGTCCTTGACTCGGTCGTAGTCCGCTTTGTCGACAAAGTTGCACGGAAGCACGCCCATGCCGACCAGATTGCTGCGGTGGATGCGTTCGAATGATTTGGTGATGACGGCTTTGACTCCGAGCAGGTTGGTGCCTTTAGCGGCCCAATCGCGGGAGCTGCCCATGCCATAGTCTTCACCGCCAATGATGATGGTCGGGGTGTGGGACGACTGGTAGCTTTGGGCGGCGTCGTAGATGGACATTTCTTGTCCGCTTGGCTGCAGCAGCGTGTGCCCGCCTTCTTTGCCGCCGAGCATGAGGTTTTTGATGCGGACATTGGCAAAAGTGCCGCGGGTCATGACGCGGTCATTGCCGCGGCGCGATCCGTAACTGTTGAAGTCTGCGACCTCGACGTGATGTTCTCCGAGGTGGCGGCCGGCGGGGCTGTCTTTTTTGATGGCGCCGGCGGGTGAGATGTGGTCGGTGGTCACGCTGTCGCCGAAAATCCCGAGTGGGCGGGCCCCGTGGATCTCGGTGATGTCGCGCGGAGTCGTGCTGAAGGCGTCGAAGAATGGTGGCTCCTGAATATAGGTCGAGTCGCGGTCCCAGTCGTACACCAGTCCGGCCGAGCCTTTGATTTCATTCCATTTTGGATTCTGCTCGGCAAAATCTGTGTAGAGCTTGCGAAAGACATCGGGTGACAACGCGCTGGCCATGGCGGTGGCGATTTCTTCACTGCTGGGCCAGATGTCGTGGAGGAATACGGGCTGACCGTCTTGGTCCACGCCCAGTGGTTCGGTGGTCAGGTCAATCTCGACCGTGCCGGCCAGCGCGTACGCGACGACGAGCGGCGGTGACATGAGGAAGTTGGCTTTGATCGACTGGTGGACGCGGGCCTCAAAATTGCGGTTTCCGGAGAGTACGCTGGCGGCGATGATGTCTTCGCCTTTGACCACATCTTCGATGCCTTTGTCGAGCGGACCGCTGTTGCCGATGCAGGTGGTACAGCCGTAACCAACCGTCTGGAAGCCGAGTTGGTCGAGTTCTTTTTGCAGGCCGGTTTTGGTGAGGTAGTCGGTGACCACGCGGCTGCCTGGCCCGAGGCTGGTTTTGACGCTGGGTTTCACGGTCAGGCCGCGGGCATTCGCTTTTTGGGCGAGCAGGCCGGCGGCGAGCATGACGCTTGGGTTGCTGGTGTTGGTGCAGCTGGTGATGGCGGCAATCAGCACGCTGCCGTGCGAGATCGTGTCGGGCACGCCGCCTTTGCTGTCCACACTGACGTCAAAGCGAGTCGGCGGCAGGTTTTCTAAAACGACACCCGCCTGCGCGCCAAGAGCGCCAATCCCCGGTACCGCGTCAGGCTCGCTGTCGAGGGACGGCGGTGGGGCGACTTCAAAGGGCGATTTGCCGTAGCCGTCCGGCGTGGCCGAGGTGAGCAGCGAGGTGAATGCCGACTTGAGGGCTGAGACTTCGATCCGGTCTTGCGGACGTTTGGGACCGGCCACGCATGGAACGACGCTGGCAATGTCGAGTTCGACGACTTGCGAGTAGTCGATGTCTCCGTGCTGGGGAATTCCCCACAGCCCTTGGGCGCGGTAATACGCTTCCACGATTTCGCACTGTTCAGGACTGCGGCCAGTGCCGCGGAGGTAATCGACGGTGGCCTCATCGATTCCGAAGAATCCCATAGTGGCGCCGTATTCAGGGGCCATGTTAGCCAGAGTGGCGCGGTCAGGCACGCTGAGGGCCTGCGCTCCTGGGCCGAAAAACTCGACGAATTTGCCTACCACTTTGGTTTTGCGGAGCAGTTCGGTGACGCGCAGCACCAGATCGGTGGCGGTGACACCTGGTTGCAAGGCGCCCGTCAAGTGGACGCCGACGACTTCCGGCACGAGGAAAGTCACGGGTTGCCCCAGCATGCCGGCTTCGGCTTCAATGCCGCCGACGCCCCAGCCGACAACGCCCAGACCATTGATCATGGTGGTGTGCGAATCAGTGCCGACCAGCGTGTCCGGGTAGAAAACACCGTCTTTTTCCAGCACGCCTTTGGCGAGGTATTCCAAGTTCACTTGGTGGACGATGCCGATGCCGGGAGGCACGACTTTGAACGTATCGAACGCTTGTTCGCCCCACTTGAGAAACTGGTAGCGTTCGCGGTTGCGGTGGAATTCAAGGTCGAGATTGCGGCCGAGGGCGTCGCCGGTGCCGGCGAAATCCACCTGGACCGAGTGGTCGACGACTAGATCGACAGGGACAAGTGGTTCGATGATTTTCGGGTCGCGCCCGAGCGCATGGACTTTCGAGCGCATGGCCGCGAGGTCGACGAGCAGCGGTACGCCGGTAAAGTCTTGCAGGACGATGCGGGCGACGACGAACGGGATTTCATAATCGCCAGGGGCCGCGGCGGTGTAGCCGGCGAGGTTTTTGACATCCTGTTCGGTCACTTTTTTGCCATCGCAATTCCGCACGAGTGATTCGAGCACAATGCGGATGCTGGTGGGCAGGCGGTCGAGGTTGGGGGCGATGCCTGATTCTTTGAGTGCGGAGAGCGAGTGGAGTCGGCCGGTTTTGCCGGACAGGGTGGCGAAGGAACGGATGGTCGAGGTCATGGGAAAGAAGTGTAGGCGGATGGATGCCAAGTGATGAGAGTAGCGGAACGACCGGCCTCGGCAAGCACGCAGCGTGCCGGACGATGGATCGGTGAAATTTGTTCAGGCGATGAGTGAGGCCAATGTGTTCAAATGAGGAGTTTATCTAGGGTCGAATGGGTCAGGTCCGCTTGACGGGTATTCTATGATGTCATCATGCAAATTGCTGTGCTTTCGGATATTCATGACCGGTTGGATCATTTGGAGCGGGTCATGGCCGCGGTGAATGGGCGCGGTGCGGAGAGAGTTTTTTTTCTGGGTGATGGTTGTGCGCCATTTGTACTCAACGATCTGGCGGAGCGTTTTGCGGGTCCGATTGACGGTGTCTTTGGCAACAACGATGGCGACCGGTTTTTATTGTGCCGGGTGGCGGCGCGGCATCCGCAGATGACTTGGCATGATCCTTTGGCCGAGCTGGAGGTGGGTGGACGGAAAATTTTGCTCACGCATTACCCTGAAATTGGACGGCGGTTGGCCAAATCGGGTGAAGCTGACGCTGTGTTCAGCGGCCATGATCACCAGCGATACCAGCATCGTTTTGGAGAGGCGCTGTGGGCGAATCCGGGCGAGATCATGGGCCGTTTCGGGGTCGTTAGTTTCGGGCTTTACGACACCGTAGGCCATTCCTTCGAACATGTGATTGTCTGAGGGTGGTCGGATGGCCGGAGTCGCAGGGCGACCATAAACCACGGCCGCCGGCCCGCGAAGCGCGCGGCTACCGCCTGTCGGTTCACTGAGGTGGCCGCTGATGAAATTTTTTCCTCCAGACGTCGGAGGAGGTAAGGAGGTTCGGGTTTAGCGCGTTTTTTCCATGGTGGCCACGGCCTCTTGGTGGCGTTGCGTCCGGGCCCGAGCGAAGGCCTCGGTGCATTCGCGCGTCATGACTTCCAATGAATTGATTTTCTGGGTGTTAATCCGGCAGGCGACGAGGTTGGCTGGGCGGTGGCGCCAGAGGTGCACGGTGCCGATGGTTTCTCCATTGGGTGGTTCCCACTCGCCGGTTTCGGCATTTTCCTTGAGCAGCTGGCGGCGATCTGGATCGGAGATATAGGCTTGGGCGTAAGAGACGTGCCAGGCGATTCCTTTCCGAAAATGGACGATCACGCCCAGTCCTTTGCGCTCGTAGCGGACAGCTTCGGGATCGGATTCAGCGATTATGGCCGGCAGAGTGGCGTGCGCGGCCCCATAACGGACGGCGCACTCGGCGGGCGTCTCGCCAATGCGGGCGGCGGCGGCGGGTGCGAAGCCGAGGACGAGGGCTGCGGCTATGAGCGGCCAGACGAAAGAAATCCTCATGGTTAAGAGTATCGGTTGCCACGGGAGGCAAATCAAGGCCGGGCCGACGGCTGCCGTCATGATTTTACCGGGCCGCGCGCTTTCGGCTGGCATAGGTTTACGGCACGATGTGCGCAGCGTGCGCATTTCAGGCAGCTGAAACGAGGCGCTTCGGTGAGCCGACACAATTCGTCAAAATTGTTTTTGATGTCGTATTTGGTCCAGTCGCAGAGTGATTTTTCCGCGGTGGAGCGCGTCCTCGCCGCGGCTGGCCACCACGACGGAAGCCGCTGTGCCGGGATGACGGCGGTGAGGCGTTGCAGGGGGCCGAGTAGGCGGCGTTTCAGACTCATTCCTTTGCTGACGTTTCGTCCGGTTGCGAGGCATCGACGGCGGCCCGGCCGAGGCCTTCGCGTAGCGCGCGCAGGGTGTCCCGGTCGGTGATTTTGTCACCACTGGCATCTGTGAGGTAAAACGTGTCCTGCGCAGCTCCTTTATCGGTATTGATCCGGGCATGGGCGATCTCCAATCCCAGACCGCCGATGACGCGGAAGAAATCGCTGAGCAGGCCGAGCCGGTCGACGGCATCGATTTCGACGACGGTATGCCGGGGATTTAGTTCATTGCTCAGATAAACGCGGGTTGGGAACTCCGCTTTGAGCTGCAGGAATTCCGCGTCATTGGCGTTCTCTGCTTCTTCTGGCGGTCGTAGGGCGCTCCAGTCAGGCTCTTCGGTGGCAAAAACTTCGGTCATCAATTTGTCAAACCGGCGAATGACCCGCTCGTCGGTCAGCGGTTCAAGCTTGGTGGTGCAGACGCGGAAGATGTCGAAGACGACACCGTCTTTGCGAAGGAAAAAGTCGGCGCTTAAAATGTTGAGGCCGCAGCGCGAGAGACATCCGGCCACGCGAGCGAGCAGGAGTGACCGGTCGCGGGTGACAAGAGTGAGCTCGCTGCAGGCCCGTTCCGGGACAGTGCGCCAGCGGTACACGGGAAGAATCGGCTGCCCGGTTTCATTGAATTGTTCGGCCTTGAAGAATTCACGAAACAATCGCAGATGGCTGGCCACCCGGTGGGCGCTGCGAAAAGCGAAATACCGCTCCGGCATGCCATCGAATTGCAGAGCGATTTCCGCGGCCCAGCCGCTGCCGAGTTTTTCCGCCAGTGCATTGCGGAATTCCTCGGTTTCTGCTTCTCTCGTTTGCGCTTCAAAGGCCGGGCGGTCGGCAAAGAATGAGGCGGTGCTGCGATAAAGCTGCAGCATTAAAGATTGTTTGAAGCCGCTCCACGAGGTTTCGCTGGTTCCTTTGCTGTCGGCGTAGGTCATGACCAGCAGGGCGTCGAGCCAGGCTTTTTCCCGCACGCTGGCGGCGAAGTCAGCAATGACTGCGGTGTCCTCGATATTCTTCTGGGTGGCGGCGCGGAACAGACTGAGGTGGTGATCGACGAGGAAGAGCAGCACGCGTCGGCGGTCGAGACCGACCTTTAACCGGTTGCAGACTTTGGCGGCCAGCATGGCGCTGGCATATTCATGCTGGTCGGCGTCGGTGGCTCGCCCCGAGTCATGCAGCAGGATGGCCAAGTACAGCACAAAGGGATCTTCCACTTCCTTGAACAAATCGCGAAGCATCAACTCAACGGGAGTATTGAGGCGGGTGTCGAGCAGGTGGTCGAGCTGCTCGACGACGCGCAGCGTGTGTTCATCCGCGGAATACCGGTGGAAAAACTCATGCTGGACGAGGTCGGTCAGCGCTCCGAATTCAGGCAGGTACCGTCCGAGAAATCCGACGCGGTGCATCTGACGCAGGACCCGGGCCACGTCGCCTTTGCGGCTGAGAATTGCTTCGAAGGTTTCACGATTGGTCTTGCGATAGCGAAATGTTTTGCCCAGTGCCGGATAGGCGCTTTTAAAGAGTTGGCGGATTTGCGGACTCAGTTCTAGGTGACGGACTTGCGTGTGCTGAAAGAGACGCATCAAGCGGTCCTCGTCCTCCTTGAAAATGCGGTCATGCTCCGGGTAGATCAATCCTCCCTTGCTGTAAAACCCATCGAAGCGTTCGATTTTTGGTTTGCGGCGCGCGAGGAAGCTGAGCGGCCCGGCGGGTTTGTCTTCGGCTTCAAGGCGGAACCTCTCCATAAGCGAGAGGGTATGTTGGAAGATATTACGAGTGTGATGGTAATAGTCGCGCATGAAGGCCTCAATGCGGGCCAGCATGCGTGGTTGCGGGTATTTCAGGTTGGTGGCCACGCGTCCTTGCAGGCGCAGGGTGAGCTGGTCTTGCGGTCGTTTTTCCAGATAGTGCAGTTCATTGCGCACCCGGTGAAGGAAGTCGTAGCCTCGTTCCAATTCGCGATAGGCGGCTGGGGACAGGAGTTTTTGTTTGGACAAATCGGACATCGCGCGTGCGCCACATTTCACCCAAGCGACCCACAGCAGGTTTTGGTAATCGCGCAGTGCGCCGCATCCGGACTTCACGTTCGGTTCCTGCAGGTAGACGGTATTGGAATGTTTGGCATGACGCGTGCGCAGGTCTTCGCGTCGCCGCTCGAGATAATCTTCCTCTCTGCCTTTGATGCAGCGGCTCTGAAATTCTGTGGTCAGCTTGAGAAAAAATTCTTCGTCTCCTGCGAGGAAGCGAGCCTCGAGGAGTGACGTCTTGGTTTCATGATCGTCATTGGCGAGGTGAATGCATTCCTCCAGTGAGCGTGTCACGGGGCTGATTTTGAGACGGATGTCAGTCAGCAGATAGAACATTTTCTGGATGATGGCATCGGCCTCGGGCAGGAGAAATTTGGCTGATCGTCCAGGGACGAGGAACAACAAATCGACGTCACTGCAGGGGTTGAGCAGTCCGCGTCCGTACCCGCCGGTGGCGACGAGGGTGAGGGGTTGGGCTGATTTGCTGACCCCGGCGTCGACGCGGGCCAGTTCGAGCAGGTTTTCAAGCACCACGTCCAGCAGGCCGGCGCGGAGTTCGCCGATCCTTACGCCTCCGCCGGCGGCGTCCCCGCCTCGATGGAGCATGCGAATGCGCATTTCCTCCTTACGGAGGAACGTGCGATAGTATCTCACGACCTCCGCCATGGTGGCGCCGTCTTTGTGCGCTGGAGCCAAGGCTCGTCGCGCGTGGGCGCGGACTTTTTCAAGATGTTCGGTCATGCGTGGCGGGGGTGGCAAGCGGTCAGCCTAGCCGCGGAGCCATCGGAGCAAACTGGAAATCAAATGACTGCTTCATTTGTGGTGCGGTCGGACGGTGGAGGCGGCCGGGGCGCGATCGGCGCCTGTGCGGCACTTGGGAATTCTCCTTATAGCGGTCCATCCATCTCGATGGGCTTTTCTGCATTGCCATGAACGGGCGGACGCAGTTGAGTCTCCTCCTCATGCCACCCCCTAATCCACCCACCATTGAGATCAATCTACCGGGATTCAATCCAGGTATCTTCCGTGGCGTTGTCCTGCTCGGATTTCTGGCCTGGGCCGGCTGGTCGTCGGTCTATACCGTGCCCGCTGAGTCCGTCGGCGTTATTCAACGTTTCGGTAAAGCACTGGAAACGACTGTGCCGCCAGGCCTCCACTTTAAGGCCCCATTCGGAGTGGACCGCGTCTCGCTCGTCGAAGTGCAACGCCAGCTTAAATTGGAATTCGGTTACACCACCGAACGACATACCAACCGCGATCAAGCCGGCGAAAACCCCGACTTCGAACGCAACATGGTCACAGGTGATCTCAATGCCGCTCTCGTCGATTGGGTCGTGCAATACCGGATCGACAACCCGCGGCTCTACCTTTTTCACGTGCAGAACCCCGGTCGCACGTTGCGCGACTTGAGCGAAGGCGTCATGCGCGAGGTCATTGGCGATCGTACAGTAGACGAAGTCATCACCATTGGTCGTCAGGAAATCGAAGTGGCGGCTCTGGAAAAACTGAATGTGCTGGCCAAGGCGTATGAAATCGGAGTGACGGTGAATCAGGTACAACTGAAGGATGTGGATCCTCCGGTGCCGGTGCAGGGGTCGTTCAACGAAGTCAACAAGGCGCAGCAAGACCGGGAAACCGCGGTCAATGATGCGACCAGAGAGTATAATCAGGCCGTGCCCTTAGCTAAGGGCGAAGCGGACCAGAAGATTCGTGGCGCCGAGGGATACAAGTTGAAGAGAATCAACGAAGCCCAAGGTGACGTAGCCAGCTTCAACGCCCAGCTGACGGAATATTTGAAGGCGCCGGATGTGACGAGAACCCGACTTTATCTGGAGGCGATGCAGGAAGTTCTGCCGGCGGCCGGACCGAAGGTGATTGTCGATGATTCAGTGAAACAAATCATGCCTCTCTTATCGGGTGCTTCCGCCGCGGGTGTTTCCGCGGCATTGCCCGCTTCGGCAGTGCAGCAAAATCAAGGAGGCCCACGCCGATGAAAAAATTATTTGGATCATTCGCGGGCGCGCTGGGCGTTCTCATTGTCGCTGTGTTTTCCGGGTGCTTTTTCACCGTCAAGGAAACCGAGCATGTGATCATCACCCGTTTTGGCGACATTGTTGGAGAGCCAATCTCATCGCCCGGGCTTCGCTTTAAAATGCCGTTTATCGACACGGTGAATCGTCTCGAGAAACGACTGCTGAACTGGGATGGATCACCGATCACCATCCCGACGAAGGATAAAGCTTATATCAGCGTCGATACGTTCGCCCGCTGGCGCATCACCGATCCGAAGCAGTTTTTTATTCGTTTTCGCGACCTGCGCAGCGCCGAGTCACGGCTCGAAGACATCCTCGGTAGCGAAACGCGCAATGCCATTGCCCGCAATGAATTGATCGAAATCGTGCGCACCGACAAAAATCGCTCGCCGGTCGTGGATGAAACGCTCAAAGGCGCCGCCTCCGGCAGTGACGTGGGTACTACCAAAATCGGGACGCTGCCAGCCATTCGGGTGGGACGGGCTAAAATCGAGGAGGAAATTAAATCCGCTGCGGCCCCGAAATTGAAAGACCCGGGCATCGAGTTGCTGGATGTCCGCTTCAAACGCATCAATTACGAAGATGAAGTGCTAGAGCGCGTCTACCAGCGCATGACTAGCGAGCGCTTGCAGATCGCCCAACGCTTCCGCTCGGAAGGTGGTGCCGAAGCGGCCCGCATCAATGGTAATCGCGAACGCGATCTCAATGAGATCGAATCAACCGCCTACAAACAAGTGCAGGAATTGCGCGGTGCCGCCGATGCCGAAGCTTCCCGCATCTACGCCGATGCTTATGGATCGAATGCGGCCGCGCCGGAATTTTATGAGTTTCTGAAAAGCCTGGAAACGTTCAGGACCATCGTGGGTAAAGACACGACTCTGCTCCTGAGTACGGACAGCGACATCTTTAGACTGCTCAAAGATACGAGCCGCCGTTCACCGGTGGCTCCCTCGCCGCTGCTGCTCGCCCCGCCGCCGCCATCAGCTGTGGTCCCAGCGCCGGCAGCGGTGGTTCCAGTGCCAGCAGCTCAGGGCGCGCCGTAACGGCCCATCCAAGTACCCAAATCGACTGATGCGTGTCCACGGATTCGCATCAGTTGTCTGAAGGAAATAGCCTGGGGAGCAGAAGGTGGCCTGAGGGTCCAGTGAGGAAACCGGGGCCGGCGTAGCCGGCTACAGTGGCGGCTTGGCCGCCTGAGCCGTTGTTTCGTATACGGATCTTCTGTAGCCGTGGGTCGCTGACCCCGGTCGCGGCGCCGAACGCCTCACCGAACGTTTCTCCGAATTCGCCGAATTCGAATCAATGCGTTCGCATCGGCCGACGAGGACGTCAGCGCGCCCGGGGTCACCGTCCCCAGTTTTCCGCTTTCCCAATTTCAGTTTTTCTTCTGTAGCCGTGGGTCGCTGACCCCGGTCGTGGCGCCGAACGTTTCTCCGAACGTCTTTTTTTGGGACCAGAATCACCGGATGTGTCGAAGCGACTGTGGATTTGGCTAGGCTGAAGCCGCCGATGCTCTCAGGTTTTGCCCGATTCCCGGGGCCTTGACGCCCGGGGCATGAGTCATTTAAGATCAGTAAAATTCCTGACTGGCGTCAGCGCTTTCGGGATCTGTCATAACCCTCAGACATTTTTTGTTTATGCTCCGCATTACTGGATCCCGATCTTCCCGTTTTTGTGATGGCGTCTCACGCCGGGGATTCTTGCGTATTGGGGCCTTGGGATTGGGAGGGATGACGATGCCTCAGGTGTTGCGGGCGGAGTCGGGGCCGGCGGCTGGTGGTGGCGGCGCTGTGGCGGCTGGCAGCAATAAGTCGGTGATCATGATTTTTCTACCTGGGGGTCCGCCTCACCAGGACATGTGGGATTTGAAGATGGATGCTCCGGCGGAGATTCGTGGCGAGTTTAAGCCGATCCGGACGAAGGTCCCTGGGATTGAGATTTGCGAATTATTTCCGAAGATGGCGGCGCGGATGGATCAATTTTCCATTATTCGTTCGGTGGTGGGATCGACGGGCGAGCATGCGGCGGGCCAATGTTTTACGGGGCGACCGAGCC
>CAJBME010000251.1 GCA_903954065.1 uncultured bacterium
CCTCAAGACCCGGCTCCGAATTCGCTTCTTCGCATCCGGTCCACTGCCAAAAAGACGTTCGGAGAGGGGTTCGGCGCCGCGACCGGGGTCAGCGACCCACGGCTACAAAAGATCCGAATACGAAACCACGGCGCAGGCGGCGAAGCCGCCACTGTAGCCGGGTACGCTGGCCCTGGTTTCCACACTTGGCCCTCGGGCTACATTCCTCAAGACCCGGCTCCGAAACCGCTTCTTCGCATCCGGTCCCATGCCAAAAAGATGTTCGGAGAAGCGTTCGGCGCCGCGACCGGGGTCAGCGACCCACGGCCACAAAAGATCCGAAGACGAAACAACTACGCAGGTAAGTTTACTTCCCGACGAGGGCAAATGGGACGATGACCAGAGGCTTTTCCACCCCCACCCCTCATTTCGATCCGGCAAACCAAAAAAAAGCCGCCCGGAAACCCGGACGGCTTTTTGAAATGAATTCCCGCAGGCCCATGTGTTCGTAACACGGGCCGTTGACGAATGGGACGGATTAGCGCTTCGAGAACTGGAAGCGGGCGCGGGCGCCTGGCTGACCTGGTTTTTTCCGTTCTTTCATCCGCGGATCGCGGGTCAGCATGCCGCCGTCGCGCAGTGGCTTGCGAAGTTCCGCATCGGATGCCAGCAGGGCGCGGGCCAGCGCGTGGCGAATGGCACCGACCTGACCGGTTGTACCGCCACCGGAAACCAGCGCGGTGATATCAAATTTTTGCACCGAAGCGGTCGCCTGCAGAGGGAGAAGAACTTGGTTCTGGTGGCTGACCTGAGGAAGGTATTCCTCAAATGAACGGCCGTTGATGGTAATCTGGCCAGAGCCTTCCTTGATGGAGACGCGAGCCGTAGCCGTCTTGCGACGTCCGGTTGCAGCAGAAATGGTGGACATGGTGCTTAAAATTGAAAGAACAGCGGAAAAAAACTACAGTGCCAGAGCCTGCGGTGCTTGGGCCTCATGCGGGTGGCTCTCACCCTTGTACACTTTCAGCTTACGGTAAACCGCACGGCCGAGACGGGTGTGAGGAATCATGCCTTTCACAGCTTTTTCCACCAGCAATTCAGGATGAGTCTGACGAAGCATTTTCGGCGTGCGGGTGTGATGGCCACCAACATAACCGGAGAACGAACGGTATTCTTTGTCAGTCTCCTTCTTGCCAGTCAACACCACCTTGTCGGCATTGATCACAACCACAAAATCCCCAGTATCCACATGGGGGGTGAAAATGGCCTTGTCTTTGCCACGGAGGGCGCGAGCGGCACGTTCGGCAACCTTACCAAGGACTTGGCCCTTGGCATCGATAACCCACCATTTGCGTTCCACTTGTTCGGCCTTGGCTGAGAATGTCTTCATGACTGCGTAAAAAAAGGAATCCCGAGAATTGGGGAGCGGCAACTAATGAGTTTCTCAACCAGTGTCAACTCGCTTTTGTGAATAAATCAGCTAGCCCACTCTTCGACATCCCTCCTTCTCCGCTCATTATTCCCCACTTTTCATGTTCTTCAACTCGCCCAACACCCGACGCGCCACCCCGGAACGCGTACTCATCCTCTTCGCCGCCTTCATGCTCCTGACCGCGCTCTCCACCGTGCGCGACTGCCGCCGACGCGGCCAGCTCGAAACCGCCGTCCCCGTCACCCCAACCCCGTAAACGCAACTCGCCCCCCATTCCCCACCGCCTCCCGGCGGATCACTCCCTCCCCGCTCCACACCGACAGGGGCGCCCCGGACAAATAACCGCCAACGCGGTCAGCCCACTGGCAGACACCGCCCAGCGGGCCGCGGCCCAGCCTAAAAAGCGAAAAATTCCCTTGGCTCTTAGCGCTTTCAACGCGCAAGCTGGCGCGATATGTCACGGGTTCTAAACAACTTAACAAATGCATTTCCCGTCTGGGTGCTGACGGGCGGCGTCCTCGCGCTGTGGCAACCGACGTGGTTCACTTGGTTTACTGGACCCTGGATCGTTTGGGGACTGGCGGCCGTCATGCTGGGCATGGGAATGACTCTCACGCTGGGTGATTTCCAAAGAGTTTTGACGATGCCCAACGCGGTGGCGATGGGATTTGCCGCGCAATTCACGATCATGCCACTCCTGGGATGGGGCATTGCCCATCTCCTGCAGCTGGAGACGCCCTTTGCGGTGGGATTGATTTTGGTCGCCTGCTGCCCAGGAGGCACGGCTTCCAATATTGTGACATTTTTGGCGCGCGCGGATGTGGCCTTGTCGGTGGTCATGACGGCGGTTTCGACGCTGGCAGCGGTAGTAATGACGCCCTTTCTGACGCAGGTACTCGCCGGATCGCGGGTGTCCGTCGATGCCTGGGGATTGCTCCACAGCACCCTTCATGTCGTCATCCTGCCGGTCTTGTGCGGGGTCGCCATTAATCGATTTTTCCCGCAAGTGGTGCGTCCTATTCTGCCGGTCGCGCCGCTGTTCTCCGCGCTGACGGTGGCCCTGATTTGCGCGAGCATCATGGCCCAGAGTGCCGAAGCCATCCGGGCCAGCGCCGGCAGCTTACTTCTGGCCGTGGGCCTGCTTCACGCCGGTGGGTTTTCCCTCGGCTATGCGGTCGCGCGCCTCGCCGGCTTCAGTTTGCAGAGCTCCCGTACCATTTCCATTGAGGTCGGCATGCAAAACTCGGGGTTGGGGGTGGTGCTGGCCCGCCGCCACTTTGCCGACCCTCTCACCGCCGTTCCGTGCGCCATCTCCAGCGTCATGCACTCGGTCATGGGCAGCCTACTGGCCGGCTGGTGGCGCTGGCGGGACCGCCAGCGGAGCCATTGACCTACTTCACCACCGGAAGCCGGGCCGCCACCTCGGAGGCGTACAGCGATCGATCCGCCGCCATCAGCATCTCCGAAACAATCACCACCCGCCGGGCCCCCGCGGAACAAATTTCCTCAAGATTCGACCGCTTGATGCCGCCAATACAAAAAATGGGAATCGACACCAACCGGTGAACCTCCGCAATATCTGCCAAACCAATAGCCGGCCGCCCAGGCTTAGTAGGAGTCGCATACAACGGCCCAAAACCAATGTAATCAGCTCCCTCTGCCTGCGCCGCCACCGCCTGCGCCACACTGTGGGTCGACTTCCCCACAATTTTACCCGGCCCCACGACCGCACGTGCCCGAGCCACGCCCGCATCGTCTTGGCCGACATGCACCCCCTCACATCCAACTGCCGCCGCCACCTCAGCAAAATCATTGAGTATTAAAGGAACTCCCGCCTCACGAGCCAATGGATGCACCGCTAAAGCCAGTCCCTCAATCTCAGCCGCAGACTGACGCTTAGCCCGAATTTGTAATATCCCAGCCCCCCCAGCTATCAGCTCGCGGGCCGCCCGCGGGAAATCTTCCGGCGCAAGATAACCGGTATCAAGAATCCCATAAAGCAGCCGCGACTGCCACCAGGCAGACGCCGGTCCATCAAGCAACAAAGCCATTCCCGTATGATAAATAATTGATGCGGCGCGCGCGAAGAAATACCCAATCAGAGGGAGTCCCGCTCCCCCTGATCGGCCTCTACTTAACGACGTTTTTTGCCAGTGGGTCTGGCGCTTCGGAATAACTTTTTGAACTTTTCAGCACTGCCAGCATGGGGATCCAACAACGCCGTATATTCGTAATCAAATCCTTCCAGCTGACGACGCTCAATAGTTTGCCCAATCAGGCGCTCGATGGATTCAGCACACTCAAGCTCATCCGCAGAAAGCAACGTATAAGCATCACCTTCCTTTTTGGCGCGACCCGTGCGCCCGATGCGATGGACGTAATCTTCCGGATTCTCGGGAACTTGGTAATTAATCACATGGCTGACACCCGAAATATCCAGTCCGCGCGCCGCCAAGTCAGTCGCCACAATCACTTCAAAACTCCCGTCCCGGAAACCCGCCAGCGCCTTCTCGCGATCGCGCTGGGCAATGTCGCTATGCATCACCGCGACTTTGTGCGCGGTACTCGTCGATAGCATGCCATAAATCCGGTCAGCCTGCATTTTGGTGCGGGTGAAAATCATGATGCTCTGCCAGTCCGTCTTCTCCAGCAAGGCCTTGAGCAGTTGTTCGCGCTGGTCGGCGGCCACTGGATAAAAATAATGACTGACGGTCTCGGCCGGTGAAAAACGAATCCCGACTTCAACCTCCGCAGGGTTTTTCAACGCCCAATTGGCCAGCGTCTTGATCTGCGCCGGCATGGTCGCAGAAAAGAAGGCGGTCTGCCGCTGGTCCGGACAATGGTCGACAATGCGACGCACGTCTGGCAGAAAACCCATGTCGAGCATACGGTCGACCTCGTCGAGCACGAGGTACTGCAGGCTGGCCAGCGAGATGGTGCCATCACCGATGAAGTCCAGCAATCGACCAGGAGTGGCCACAATGACATCGATGCCTTCATGCAAGGCACGGCGTTGTTTATCGTATCCAACACCCCCATAGACAGCCACCGTGCGGAGGCCGGTATAGACGTTAAACTTGTCAAAGGCCTCGACCACTTGCGCCGCCAACTCGCGCGTGGGCTCCAGAATCAGGACGCGAGGAGCATTTTGCGGAGCACCCAGTTTGGAAAGAATCGGCAAGCCGAAGGCAGCGGTTTTGCCGGTGCCTGTCTGGGAGGCCCCGATCATGTCACGTCCTTCGAGCGCCAGAGGAATGCCTTTTTCCTGAATAGTGGTCGGCGTGCTGTACCCCATGTCGCGAATTCCACCGAGAACACGCGGCGAGAGTCCAAGCGTCTCAAAGGCTTCCGGAAAGGGGCCCACGGGCTCGGCCGGCGGCTCTGGGGGCGGCCCCGCAGGCGGCAGCGGCTGGCGGGGACCACGGGCTTCTTCCGGATCACGGTCACGCGGCGGGCGGCCATCACGGCTGTCACGCCCCCCACTGCGACCACCCCGTCCACCTCGCTCCGGGCGGGGCCCCCGGTCATCCGCACGACCAGAACGCTCAGCCCGCACAAATCGATCGCCACCCTCCCCGGATCGTTGATCCCGGGGCCCGCCTCCCTCACGCGGTGGTCGCGGTTCGCGCGGTGGCCTTTCACGAGGCGGTCCTTCACGCGGTGGACGCGGTTCACGAGGGGGTCGGGCGTCCGCGGCGCCCGCGGTACCCGGCCTAGCAACCCTCCCGTCAGCAGGACGACCGCCTCCAGCCCCGGCGCCGGCCGGGCGCTCGTCGCCGCCAGGAGGACGCCCCGTCCGCGCGCGGCCACCGCGACCCGCCCCATCACGGCTTTCACGGCCCGATCCTTCGCCGGGCTCAAATTTCTCGTCTGGAAAAAGATCTTTTTTCGAACGAGCGGGAGGAGGCGGCGAGGCGGCAGCGGGGGTTCCTGCGGAGGTGTCGCCCAACAAGCGTTTCAGACCGTTGGCAAGGCGGCCGAGGAGAGATTTTTTTGGAGGGTGGGAATCGGATGGTTGTTTCACAGGCTGCAATGGGCCGGGACTGGCATAGAGTCTGGACGCGACTCCCGGACTCGGGAGACAAAAAGGCGCATTCCGGCGGCACTCTATCATGACCGGATGCGCGCCCAACACAAGTGGCAGGTTTTTCAAGTCCTTTCACCCTGCCACTCCCCTCCTCACCGGAAAATTCGCCAACCCCACCGACCGAAATCCCAGACAGCCTCAGCCCCCCACCACCTCCACCCCGAGCCACGCCGCCACTGCCCCCATGCGGCGGCTTCATCCGTACGCTCGACTCATACCTTGCTTTGATCCAGCCGTCCCGCCGCATACGCTTCGAACACCCGGCGAATTTCATCGCGAACGCGACGAAAAACAAGCAGCTGTTCATCCTCACTGCCCGTGGCGTGGGCTGGATCATCAAACCCCCAATGATGCCGGTTCATCTGCCCCGGAAAAACCGGACAGACTTGACCGGCATTTCCACACACTGTGATCACCGTCTCCACATCGCCGGCAAGAAATTCATCAAGGTGCTTAGAATGATGGTCACTGATATCGAGACCGATCTCGGCCATCACTTTGATGGCCAACGGGTGGACGTAACCCGCCGGGTTTGATCCGGCGCTGGCCACGCGGTACGATGAACCCAGCGCGGCGCGCAAGATTCCTTCGGCAAGATGAGACCGGCAAGAATTACCGGTGCACAACACAAGGATAGTTGGAGCAGTCATGATAAAAAAAGCGGCGCCCAAGGCAGCTATCGTCAGGCCGCGGTGCTGGCGCGAGGAAACCAGCCGCGCGTGCGCTGGCAAAAGCGAACCAGCAGCAGCATCAGGGGCACTTCAATCAGCACCCCCACCACCGTGGCCAGGGCCGCACCCGAACTCAGACCAAAAAGCATGACCGCCGTCGCAATCGCCACTTCAAAATGATTCGAAGCACCAATCATCGCGGAAGGAGCTGCGTCTTCGTAGCTGAATTTGAGCCATTTAGCCGCCAGATAGGTCACCCCGAAAATGAGCAACGTCTGCAGTGTCAGCGGGATCGCAATCCAGAGGATGGTCAGGGGATTGTCCAAAATGGTTTCCCCTTTAAAACTAAAAAGCAGAATGAGGGTAGCAAGCAGGGCGCCGATAGACACAGGCGCGAGAAAGTGCAGGAATTTCTGTTCGAACCACTCCTCTCCGCGGGATTTGATAATCCAGCGACGGGAATAATAACCGGCCACCAGCGGCAGGGCGACATAGATACCGACTGAAAGCAAGAGCGCCTCCCACGGCACCGGCATTTTGTTGATGCCCAACAACCAGCCACCCAACACACCATAAAGAAACAACATGGTCAGGGAGTTGACCGCCACCATCACCAACGTGTGCCCCTGATTTCCCCCTGCCAGATAGCTCCAAACCAAAACCATGGCCGTACAAGGAGCAATGCCAAGCAGGATGGTCCCAGCAATATAAGAACGATACAATTCCACCACCGTCCCGTCCTTGATCACCTCCGTGCCAGGGAGCCAGCCTTTGAAAAATCCCCCAATAAACAACGAGGAAATCGCCAGCATCGTAAATGGCTTGATCCCCCAGTTCACCACCAACGTCAATAATACCGGCCTCGGATTGCGCCCAGCTTTGACCACCGCCCCAAAATCAATCTTCACCATGATCGGGTACATCATGAAAAATAAACAAATGGCGATCGGAATCGAGACGACCGGCGCCCCATTTACATTCAACGACAAACCGTCCAGCCACCGGGCCAGTCCCGGCGCCAGCTCGCCCAGACTTATGCCGGCCACAATACACAAGGCCACCCAAGTCGTCAGATGACGCTCAAAAAAATTCATCGATTTTGTCTCACTCTTCATATGGCTCGAATTTAAAAAAAGGGACCAGATACCGTCTCACGCTGCATCAAAAGGGAATCTCATAAGCCGTCAGCCGTCAGCTGCCGGATCGACTGGATCAACCGCCCCCCTCTCTCCCAGCCGGGAAGCCGCCAGCCGAGCCAGCGCCGCGGGACCGGTCGGCTCGATGGCCTGCCACGGCAGCCAGACGGTGCGCGCCGCATGGCGTTCTACCACCTCGACAAGATAACGATGCTCTGAGTCTTCTCGACGTTGCAGCAGCTGATCACACGAACCGCAATTGAGCAGGCTCTGATTAATAACCCATGCCAGCGGCTCAATGTGAGCCCGGCGCAAATCCGCCTGCAACATCGCCGCCTCATGCACCGGCGTGGCCTCCGGAAGCGTGACAATCAACACCCGGGTGAAGGCAGGATCACGCAGCCGCCCCAACAGGTTCACCACATCCCCGGCCTGACTACCCCCCGCCTGACGCTCCAACTCCCGATGATACGCCTCGCTGGCATCGAGCAGCAAAAGCGTGTGTCCCGTGGGCGCGGTGTCGAGAACGACAAATCGCTCCACCCCCTGCGCCACCTCCCGCGCAAACGCGCGAAAAACCGCGATTTCTTCCGTGCACGGAGAACGCAAATCCTCCTCCAAGAGCGACCGCCCCGCGTCATCCATCGCCGCTCCCTGCGCCCGCATCACCTCCGCTTGATACGCAGCCGTCTCCGCCGCGGGATCAATCCTGCTCAAGGTCAGTCCCTCCACTTCCCCCGCCAGCGTCTGCGCCACATGGGCCGCCGGGTCCGTCGTACTCAGATGGACCGCCTGGCCGCGGCGGGCCAGAGCTACAGCAATGGCCGCTGCCACCGTGGTCTTTCCGACCCCACCCTTCCCCATAGTCATGATCACACCATGCCCCTGCCTCTCGATTTGATCGACCACGTCTTCCAAGCACTCCATGGCCGGCGCAGACCATGCACCGCGGGCCACCGCTTCGTCCAGCAGCACCGGCGCCTCACCCCGCACCACGGGCGTCTCGTCCAGCAGTGCCTGCAGTCCCGCCAGCCCAAGAATATTCATCGCGCGCAGCGGCACACTAAAACTAGGCACACTTTGCATAAAACTCGCTGCCGCCGCCATGGCGTCCCGCCCGCGCTTTTGCATGGCTTGAGCCACACCGTCGTCCTGGCACGCCGTCTCAAACGTCCCATTTACCACCAGCTGCTGGTTACCCACGCCTAGCGCCCGCAACTCAGCCGAGGTGCGCTCCGCTTCACGCAAGGCCGACACTTGCGGGCGGCTGACCAATACGAGCGTGGTCAAAGCTGCATCGCCCAGCGTCCTCACCGTGGCTTCGTATATCCCACGTTGTTTTTCCAGCCCGGCCAAAGGACCGAGGCAAGAGGTGCCGCTGGTGTTGCTATCGAGAAACTGATCCCAGGCCCGAGCCAGACTCATCAGCCGCAACGTGTGCCCAGTCGGAGCCGTATCGAAAATAATGTGATCGTATCCCGTCGACACCGTCGGATCACCTATCAAACTGGCAAACTCATCAAACGCGGCAATTTCCACCGTGCAGGATCCAGACAATTGCTCTTGCATGCTCCGCAGCGCCGACTCAGGCAGCAGTCCGCGCATCGGACCAATCAAGCGCTCGCGATACGCCTCCGCCGCCGCCACCGGATTAATATTGAGCGCCTCCAGCCCAGGCACCCCCACCACCACCGTCGGCCGGTTGCTCAACGCGGTGCCCAATACTTCATCCAAATTAGACGCCGGATCCGTACTCACCAGCAGCACACGCCGCCCCGCCCGGGCCAACCGCAACGCACACGCACACGAAAGCGAGGTCTTGCCCACTCCCCCTTTGCCCGTGAAAAAAAGAAACCGCGTCGTGCCCGCCGCTTCCGGCCTGTACAACGGCAGAATCATACCCCCGCCTCCTCCGGACCCAACACAGCCCTGATAAACTCCGGTCGCTCGTCGTGAGACGGATACCGCCCCTGCAAATACACCCGGCCATTCATAAAAATTAATGGCAAAACCCCAGCGCCACCCGTGGCTAAAAGCGCCTTCACCGCCGCATTCTGCACAAAGGCCATCGGCTGCTGAGCCAAATTGTACCGCTCAATCCTGACTCCACGCGCCCCCAATTGCGATAACATCGCCGCAAAATTAACCAAGTCCGGATCGATCTCCGACCCGCAGATACCCGTCGGACAACACATCGCAGGGTCATAAACTTGCACAGATTTCATGAGATTCATCAATAAGGATCCATTTAACAATCAGGCGCTCGCAGCTGACCGCCACTCGACCACTCAACTCGCTTGAAATTCCTCCAAACAACAAAACATGTTCATCACACAAGGATTACGCAAAGTGTAAAATACCTGCGCCCCACGGCGGTCATCCACCACCAACCCAACCCCGCGCAATACCGAAAGATGATTCGACACCGTAGAAATATCCAGCCCCACCAGCTCAGTCAGGTCCGCTACACACCGCTCACCATGACTCAACGCCTCAATAATCAAAAGCCGGTTAGGATTGCTCAACGCCTTGAAAACATCCGCACTCCTGCGGAAATCCGCAGGGGACTTGCGTTGCTGAGACACACCACAGGACATCATTTTTTCATTATTTGCCAATTGGCAAATAATGCAAGCGATAAGCCAAAGCGCGTGAAAATCCATCAACAGGCGCCGCACCACGCGTTTCCCCCACGGCTTCCCCATTGCGCCCCCATTCCCCACCGCTTATCGCTCTCCGTCACCTTGTTTAAAAAACCGCGCTCGTTTGCATTTGGATGGCGCTCCCGAGCTCGAAATCCGTGCCTGTTAGTCTCATGAATCGCGCCGCCCTCAGCGTGGCCGCTCTCGCCACCGGCGCCATCGTCTGGTTCGGCCTCGTCAAGTTGCAGGTTTTCTTGACCCATGGGGACAAACATCGGGGGTCTGGAATCTCGGCCCGACCGCTCCGGACGCCCGATAAAACCGTGGTCATGGGCGCGCAAAACTTTTATTATCACCAAACAGGAGACTTTCTCACCGCTTTGCTTCCGAAGTTTTTCTCTTCGCGAAGAGCCCTACGATACGCCTCCCCGCCCACACCTCAACCACTTGCCCCATGAAATCAGAGCTGCTTTTCCGCTTCACTCACCTGCTGTGGCCGCTGCGGCAGCTCGTACTACTTCTGCTCGCCGCCAGCTCAGCCACCGCCCAGAGCCCCGCACTTTCCGAAGTCCGGTTATCCATTGAAAAATCCCTTCCCCTGCTCACGTCTTCAGCCGTTCAATCGGCCGAACGCCGCAGCTGCTTCACCTGCCACCATCAGGCCCTGCCCATGCTCACCCTCGTCGAGGCCCGGCATCAGGGGTTCAGTATCGAGGAGGCCGTCCTGCAAGACCAGGTCCATCACACCACGGCCCATCTCCAGCGAGGTTTGGAGAACTATCTCACCGGCAGCGGTCAGGGCGGCCGAGCAGACACAGCCGGCTCCGCCTTATGGGCGCTCGAAAAAACCGGCTATCATCGGGACCCGCTCACCGAGGCCGTGGCCAGCTTCCTTATCCGCTGGAATGACGATACGCCGTATTGGGCGCCGCAATCAGATCGTCCGCCCACCGAAGGCAGCCGATTCACCTCGACCTTTCTCGCCCTCCGGGGCTTGGCCGGGTACGGCACCGAAAACCAGCAGGAGGCCATCCATAAACGCCGCGCGGCGGCTCGGGACTGGCTGGTGGAGACCCCACCCGTCACCACGGAAGACAGTGTTTTTCGGCTGCAAGCGCTGGTCTTGGCTGGCGCCAGCGATCATCACCGCGCCGACGCCGCCCAGCATCTGAGCCGTCTCCAGCGTGACGACGGTGGCTGGGCCCAGCTGCCCGGAGCCGACTCCGACGCTTACGCCACCGGGTCCGCCTTAGTGGCCCTGCATGATGCAGGGGAAATTCCAACTCACTCCGCTGTCTACATTCGCGGCCTGCAATTTCTCATTCAGTCCCAGCAGGCAGATGGATCGTGGCACGTCGTCTCCCGAAGCGTCCCCATTCAAGATCTGTATGATTCCGGATTCCCCCACGGCAAGGATCAATTCATTTCCGCCGCCGCCACCGCGTGGGCCACCCGCGCCCTCCTACGAGCTTCCGCCCCACCACACAGGAACACCAACCCCTAACCCCCACCCTCAGCCCCTCTTCCTTCCCCAGCCCACATCCATCCCTCCCCCACCGAACGCGCGTCTGGCCCGATGGCTGATTTTCTTAGCGTGCGCGCAGCTGCTGCACGGATCCATCCACCCCGGCGGGCGGCTGAGTCTCGGCAAATTGATCGTCATCCTTGAGTTCGCGGCGCAGCCGGGACAATTCTTCCTTGAGGCTAGCGGTTAGCCCCTCTGTCCCGGGCTGACCGTACAGATTGCGCAGTTCGTGCGGGTCGGAGGCCAGATCAAAAAGCTCCCATTGGTCTTTTTTCCAGAAGTGGATCAATTTGTGTCTCTCGGTGCGCACCCCAAGATGGCGGGCCGTGTTGTGATCTCCCGGATCGTGATAGTATCGATAATAAAAGCTGGTCCGCCAATCGGCGGGTTTACGCCCATGCAGCAAGGGAACCAGACTCCGACCCTGCATGTCCGCCGGCACGGGCTGGCCCGCCGCCTCTAGGAAAGTCGGAGCAAAATCAACATTGATGGCGAGCGCCCGCTCCCGCTGACCCGCGGCCACGGCCCCCGGCCAGCGCACGATAAACGGAACCCGGATCGTCTCTTCATACATAAACCGCTTATCATAAAGCCCGTGCTCACCTAGGAAAAATCCATTATCGCTCGTGTAAATCACCAGCGTCTCGTCATCGATCTTTTCTTCTTGCAGCACGTCCAGCAGACGCCCCACCGAATCATCCACGGACTGCACACACGCTAGATAATCCTGCATGTACCGCTGGTATTTCCAGGCGTCGAGCGCCGCGCCGGTCAAGGTGAGGGCCTGTCCGTCCTGCTCGATGGTCACCTCCCGCGGCACCGAGTGAAGCCACTGCTGATAAGCCGGCGTCCCCCGCACCAAATCGCTGGGCGGCGCAAGTTTCAGGTCGCTCCGAGTCAGGTGATCGAACACTTTCTGCCGGTTCTCCTTCAGCGCATCGGTCCGGGTCGCATAATCATCGCGCAACGTGGCCGGCTCCGGAATCGTGCGATTTCTGAATTCACGATCGTATTTTGACTCCGGCGTCCAATTCCGATGCGGCGCTTTGTGATGACAGAAAAGCAAAAACGGCTGGTCCTTAGGACGGCTCTTGATGAAGTCTTCGGCCAGTCCAGTGACGACATGCGTGACATATTGCCCGTCATACTTTTTTTCCCCGGTCGCCGTGTAAAAAACCGGATCATTATAAGCCCCCTGCCCGGGTAAAATATTCCAGACGTCAAAACCGGTAGGATTGCTCCCCAGATGCCATTTTCCAATCATACCTGTATAATAACCAGTAGATTGCATGAGTTTCGCCACCGTCGGCTGCGAGCCGTCAAAGACGTTGAAAACCGGCGTGCCATTCAAATGACTGTACTTGCCAGTCAACAACGTCGCCCGGCTCGGCGCACAAATCGAGTTGGTGACAAAACAATTCTCAAACATCATCCCCTCACGCGCCATCCGATCCAGATGCGGTGTGACGTTCACCTTCGATCCATACGCCGAAATCGCGTTCGCGGCATGATCGTCCGTCATGATGAAAATAATATTCGGCCGGGCCTCTAGGGAACCAGCCGCCACCATCGCCGCCACCACGGCCCAGATACGGAAAAAATGAAGGCATTTCATGGAGTCAAAAATCTAGCCCTACGTCAGGCCATGCCAGCCACTTCGTCAACCGCTCGTTGCTCCACCCCCCCGCCCATGACTTGGCCGTGAGCGCCGCTCAGACCCAACCGCCAACCACGACCGCCATCCGAAAGAAACAAAGGCCTCCCAGCCCCTGCCCCCATCCTCTGACCAGATAAATCCTCAGGCCGGTCGTCCCGCACCTGCATACCAATGAAAAATTTCTTCTCAGCATGTCCGACGGCCCGGAGGAAACTGGTTTAGAAAAGTGGGAGGCGTTTCGGGCACAGTGAGTGTAGGGTCCGACATTCTCGGCTGACATTCTTCATTCACGGTCGCTTCCATCCTGCTCATTTTTGTTCTGCTTTTCTGTCCCCGCCCTTATTCCATGTTTCGCTTCACACTTCTAGGATTCCCTGTTTCCATTCACTGGATGTTCTGGCTCACGGCGGCGCTACTCAGCGGTCAGATCGACAATCTCTCGAAGCCGGGAGCGCTCTGGCAGATGGGTATTTGGATGGCGGTCGTTTTTCTGTCGGTCTTGTGGCACGAATTGGGGCATGTGATTTTCCAACGGAAATTCGGGGCGCGCCCTGAGATCATGCTGGTTGCTTTCGGCGGGCTGGCGGTGCCTCACGGCGGACGATTCAACCGCGGCCAGTCGTTTGTCATTGCGGCAGCCGGCCCGGCTTTTGGCTTACTCCTCTGGGGCGCCTCCGAAATATTCTTCCATTTCAGCCCGCCGCAAACACCCGTGCAGGCCAGCTTGTCCGGCATGCTGTGGGTCGTGAATCTCTTCTGGTCACTGGTCAATTTGCTCCCGATTCTTCCTCTCGACGGGGGCCACATGATGCAGGCCGCACTCGGACCAAAACGCATCAAAGTCGTGGCCGCCATCGGCATGGTGACCGCCGGAGCAGTCGCCGTGGCCGCCATGACTCTGCTCCAGGCGTTTTTCATGGCCTTCTTCTTCGGCTGGTTCGCTTGGCAAAATTTTCAGGTCTTTCAACGCGGTCACGGGTCCGTCAGAATGTAACGCCTAGCTAAAACGCCTGCCGTACCCCCCACGCCCGGTTCAGGAATAATCGATCCCCCATTTACAAATCAGCCTCCCTCATCCTCCATTCTCTCATGGCTATGACTCCGCTTGATTCCCTGCTCACCTGTCTGCGATTCCCCAGTGTCTCCACTGATTCGGCCCACGCCGAAGACGTCCGCGCCTGCGCTCAGTGGCTGGCTGGATTTCTCCAGGACTCCGGTCTCAACACCACCGTCCACTCGACCCCGGGACACCCCATCGTCGTAGCCCGCAACACCCACCGCCCGGGACGCCCGACCGTACTGCTGTACGGTCACTACGACGTGCAACCCGCTGACCCTCTGGATCTCTGGCTCACCCCCCCATTCGAGCCGCGCATCGAGAATGGCATCATTTTCGCCCGCGGAGCCACTGACAACAAAGGGCAACTCATGGCCCACGCCAATGGCCTGCGCCAAACGATGGCCGCCGACGGTGACCTGCCCGTCAATTTGATCGCTCTTTTTGAAGGCGAAGAGGAAATTGGTAGCCCGAATCTCGGTCCGTTCTTAGCCGCTCACCGCCACGACCTCGCCTGTGATGTGGTGGCCATTTCCGATACCGGCATGGTCGCCGCCGGCGTGCCCACTTTCACGTACGGCCTGCGCGGCATCACCTGCTGTGAGGTCGAACTGACCGGCCCGGCCCTCGACTTGCACTCGGGGATCTTCGGCGGCGCCGTCGCCAATCCGGCCACCGAACTGGCCCGTCTCATCGCCCAACTCCATGACGCGCACGGACGCATCATGATCGATGGCTTTTACGATCAAGTCCGGCCGCTCGCCTCATGGGAGCGCGAGGCCTGGTCCACCCTACCGCTCAACGACGAAGCCATCTTGAAACTCACCGGTTCCCCAGCGCTTTTCGGCGAAGCAGGGTACAGTTCCGTGGAAAGAACGTGGGCCCGCCCGACCGCCGAAGTCAACGGCCTCGGTGGCGGGTACCAAGGCGAAGGATCGAAAACCGTACTGCCAAGCCGTGCGTTTGCCAAATTCTCCTTCCGCCTCGTCCCCGATCAAAACCCGGCGGTGCTACTCCCGCAGATCGAGGCCTGGCTGCAAGCCCGCACTCCAGCCACCGTCACCCTGACCGTCCGCAGCGGCCACAGCGGCCAACCGTACGCCATGGACCCGCACTCGCGCCATGGCCAGGCCGCCCAAGCCGCCCTGCGCACCACCTTTGACGGCCGCGAACCAGCCCTCATTCGCGAAGGCGGTAGCATCCCGATCGTCCAGTCGTTTAAAGACATCCTCGGAGCCGACACCCTGCTGCTCGGCCTCGCCCTGCCCGACTGCCAGGCCCACGCCCCGAATGAGAATTTCCCGATCGCCAATTTTGAGGCAGGGCAACGACTGAACCGCCACTTGCTGCAAGAACTGGCCCGGGTCTGACCACGCGAGGCGCCGCCTGATCGGCCGACAGCCTCACAGCTCGACAGCCTCACAGCTCGGAAACCCCAGATTTCCGCCGGCGGGCGCGTGCTGGGGCCGCCGGCCCGCCCGGATTCCATGCAACTCGTCGATTGCCCTTGGCCGCCGCGGCGCTAAGCATCCGTGATGGACGACTTGCTTTCCACACTCGAGGCCGCGGCGGCGCGCGGCGATCTCCTCGCCTCCAGCCACCGCCACTTGGTCGAACTCCTCGACGGCCATCCCACGGCAGTGGAAACCAGCAGCATCCGCGAACTCGCGGCGGGCGGGCACTGGACAGAACTGAATGACAGGTTTTTCAAGAAAATCAGCTTTGGCACCAGTGGATTGCGCGGCCGCACCATGGGCAAAGTGATCACCTCGGCGGAACAGGGCACGGCCCAGCCCGGTGAGCGCCCTGAATTTCCCGCCACCGGTACCAATACCATGAATTATTCGGTAGCCGAACGCGCCACCCGCGGGTTTGTCGCCTACCTCATGGCCGAACTGGCCGCCAACGGATTAACCCGGCGCCCGCGCCTCGTCTTCGCCCATGACACCCGCCTGTTCTCCCGCGAGTTCGCCGAACGCTGTGCTCAAACTGTCGTCGAACACGGCGGTGAAGCGTGGCTTTTCGACAGCCACCGCCCGACGCCCGAATTAAGTTTTGCCATTCGGCACCTCAATGCGGACGGCGGCGTGATGCACACCGCCAGTCATAACCCACCCCACGACAACGGATACAAAGTGTATTTCGCCGACGGAGCCGGCATCATCGACCCGGGAGCCACCCGCCTCAGCGAAACGATTGCCGCCCAGCCCGCCACCGCCCCGGCCCTGCCCGCAGATCAACAAGGGACCATCCGCCTCATCGGGGCGGAAATTGATACCGCCTACACCACCCGCCTCAAAGACGTCATCCTGCAGCCCGATCTGCTGCGCGCAGCCAAATCACTCAAAGTCGTCTACACCGCCCTCCATGGCACCGGCGGCGTGCACGTTCCCGGCCTACTCCGCGAACTGGGCGTCCAACTGCTGACCGTGCCCGAACAAGATATTCCCGACGGTCGATTTCCCACCGTGGAATCGCCCAATCCAGAAAATGCCCCGACCCTGAAAATGGCTTGTGATCTAGCCGAGAAGGAAGGAGCGGATCTGGTCATTGGCACCGACCCCGACTGCGACCGCATGGGCGTGGCCGTCCGGGATGCGGAGGGACGGCTCATCCTGCTCAGCGGCAACCAGACCGGCGCCCTCATGGCCTGGTATCGGGTCGCTACTCACTTCCAGCTCGGCCTGCTCAATGACGACAACAAGGCGCGCGCCGTGCTCGTTAAAACATTTGTCACCAGCGGTTTGCAAGATCAAATCGCCATCCAAAACGGCCTGCCCGTCACCAATACCCTGACTGGATTTAAATGGATCGGCGGCAAACAGCTGAAATACGAACGCCTGCTCCCCCCCGAAATCCAGGCCCGATACCGCTCGCTCAGCGTAGCCGAAGCCCGCGAAGCCCACCTTCAGCACGGCCGCTTCTACGTCTTCGGCGGAGAAGAAAGTTATGGCTACCTCGGAGCTGACTTCGTCCGCGATAAAGATGGCAATATGGCCGTCCTCATGTTCGTCGAACTGGCCGCCCTCGCCGCCAGTCAAGGACGGACCGTGGCCGGGCTGCTCGACGAAATTTACGCTGAATACGGCTACTTCGCCGAAATCAGCCGGGACCTAAAACTCGAGGGCGCCGAAGGAGCCGCCCAAATCGGGAAATTAGTCGAAAGTTATGCCTCCCATCCGCCCAAAGAATTCGACGGCTCCCCCGTCGTCGCCCTGCGCCATTTTGGCAAAGACGTCATCCATGATGAAGAAGGCGATCTTGTTCCACGCGAAGCGTTGTTGTTTGTCGAACTAGCCGATGGTCGGAAGTTCGCCGTACGGCCGTCCGGCACCGAACCTAAGGTGAAATATTATTTCTTCGGGAAAAAACTACCAGCGCCAGGCACCCGACTGACCGCCGAGGAACTCGCCGCCGCCAAATCAGCCGTACCCTCCAGCCTGCAACACCTTTGGGAAGCCATGCAGCCAGACATCCAGCGCCGGCTGGCCTGACCCCCAGACCGGTGGCCAGCCCCATGATCATCACCTTCCTCGCCGCCCTCAGCTCCGGCTTAATGCTGTGGGCCTGCTACCCTCCGCACTCCCTGGGCCCATTGGTCTGGGTCGCGCTCATCCCGCTGCTCGCCGTTCTCTGGTCGCCCCGGCCCCCGGCCCGCGGCTGGGCCCGCTGGCTCGACCCCCGCACTCCCACCGGCGCCTTCGCCCACGGCTACCTCGCCGGCGCCGTATTCTTCGTCCTCAACCTGAAATGGCTCCACCACGTGACCGCCCCCGGCGCCGTCATGCTCAGCCTCTATCTCGCCCTGTACCCAGCCCTCTGGGCGCTGTGCGCCGCCACCATCGGCCGCCCGCGTCACTGGACATCACGGCTCGAAATCATCCGCGCCACTACCGTGACCGCCGCCACCTGGACCAGTCTGGAATGGCTGCGCGGTCAGATCATGACCGGATTCGGGTGGAACGGCCTCGGCACCGCCCTCGCCACTTCCCACTCCGGCCGCCACTTCCGACAGGGCGCCGAATGGCTAGGGGTCACCGGCCTCTCGTTCTTCATCGTCGCCCTGCCCACCCTCGGCATCGGCCTCTGGTTCCACTCCCGCCAAAACCGCCGTCCCGGCCGGTCCACGCTCGATTTTGCCCCATTCCTCGCCACCACCGCAGCCGTCACCCTCGCCTTCTACACCGCCATCACCACCATCGGCTCACGCCGGGAATCATCCCTCTCCACCACCCTCACACGCTCCCCCACCCTGCCCGTCGCCCTCATCCAGCCCAACGTCCTTCAGGAAATTAAAAACCTCCCGGAAACATTCGACGCCATGGCCACGACCCTCGATCGGCTCAGCCGACAGGCGCTCGCCACCACCCCCGCCCCCCAACTGCTCGCCTGGCCCGAGTCCGCCCTGCCCGCCCCTTACTCCGACGAAGGCGTCCAATACGTCCTGCGCCAGCTTGCCCCACTCGGCCACTTCACCCACATCCTCGGCATCGACGACCAACAACTCGATGCCTACTACAATTCCATCGCCGTGTTTCGCGGCGATCCACAACAAGCCACTCTCCATCACAAAGTTCACCTCGTTCCATTCGGCGAATACCTGCCCGCCCGCGGCCTGTTTGGTCGGTTCGACTTCATCCGCGAACAACTCCCCGGTGACTTCCAAGCGGGCGATTCCAGCGAGCCGCTGCCGTTTCCACTCCCGCCCTCGGATGAAACCCCAGCCCGCTCCACTCCCGGCCCCCACCTTAGTTTAATTCCACTCGTTTGTTTTGAAGACACGCTCGGACGGGTGGCCCGGCGCTTCGTCCGCGATGAACCGCAACTCATCGTCAACGTCACCAATGACGCCTGGTTTCGCGACAGTGAGGGCGCCGACCAACATCTGGCCAATGCCATCTTCCGCGCCATCGAACTCCGCCGCCCGCTGATCCGGACCGCCAATACCGGAGTCACCGCCGTCATCGATCCCTTAGGACGCGTCACCCACCAGCTGCCGCGCCTCCAAGAAGGCGTGTTGCTCGCCTCCATCCCGCTTCCCACCACGGGCGGTCTCACGTTCTACGCCCGCCATGGCGATATTTTTGCCCAGTCCCTGCTCGGCCTCGTCCTGCTCGCCACCCTTCACGCCGCCTGGAGGGCACGCCAGCCCCAGCGCTCTCCACGCTCCACTCCCTGAAAAAAACGCGCCTCCGTCCGAAGCCGCCCGAGACAGTCAGACTCGCCCGCCTTGCGGACCGCAGCCCTCCGTCCGCGAGGGCAAAAGAATATGCGCGGGGACTGCCTCCGTGCTTGCCTCCCTGTCAGGGCGGTATAGTTTGCAAATGTGAAAAGAGTTCGCATTAACGCGACTCTTTTGTGCAAAACCCACCATGAAGACCCTCATTCCAACCTCCTGTCGCCCTGCGGAAGCACTTGTGGTTGAACATGATCCCGGAACTCGGGAGCAGCTCGTGCGCGCCCTGACCCGGAGTGGTTTTGGCGTGCGGACGTGCGAAACACTGGCCGAGGGCCGGGTTCATTTTGCCCAGCAGGCGGTCGTCATCACGCACGCCAACGGCGACACCGCGGAACTGCAAGGGTTCGTCAATTTTGTACGCCAAGCCTCCGGGACGAGCCAACCCTACATTTTGGCCGTCGGTGAAGCCGACAGCCCGTCCGGCATTTCACAAAACTCTCTCGGCTTAGACGCCTTTTTCCCCGTCCCTCTGGCCCAGGGTCCACTCGCCGATCAATTGCAGGATGTCGCCCAGCGCCTGACCCACAGTCATACGACGACGCCTGACGCCGCTGCGGCAGCGCCCGCCACCCCTACCCCAGCCGCCGCCGCGCCGCGCACGGCCCCGGTTCCGGTCCCGGCCATTCTCGAGCATTTTGCTCCTGTCCTGCTCGACCATCTACCGCAGGCGTTGGCCATGTTTGACACCGACATGCGCTACGTGGCGGCCAACCGGCCGTTCACCGCCTCGTTCGGGCTCGACAACCGCGAAATCCTCGGTCGCTCGCATTACGAATTGTTCCCCGATTTCCACGCCAACTGGCGGGTGCTTTTCGACCGCGCCCTGCAAGGCGAGGCGGGACGCATCGAAGAAGACTTTTTTCAGCGAGCCGATGGCACCAGCGACTGGGTCCGCTGGGAAGTTCGGCCGTGGCATGAATCCGATGGTAGCATCGGCGGATTGATCCTCTCCCAGGAAATTATCACCGCGCAAAAACGGGAGGAACGACGCCGGACTTTCGACCGCAATCTCACCAGCTCCCTGTTTGAAAGCCAGTCGCTGCCGGTGCTGCTCGTCGGACTGGATGGACGGATCTTGCGCTCCAGCGCAGCCGCCCGCGCCTCCCTCGGACTGCAACCAACCGCCGATGGCCGCCTGCCATTCTGGGAGGTCTATCCCGACCGCGCCGCCGAAGAAATCGAAAAATCTCGGTTTGCCTCGCTGACACCACTCAACTCCGCCACTCCACTCGGAGACTACGCGCCCGCAGACATCCTCATCCCCGGCGCTCCCACCCAGCGGCTCCACTGGTCGCCCTCCCCCCACCGCAACGCCGCCGGCCTCACCCAAGCCGTGCTCCTGACCGGCAGCCTGACTCCAGAACCAGCCGCCACAACAGCGCAGAACCATGCGCCGAGTGCGGCTGCGGACCATGCGCCAGCGGCGACGCCGACTCTCGCTCTGGCCAACGATTTGACGCGCCACGTGCCCTTTGGTTTGGTTTTACTGGATCGTGAAGGAGTGGTTATTGCGGCCAACGATGCCGTTGGCCTGCTCTTGGGACGCGCCCTGACTGCGGGCACTTCTTTTGAGCCATGGCTGACCGAAAGCTCACCGGAGGAAGCTCTGCGCGATCCGGTCGTCCGCGAATGGCGGGACACGGTGTGGCGGCGGCAAATGAACCGCACCTTCAGCCTGATCAGCGCCGATGGGTTGATCAAGGAAATCGAGCTGCGGCCGCGCCTTCTCCCTGACGGTCATCTTTTGCTGATTCTGACCGACGTCACCGAAAGCCGGCGCGCCGAGGATGCGTTGCGCACCAGCGAAGCCAAATACCGCGGTTTGTTCCGCGAGTTTCCGACCGGCATCGTACTGGCCGACCGCACGGGCGCCCTTGTCGAGGGCAATCCAGCCTTAGAAAAACTGAGTGGTTATTCCCGCGTGGAATTACGCCGGTTGCGTCTGAGCCACTTAGTTGAAATGGCCCCTGAAGTGGAGTCCGTCGGAACAGACGGGCGGGCGGCTTTTCTTTTGACCCGAAGTGGATCTCGCCTGCCCATTTCGCTCAGCCATGGCCCCATCCGCAATCCAGCCGGCGACACCCTGCTGCAGGCCTGTTTCTTGCTGCCCCGCACTGTTGCTGCTGCTCCCGCTGCCGCTCCTGCTGTGGCCGCGGCTCCTGAGATCGCCCCGGAGGAGCCCGATACTCTCGAAACATCCGAGGCTCCGGAGCCGCTCGGCCTGCACTCCGACACCGCGGCTTGGCGCGACTTGGCCTTTGCCAATCTCAAGACCGCGACCCTTGTCACGGACTTGCGCGGCCGCATCCGGGCCGCTAACCCGGCGGCCATCCGCTTTCTTGCCACCGATGGCGACAGTCTGGAAGGGGTGGCTCTCTACCGCTTGTTCCGCCCTGAGGATCCCGCCGGATTCAGCCGCGAGGTCTCGGAACAACTGAATGCCCAGCGGCGGTGGGAACGCGAAACCGTCTACTTCGATGCCGAAGGCATGCTGGTCGGCCGCTGTCGTGCGGAAATCATCCCCGCCACCAGCGACGCGGTGCCTGGTCTACTCTGCGTGATCCAGCCCGTCTTTACCATGATCGCGGCCAGCGTGTAATCACGCCGCCCCACCAGTCACTCATGGAAGTCCTGCCCTCACATCCGCGCCTCGCCATCATTGGCGCCGGAGCGGTCGGAGGATATTATGGCAGCCGCCTGGCCCAAGCCGGCCTCGATGTCCATTTTCTCCTACGATCGGATCTCGAGACCGTCCGCGCGCATGGCCTGCACATCCGCAGCGTCAAGGGAGACTTTCACCTCCCAGCCCCGCACATTCATGCTACCACCACGGAAATTGGCCCGTGCGACGTGGTCATCATCGCCCTCAAATCAACCGCCAACGCCGCGTTACCCGACCTGATCCGCCCGCTACTGCACGCCGACACCAAACTGCTCACCCTGCAAAATGGACTCGGTAATGAGGAATTCCTTGCCGATCACTTCGGCCCGGAACGCGTCATCGGGGGATTGTGCTACGTTTGCATCAATCGCACCGCCCCCGGTGTCATCGACCACTCCGCGCAGGGCCTCGTGGTTATCGGCGATCCCCAAGGACCACCCCAGCCCGCCACCCGCGCCCTCGGCTCGCTGCTCGCCAGCGCCGGCGTCGATTGCCAAGTTTCGGACTGCCTGCCCCGCTCCCGATGGCTCAAACTCACCTGGAACATCGCCTTCAACGGCCTCGCCATTGCCGCCGGCGGAGTTGATACATCCATCATCATGAATGACTCATGGCTCCGCCAACAGGCCGCCGCCATCATGGAAGAAGTCAGACAGGCCGCCGCCGCCTGCGGCTACCCGCTGCCCGCCTCCCTCGTCGATGAACACCTCGCCGCCACCGCCCAGATCGGACCGTATCGCCCCAGCAGTCTGATCGATTACCTCGAAGGCCGCGATGTAGAAGTCGACAGCATCTGGGCCCAGCCATTACAGCGCGCGCGCGCGGCAGGCGCCGTTCTGCCGCGGCTCGAGATGCTGCATGCGTTGATTTCGAGCGCCGTCGCGCGGCGCATGGCCGGCCGTTAAAGAAGCCGTCGACTCGACCGCCCGGCCCGCCATTCCACCTTGCACGGCTGAAGCCTGCCGCCATGGTATCGGTGACGCGTTCCAGATGGGGCGCGCATGTCCTGACTCCTGATTGCTTCGTTCGCCTGTGGCTCTTCGCCTGAACACCCCGCCCCCTCGCACCGCCGCCGCGCAAATCTCTACGGCCGCCGGGCTATTTTTCGTGGCCTTGATCCTCACGCTGCTGACCCGTTTCATCGCGCTCGATCAGCGGGTCCTGCACACGGATGAAGCCGTCCAGGCGGAAATCTACCTCGCTCCCATGCTATCGGGTGGCGAGTATGAATATCATCAAGCTGACGGCCACGGCCCGCTTCTTGTTTATTCAACGCGTGTACTCTGCTGGCTGAGCGGCACCGACTCGCCGGCCGAGCTAGGGGAATACATTTTGCGCCTGACGCCGGCCTTATATTCGCTGGGTCTGGTGTTGCTCGTCTGGTTAATGGCTGACGGCTTGGGGCGAGGCAGTGCCGCGTGGGCCATGCTATTTTCGGCCGTTTCGCCGATGCTGGTCTACTACAGCCGGTATTATATCATGGAGGTACCTCTCGTCTTCATGACCACCCTCGCCATCGCCGCGGGCTGGCGTTACACGCTGACGAGGCATCCGGGATGGATGGCGGTGGCCGGTGCCGCCGTCGGACTGATGCACGTCACCAAGGAAACGTTTTTGATCCAGCTGATCGCAGCGGGACTGGCCATCCTCGCCACGGCTATTCTCGAATTGTTTCACAGCGGCACCGGGTACGGCCAGATCAACCGGCGCTCCAGCCGCGCCGGCTCCACCGTTGCCGTCCACCTTGCCCTCGGCCTGCTCGTCGCCGGGGCCGTCTCGTTTTTCGTCTTCTCCGGATTCCTCAGTCAGCCCAGCCGGTTTTGGGAGTCGCTGCAAAGCTACGTCGAATACGCCAAACGAGCCGAAGGTGCTGGCCACGCCAAACCGTGGTGGTGGTACCTTTCGCTGATCTGGGGCCGTCGCGACGCCGATGGTTTCCTCAGCGGCGAATGGCCGCTCGTACTGCTGGCCGTCGTCGGAGCAGGCAAAGGCTTCCTCGCCCGCCCGTCTCGCTACGAAAACGTCCGATTGCAGCGGTTCCTCGCCCTCTACGCCACCGCCCTGCTCTGCGGGTATTCGTTCATCGCCTACAAAACGCCATGGACGATCCTCGGCGCCAGCCAC
>CAJBME010000252.1 GCA_903954065.1 uncultured bacterium
GGTATTGGTGGTGAACTTGAGCCGCCCGCTCGCCACCGTCTGCTTCACGATTTCCTCAAGACCCGGCTCGTAAATGGGAATCTGGCCGGCCAGCAACGTCTCGATTTTCTTAGGGTTGCTGTCCACGCACATCACATGGTGCCCGACCTTGGCGAAACAAGCGCCAGTGGTGAGTCCAACGTAACCGGAACCAATGATGGTCAATTTCATGAGGAAAAGGAAGCTGAAGCAGATGAAAAACGAATGTCTCCGATACGCGAAAGGAAGGATGACGTCAATCGACCGTAAGGCCGTCTTTATCATTCTCCCACCGCCCACCTCCACTCGACGCGCACCCACGCCCCATCGTTTGCACAGAATGGAAGAGAAGAAGATGCGACAAGAATCCAGGATCTGCAGTCACAGTGAAAATTTCGCACGCCACATATACTCCTCACCCCACACGCTTCAGGTAGACCCGGCAGACCCGCCTCATAAACCACTCGTCTTATTCATCCCACCACTTCAACAACTGAAGTGGTGGAGCGTAGCGGATTCGAACCGCTGACCCCCACAATGCCATTGTGGTGCTCTACCAACTGAGCTAACGCCCCTCAATTTTTTGTATCCCGCAGCCGGTGATCGGCGGGGCGAAATGGCTACCACGCAGCGGCCGCTTGCCAAGTGATTTTTTACATCATTCTGCACTTCCATGCGATTTTTTTCCGTCAACCAGCCCGGATACCACCACCGCCGCCGCCTGAAACCCGAAAACACCCGTCACAAAAGTCGCTGCTCCATAGCCCCCCGCACAATCCAGCCGCTGCCCAGCCGAGTCTTCCGGCCGCAACGGCGCACACGTCCCATCCGCCTGCGGAAAAACCGGCACCTCAGGAGAATAAACCGCCGGCACCCCGAAAAGTTGGTTTTCACCACGAGCATACCCATGCTCGCGCCGCAATCGCCGCCGCATTTGCCGCAATAATTCATCGTGGCCAGCCCGACCCAAATCATCGACTTTGATTAAAGATGGATCTCGCCGACCCCCAGCCGATCCGCACGTCATCACCGGATACCCCCGCGCCTGACTGCCGGCAATGATCAGCGCCTTGATCGACATCCGGTCAACCGCATCCACCACATAATCAAACGCCGGCGCCAACAACCGATCGGCCGTAGTCTCGGTGAAAAAATCCGCCTGGCACACGACTTCACACCGCGGGTTGATGGCCCGCACCCGGGCCGCCAATACCTCAATCTTCGGGTGGCCAATCGTGCCATCCAGCGCCGGCAGCTGGCGGTTGATATTCGTCACACACACATCATCAAGATCCACCAGCGTCAGCCGCCCCACCCCAGACCTCGCCAACGCCTCAACCGTCCACGACCCGACACCCCCCACCCCAATCACACACACATGCGCCGAATCCAGCAACCGAAGCGCGTCCGCTCCGTAAAGCCGGCCAATCCCGCCGAAACGGGCTAGATGATCGTTGGAAATGACTGCCATACAGGTCCATCTATGCTCCAGTTTGTCACTTCTGCCGCCATGGAATTTCTCCGATTCAAACACGCCCGCTTTTCCGCCCGCTTTCCCAAAGAATACCGTTACTCACGGTCCCACTATTGGATGAGCCCCAGCCCCGAAGACCCGGAGGTTTGGCGCGTCGGCTTTACCAAGTTCGCCACCAGAATGTTGGGTGAATTGGTCGAAGCCAGCTTCTCAGTGCCCGCAGGCGGCCCCGTCGAGCCCGGCCAGGAGATCGGTGCCGTCGAAGGATTTAAAGCCGCCGCCAGCGTATTTTCCGTGATGCACGGCGCCTTCGTCGAACTCAATCCAGCCCTCGCCGCCGACGCCTGCCTCGTCAAAAGCGACCCCTACGAGATCGGCTGGCTCTATGCCGTGCGCGGCCAACCCGAAGCAGAAGCGCTCAGCAGTGAAGAATATGTCGCTCTCATGCAGGAAACCATCGACCGCATGGCCGCCGCCGAACACGCCGTGGAATAATCGGCCAGCGCCCGCACCATCCAGCCGCCGGCCGTCACTCGCCCCATCCTGTCACCTGACGCCAGAGTTTAAAATACAGCGGTGTATTCCCGCCGCGGCTCAATCGCTCGGAGACAAGAGTGGCCAGATCATCGGTCCCTAACGGACTGACTTGCGTAATTTCCTCCTCATCAACCTGTACGTGAACATGAAGAAACTGCGCTCCTTCCTCGCGGACGACCTCGATCCGGCACCCTCCGGGCCCGGTTACTTCGAGACGCGAGAGCGGCACGGTGCCGTCTTCCACAAAAACGCGCTCATCCGGCTGGAGTGACCATCCGGCTTTGTAGGCGATCCATGAGGCAAAGAGCGCGGCGGTAGAACGGTGGCCCGGCCCGTGGGTGATCCGCAGCGCATTCAAACGGCAGAGACTGGTTCGGGCCAGCGCCGTATCAAAGGCCCCGGCGAGCGCCTGACGAAAGGGAAAAATCCGCATCCAAGCGACATCGAGCACCACAAAATGCGATCCCGAATCACGCCAGGCCGTGCGCAAGCGCTCCAGTTGCACCGCCGGATCACTCCAAGTGGTGCTATCAATAACCAGCCGGTCGATCCGTCGGTACAAATGCGGTTCCCATCGCGGGGAGAAGTCGCCCTGCCAGAAAAAAACCAACGGCAAATCGCTTTCGAGGTGCGCAAAAACCACGTTGCGCAAGGCATCGCGGAGGTGACCACTCAGTTCGAAGGCGATTTGTTCTGAACACACTGATTTTCCGCCGGTGCCACTGAGTTGGCAGTGGGCCGTGATCCAGGCCTTGAGCTGCGGTTCGTCTTCGGAGGGATGGGCAGCGATCAAAATCGCCCGGCACGCGTGATCCCGGGTCACGGCCTGAATGAGGCTCGTGTTGACTTCTAGGCTGCCCGGAGATTCCGCATAAACGGCAAAGTTAATCAAGGACGCCTTGGTCAGCGCTTCATTGCCGGCCCATAAGGCCCGCAATGAAGAATCGATGCAGGAAACATCCGTTTCCTGCCCGAGCGGGCAACCACTGGATGGTGGAGCGGTGGTCATAAGACAAAAGTGAATGACATGGAACCGCTTAGATACGCCTCCAGCTGCGCCCGTCGCGTTCCATAAGTTCGTCGGCCTCGGCGGGCCCCCACGATCCGGCCGGATAAGTCGTCATCGCCGGCG
Source organism: uncultured bacterium (assembly GCA_903954065.1). Classification (GTDB taxonomy): domain Bacteria; phylum Verrucomicrobiota; class Verrucomicrobiia; order Verrucomicrobiales; family V1-33; genus CAJBME01. The sequence goes on from CAJBME010000252.1 coordinate 3,162, forward strand.
GCTGCCCGGCCTGATGCCACGCCTGCTCAATCGGATCAATAAAATGCCATGCGTTCTCGACCTCGTCCCGTCGGGCAAACAACGTAGCATCACCAGCCATCGCATCCAATAGCAGTCGTTCATAAGCAAACGGACTGGCCTTGCCAAAACTAGTGGCATAACGAAAATCCATTTTCACCGGCTCCATCCGCATGGCCAAACCAGGCACTTTGCCCAGCATGCGCAAACTCACGCCCTCATCCGGCTGAATGCGAAACACTAGCACATTGCTCCGACCACGGGCCGGCAACGTCTGGAAAAGCACATGCGGAGCCCGCCGGAAATGCACCGAAATTTCCGTGGCTTTCTTCGGCAGCTGCTTACCCACCCGGATGTAAAATGGCACCCCCTGCCAGCGCCAAGTGTCAATAAAAGCACGCACCGCCACATAACATTCCGTCTGAGAATCAGGATTAACCCGATCCTCGTCCCGGTACCCAACCGCACTCCGGCCGTTGACCGATCCCGCCACATACTGGCCGCGCACCACATTCTGAGCAACCTCGTCCACGGTGGTGAATTTGCGAAGCGCACGCAAAGCCTTGACCTTCTCGTCACGCACCGAATCCGCACTAAGATCAGTCGGCGGCTCCATCGCAATCAAACTCAATAACTGCAACAAATGGTTTTGCACCATGTCCCGCAACGCACCCGCTTTGTCATAATACGCCCCGCGCCCACCGGTCATTCCAAAATTCTCCGCGCATGTAATCTGCACGTGATCAATGTAGTTACGATTCCAGAGCGGCTCAAAGATCGAGTTACCGAAACGAGTCACAATGATGTTTTGCGCTGTCTCTTTGCCGAGATAGTGATCGATACGATAGGTGTTTTTCTCGGCAAAAACAGCGGCCACCATGTTATTGAGGCGCTCGGCACTGGCCAGATCTTTGCCAATGGGTTTTTCCACAATGATGCGCGCCCACCCGCCATGACAACCTTCATTGAGTCCGGCCTCCTTGAGATGGCTGAGGATCTCCTCAAAGTTGTCGGGAGCGGAGGCCAGATAAAACAACCGGTTACCCGCCCCACCCCGCGCCGCATCGAGTTCCGCCAGCAGTCGACCCAGTGACGCGTACCCAGCCGCATCGCCAAACTCACTCTGATGATAAATAATGCGCTCCTGAAACCCAGCCCAAAACTCGCTGCTGTGCCCCTGACGCGACTGCTTCAGATTGCTGCCCGCAAATTCCGCACGGATCTCGTCACTCGTCTTTTCCCGCCGAGCAAAGGCCACCACCTTGAGTGTGGGCGGCAGTTCGCCGTCCAGCGCCAAATTGTACAACGCAGGAATCAACAACTTATGAGTCAAATCCCCAGTGGCACCAAAAATCACGAGCGTGCATGGCTCGGGGCTCAGGCGAGTCAGGAATTCGTCCCGAAATGGATTGTCCGCAGTGACGTCGGTCGACATGGTTTGATACAAAGGCGGGTCATCGACCCAGAATGAATAAAATGGGAGCCGGAGGCAGTCGCGATTCCGGCAAAATAAAATAAGATGGATCTGGCAGACAGGGAGGGCTCGGTCGCGTCATGATCCAGACGCGGCCCCGGCGGAAATTACAGAGCGAGATCCCAATCCGTGACCGCCCCTTCGCTGGCACTGCGAACGGTGGCCGCAAATTTTGCCAGCACTCCTCTCGTGTAGCGCGGTTTTGGCTGTTTCCAAGCGGCAAGTCGAGTGGCCATTTCCGCCTCGGAAACAGCCACGTCGATCGTACGCGTACGGGCGTCAATCGTGATCACATCACCATTTTTCAAGACGCCGATCGGACCGCCCACATGCGCCTCAGGCGTGATGTGGCCGACCACGAACCCGTGGCTACCTCCAGAAAAACGTCCGTCCGTAATGAGAGCCACATCTTTGCCCAGCCCACGACCCATGATAGCACTGGTCGGCCCCAGCATTTCGCGCATCCCCGGGCCTCCCTTCGGTCCTTCCCGTCGGATCACCACCACATGGCCTTTTTTGATTTTTCCGGCCAGAATGGCGGTCATCGCCTGCTCCTCGGAATCAAACACCCGGGCTTCCCCTGTAAAGGTCAGTCCTTCTTTGCCCGTAATTTTAGCCACCGCCCCCTGCGGGGCCAGATTGCCGCGCAAAATGACCAGATGGCCGTCCTTCTTGATCGGATTAGCAAACGAACGAATGACTTCTTGCCCTTTGGGGTACGGCTTCACTTTCGCCAAGTTCTCCCGCATGGTCTTGCCCGTCACCGTCATGACGTCGCCATCAATCAGCTTTTCATCGAGCAGCATCTTCATCAACGGCAAGGTCCCGCCAATCTTCACCAACTCCCACATCACAAAACGACCCGATGGCTTCAAATCCGCCAAAACCGGAACTTTTCGACCCACTTTCGTGAAATCATCAATCGTCAACTTCACACCCGCCGTATGCGCCATCGCTACCAAATGAAGCACCGCATTCGTCGATCCCCCCAACGCCGTAATCAAAGCAATGGAATTTAAAAACGACTCGCGACACAAGATATCGCTGGGTCGAATCCCCCGCTGCAACAAATGCAACACCGCCACCCCCGCATCAAAACAATCACGCAGCTTGTCATCACTCACCGCCGCCTGCGCAGAACTATTCGGTAAGGAAAGACCCAACGCCTCAATCGCACTCGCCATCGTGTTGGCCGTATACATGCCGCCACACGAGCCAGCCCCAGGAATCGATACCTCCTCGATCTGCTGCAACTCGGCATCACTAATCGCACCAGCCGCATGACGGCCGACCGCCTCGAAAACGGTCACAATGTCCGCATCCTTGCCATCATGACACCCAGGCAAAATCGTCCCGCCATACACAAAAACACTGGGACGATTCAATCGCGACATCGCCATCACACACGCAGGCATGTTCTTGTCACACCCGCCAATCGCCACAAAACCATCCAGATTCTCACAGGCCACCACCGTCTCAATGGAATCAGCGATCACTTCACGCGACACCAACGAGTACTTCATCCCTTCCGTCCCCATCGAGATGCCGTCAGAAATCGTGATGGTGTTAAAAATAATGCTTTTGCCGCCAGCCGCATCCGCCCCTTTGGCCGATTCCCGCGCCAGCCGGTCAATATGCATGTTGCACGGCGTGACCATGCTCCACGTGCTCGCAATCCCAATTTGCGGCTTTTGAAAATCTTCCCTCTTGAAACCAACCGCGTGAAGCATAGCCCGGCTCGCCGCTCGATCCGCCCCATCCACCAAAACGGAGGAATGCGGTCGGGGCAGGGGCGACTTTGCTTTTTTCCCGGCAGGGGCCGGGGCTGCGGAATTTTTCTTGGCACTCATGTGAAGCACTACGTTTCGCTCCTGCTGGCTCACCGTCAAGCCAAGCTGTGCATCCAACTCCATCTCCCCCGCCCCACCCCCAACGCCTCCGCAAGACACGCGAATGCCAAAAAAGGGGTCAGGAGAAGATTCTTGAGCCACTCAGTTTGGACGGAGTGAAAGAGTGGCTGCAGGCATGGAAGACGTGGGATTGTGTATCCTCATGGAGAGGAGAGGCTGGAGGATCCATGGCAGAGGCATCGCTATTCGTTGCCGTTTCTCCGAGGCGATCACTCCTTTTCTCCGGTCGCGCTTTGGGCATGGCCCGACTCTAGATCCCCACGCGGACCGAGCGAAAATAGTTATTCACCCTCACCGATGAGCGCCGCAACCTGTCCGCTCTGGATGTTGCCATCTTATTCACGGTTGTTCGACCCACTTGTTCACCGGCCCGGCAAAATCCCGCGCTTGGCCGCCACCGCCACCCCGCTTAGGATGCGCCATGGCTGAACCTGCTCCCATCACCGGCTTTCCCGGTCAGGAAAAAAACTCGGGCAAATTCCCCGGCAAACCTGCGCTGCACGCACTTCCCTCGATCAATCCATCGGGGGGAGCCGATGCCCGTCGCGCCCTGCCCAGCAGCGTGGACGCCGAAAAAGGCGTGTTGGCCAGCATGTTGCTCGATCCAGATGACGCGCTGAACACGGCCATGACGGCGATCACCTCGATTTGTTTCCATCTGCCGGCTCACCGCATTCTTTTTGACTTGCTCGTGGAGTTTAAAAACAAAAACAGGCCGGTGGAGCCGGTCAGCCTGTTGCAGACGCTGATGGACCGAAGTCAGGTTGAGGAAATTGGCGGCGCCGCCACCCTCATGGATCTGCTGAATTTCGTGCCGGTCGCTGCCCACATCGAATATTATATCGATCTAGTCCGCGAAAAATTTATTCTGCGCGAAGTCATCAATGTCTGCACCAAGACGATCCAGCGGGCTTATCAGGATCAGGAAAACGTGGCCGGATTGCTCGATGATGCGGAAAAAGATGTGCTGGGAATCCGCGATGTCCAGCAGGCCGGACGCAAAACAAAAATGATCAGTGATCACGTGCGTGACGCTGTGATCATGATCGAAAAAATGATGGAAAACCCGGGCTCATTGAACGGAGTACCTACCGGTTACACCGAACTCGATGAAATGACGCGCGGACTGCATGGATCAGAAATGATCATTATCGCGGCCCGCCCGTCCATGGGCAAAACCTCGCTGGTCATGAACATTGTCGAACACGTGGCTGTCAATCAGGGGATTCCATGCGCCGTTTTCAGCCTTGAAATGAGCGCGGAACAGCTGGTGCAACGACTGCTCTGCTCGCGGGCCCACGTTTCCATGTCCAACTTGAATAACGGTTTTATTCAGAACGACCGATTCATTCACCTGACGCACGTCGCCAGCGAGATTGCCAATGCTCCCATCCACATCGACGACACTCCCAGCCTCCCGATCGGAGAATTTCGAGCCAAGGCCCGGCGGCTTCACCAGCGCCACGGGATCGGCCTGATCGCCGTTGACTACCTTCAGCTCATGCGGTCAACCAGCAAAAGAGCCCAAGAAAACCGGCAGATCGAAATCGCCGAAATTTCCTCCGGCCTCAAAGCCACGTCCAAAGAACTCAATATCCCCATCATCGTGCTGGCCCAGCTCAACCGCTCGCCCGAGTCGCGCACCGGAGACAGTAAAGGACGACCACGCCTGTCCGACCTCCGGGAATCCGGCTCCATCGAACAGGACGCCGACGTCGTCGGCCTGCTCGTCAGACCCGAATATTATGCGGAAAACGAAGAGGAAAAAGCAGAAACAGAAGGGGAAGTCGAACTCATCATCGCCAAGCAACGAAACGGCCCGACCGGCACCGTGCGCCTGACGTTCCTTAAAGAATTCATGCGCTTCGAAAACCGGGCCCCCGATCACTCAGCCCCATCCCGTTAATCGCCCAACCAAGCCCTCCGCAGAACCTTAGGCCACCCGAGAAAATCAGCTGACAGTCGGCGCGGCTTGGGTCACGATTGAGCGGAGACACGCGCACTTTCTGCGCCTGCCTCCCCCCATCACTCAACCCGTCACCCCCAACATCCGACCCCCATGCCCACTGTCAAATTGCCCACTGGAATCGAAATGGCCTACACCGAGCGCGGCTCAGGCGAACCGTTGATTTGCATTATGGGGGTCACGGCACCCGGGGTCGTCTGGGACGCTCATGCCGCCGCTTGGGAGCCACATTTTCGGTGCATCCTTGGTGACAACCGTGGCGTGGGCGGCACGGACAAACCCGCTGGTCCCTACACCACTGAAATGATGGCGGATGATTATGCCGCGTTGATGGATGCCCTCGACATCCCCCGCGCCCGCGTTGTTGGCTGCTCGCTCGGCTCCGTGATTGCCCAGCAACTGGCCATCCGCCATCCGCACAAGGTATCGAGCATGATTCTGATGTGCACCTGGGCCCGGCAGGACCGGTTTGGGCTGACCACTTGGGAGCACCTCATGAAGTGCAAAGCCGCTTTTCGTCCAGAAGACTTCATGCATTACGTCCAGATGCTGATCTTCAGCAAACCTTGGTTTGACAACGATGACTGCTGGCAAGGTGTCTTGGCAGGACGGGCCGAGGCCTCCGTCAATCCAGCCCCCCAACCGGTCCATGCCATGGAAGCCCAGGCGGCCGCCGCCATGAATCACCACACAGTCGAGCAGCTGCCGAGTGTGACCTGCCCAACCCTCGTCATCGGCGGTAAAAATGACACTTTCACGCCGCAATGGATGGGCGAGGAAGTGGCCAGCCTGATCCCAGGCGCCGAGCTGCATCTGTATGACAACGCCGGCCACGCCTTCCATTGGGAATGCCTGCAGGACTTTAATCCCCGCACCACCAAGTGGTTGCTGGAGCATTGATCCATACCCGGTTCACGACGCCACCGCCCGCCTCAACAGCGGTGCGGCGGGACCGCCGCCGCTCCGCCCGCTGGCTCCCGGCCCCGACCCCGGCCAGTGGCGAGTCAGCCGCTGCCCCCTTCCTCCCCGGCATCCATTTCCAGCCCCTCCCGCCCCGGCGCATGGTGCACGCCGGACAAAATCGTGGTATGCTTCAATCGCCACCACAGTGGCGCTATCATCGCCATTCACATGCCCTCACCTCTGCCACGGTTCCGCTCCTACGAGATCGCCGAAACCCCGGAAGCCACCCCGCTGGAATTATGGCGCCATGATCGGGAGATCGTCTGTCTCGCCTCCCAACCAGAGTCCCAGCAATGGGTCGAGTTGCACATCATCCCAGAAATCGATGCGCATGACCCCAGCCACCAGCAGACGATCGAGGCATTTCACACCCGGGTCCAAGCCCTGACCGCCACGCCCAACCGACGGGTACTGAAAATAATCGAAGCCGGGGAGGACGAAGGCGCCTTGTTTTGCGTCACCGAATGTGTCGATGGCGAGCCTCTCGACACTTACTTGGCCCGATGCGCTCCCGTACCGGCGTGGTGGGCGGTGGAAATCGCCCGTCAGCTCACCCTTGGATTACAGTCGCTGCGTCCGTTTTCCGAC
>CAJBME010000253.1 GCA_903954065.1 uncultured bacterium
ATTAATCAGGGCAAAGCGAGTAATCACCCTGTGCAAACTGTGACTTGGTTTGATGTTATTAGGTGGTGCAACGCCCGTAGTGAAAAAGATGGGTTGGAGCCTTGTTATCGGGTCAACGGGAATATCATGCGCACCGAGTCTTCAGTGCCGACGGTCAATTGGGGAGCGAACGGCTACCGCCTTCCAACGGAGGCAGAATGGGAAAAAGCTGCCCGCGGGGGATTGGGTGGGAAGCGGTTTCCATGGGGTGATACGATTAGCCACAGCCAATCGACCTATCAGAGTAATGGCGCGTACGCCTACGACGTCAGTCCTACAGAGAGTTTTCATCCGACTTATGGGTTTGATGGCCCACCTTACACCGCACCCGTGGGCAGTTTTGATCCTAATGGGTATGGTTTGTATGACATGTCGGGCAATGTCATGGAGTGGTGCTGGGATTGGTATGGGAATTATGCGACAGGGGCGCAATCTGATCCCAAGGGGGTGACCGCTGGCTTGAGCCGGGTGCTCCGGGGCGGCAGTTGGCTCAGCAATGCAAACGGCTGCCGCGTTGCAGGACGGCACAGTGGCCCTCCGGGCAATTTAGGCTGGGAGGGAGGTTTCCGCGTGGTCCGCAGTTCAATCCCCTAATAGACGACATCGCGAACCGCTACAGGCTGAGTGAACGCAGAGAGGGGCGGAGGCGATCCATCGGCCGCTTCACATCAAACGGTTGGCACAACGCACTGAAAAGGCTCCGCAAAGCGGTGCTTTTACGGTTTTGAACGGTCAGTTGCCCCGTCTACACCGAGGGCCAGCCATGAGCCGCGAAATCCCGAGACCTTCGCCGACTCTCACCTCCTCACTCAAACTGTGGCGGGCGAGCCAGTGCTCGATTTGTGGAAGGGGGCACGGGCTGGAGCGGTGGTGGCAGGTCACGCAGGCTCTTCTTACGGCATTTCGGCCAAGACTCGTGTTGAAATTGACTACCATTGTCGATGTCGACCAGTCTTCATCTGAGCGAAAGGGGCGACAGAAAGTGGTGAATTATGGGCGAATTTTGTAGAGTGATGGAAAAAATTCACACATCTTCGGAGGGGTGCGGACTTGGGCCAGTGTCCGAAAATTACCCACGTACATTTATAAGTCGCTTGTTGCAGGATACTTAAACAAAAAAACGACTGGCTGGGGTCGCTGACCCCGGAGCCGCCCGGTCTTTTAGGCGAAGCCTGATTTGGCCGTGGCGGCGTGCGCCTCGCCGAACGTCTTTTTGGCAGGTGACCGGATTCGAAGAAGCAGTTTCGTATCCGTGTTTTGAAGGATGTGGCTTGGGGGCCAAGGGTGGAAACCGGGGCCGGCGTGCGTGGCTGCAGTGCTCAGTTTTACTGGTCGAGCCTGTCATACCCTTAAGCGAACGACGATTTCAACCTCGCCGTCTTTCTCCTTCTCCCTCTGGGAACCGGAGCGCAGTGGAGATCGCCGAAAGCAGAGGGCCGGGATGAGGGATGGAGCAACGCGGCGTTGCTAGCCGAACCATTCGAGGGCGGCGTCTTCGACGATGGATTTGTTCAGCGTGGATATGCAGGCATCGCATTAAGGCAGCTTGGCTGCCTCAGCGAAGACTGCTTCCGCTTGAAGTGGATTCTGGATGTTCACCAAGTGGGACATCCCGCCCAGCAACCTGAGTGTCTTATCCACTTCAGTCTCGCTCTGTCGTTCCGGTGTCTCATCGACGATCAGCACCGCTTGCTCAGGGGTCACCACTTTGCCGTTGATCAGGCTCTCCAGAGTCCACGCCATGGCATCACGGCTCTTTTGGATGTGTCCCTTCCTTTTCGGAATGGGGAACCGCTGAAACAGAAGCTCAAGCTTCCCATTCGCCAGCGCATGGCTGAAGACATACTCTTCTTCCACCCCACGTACCGTGCATTTCACTGGATAACGGTCGTGGAAATGGCGGTGGGCTTTCAATCGCGTCTTCACCAGTAACTCATCACAGCGATCCTCAAAACTACGGTCGGGAGCTTCCTCCGGTGGCGCGGTTTCCAAGACGAGCTGGGAATACAACTGATTCGCCACGGCGGCCAAATCACTTTCCCTCACCTCGTCCAGAACGTTGCCAGCATCCGCGATCACAAAGTTCCCTTTGCTCGTTTTCTGCAAGGCTTCCAAAAATGCGGGGGAAGATGCTGGGATGATCTCACTCCCTCCGATGGGGCGGATCGAAGCGCTGGAAAGCGCCTCGCGCCAATAGCGCACCCACTGCTTGTAGGCACTGTCGGATGTGACGAAGGCCGGGATGGACCTTCCGTCCACCTCGCCGGGCCGTTGAGCATTCTCCGCCAGAAAGCGGGCCTCGATCCCCAGCGGCGACCAGACGATGACGCCGATGTTGCGCGGTTCAAACCGGTGCATGTCCGGGATGTATTTGGCGAGCAAGTATTTTGTGGTGTTCATGGCAGGAGACTCCAGGTGATGATGGCCGTAAACTCGGCCCTGTGAGCGTCGATGATGTTACGCAGATTATCGCGCCGGTGCTTCAAAAAGCCAGCCGCAGCTTGCGCCTCTTGGAGCGTCGCTCCATAGGGCATCGCGTCCCGGCAAACCTCATCAATGAAGAAGTCGGGCGTGGACTGGATGCGTTCCAACCAGCGGTGAAAATTTCCATCCGTGCCGACGGTGTCCAACAGGCAATGACGATGCTGCCCGGAGTCCACCGGGCCATTCGTCGTCCACGAGATGCCCAGTCGGTCCCGCAGCGCCGTCAGACGTGCCTCGCCCTGCCCGGGCGCATAGCCAAACAAGCGCGTGGCTGTGGTCAAAGATGCTCATCTGCGGCGGCGTGGTGCCGGTATCGAGTGAAAAGTTGGCTTCATGGCGGTCACAGTTCGCGATCCAGATGTCAAAAAGCAGCAGCCCGGCGGACAATGTCGGTAGCATCCGCACGCACTGGTTAACGTTCACCGGCGGCAGCGAGTTCCCGGTTAAGTTGAAGTCCAGCGAGGCCACCATCGCGCTTCCTCCTGCCTGCGTCACGATTCCCGCCGGCGGCACCGGCAGCCGCAGAAACCGCCCAAGTTCCCCACAAATCAATTCATTGGGGATGCAATAGGGCGCATTAGCAACGTTCTCCTTAGCCACCGCGCTCAGATAAACGTAACGGCTGCCCGCCACGCCCACGCCCAAATGACGTCCGAGAGATTCAATGCGATAAAGAGCGCTTGGCATGACACGAGAGTTTTAGATCTTTCTGGAGACATCTTCAACACTCAACTCCCCGCTCAGCAGCGTCGGTAGCAGTGTGTCGCGCAGGGTGGCGCGCGTGCGGGATTCTTCTTCATTGTTCCGCATCTTGGCGATAAGTGGCTTCGTGAGCCTGCCGAACGCATCGGTTAATTCGCGTGGAGGCACGACTGACTCGTGAATAACGAAATAGGGCCGGTGACCTTTGTATTCTGAGAACGACATCTGAGGTGATCGCCCGAAATGAAAGTCAAGCCCGCCTTATTAAAATGAGGGTCGAACACATGCTGGCTGGCTCACCCGCCATAACCCGGCCCCCTCAGGTTTGCTTTGATGGCCTGCTCCAGTTTCGCGGACTCGGCGAACTGGGCGTGCAGTTCGGCGACGAGACGCGGAGGCGCGGAGGGCGCGGAGGTGTTTTTAGGTGACGAGATCATAAATAAAAATAGAAATCGATTGCGTGGTGATTTCTTCTAAAAATGATCCTGACAAATTCTTCCTCCGCGTGCTCCGCGCCTCCGCGTGAGTCTCATGAGGCTTTGGCAGCGTCTTCAAATCCTTCGTGGCCTGCTCGAAGTCGGCGTCCACTGGGAAAAAATCAGGTATTGCTCCACGAGGTTATTCAATGAGCCGGGTTCAGTCGCCGGATGCCCTCGCGCTTCTCCTCTGCCACTGGGAGAGGTCGGGTGAGGGCTGCGAGGGCGGCGACGTCGACGATGGATTCGTTGAGGGTCATAATCTCGCTTCTTTTTCCATTTTCATGAGTCGGTCACCAAGATCAGCAGGGACGATGAACAGCATTTGTGTGACGCGCCGGGATAATCGCGGTGGATCGGGTATGGTTTAATTCGAGATGATTTGTGGAGGTGTGTGGTCGGGGCCCGCCCTGAGCGTGTGGGGC
>CAJBME010000254.1 GCA_903954065.1 uncultured bacterium
GCTTCTTCGCATCCGGTCACGTGCCAAAAAGGCGTTCGGCGCCGCGACCGGGGTCAGCGACCCACGGCTACAAAAGATCCGAATACGAAACCATGGCGCAGGCGGCAAAGCCGCCACTGTAGCCGGGTACGTTGGCCCCGGTTTCCACACTTGGCCTTCGGGCCACAGCCCTCAAGACAATGGCTCCGAATCCGCTTCTTCGCATCCGGTCACGTGCCAAAAAGACGTTCGGCGCCGCGACCGGGGTCAGCGACCCACGGCTACAAATGATCCGAATACGAAACGACTACGCAGGTCAGTTAACTTCCCGACGAGGGCCAATGGCACGATAGGATTTCGATCCCATATCCTCGACGGGGAGAACTCATCCCGCAGACCAAGAGGCTACCTCCCGGCTTATTGACCAGAGGCTCCTGTGGCCGGTTTTTCTTTCATTTTGACCAACTCCAGTTCCATTTTCGTGGCGAGGACTTCGCCGGACTCGCTTAAATCACTGATGATGAGCTTCATGGTTTCGGCTCCGCGTTGTTCGTGAGTGATGGCCATTTTCCCTTCGCCGGTTCCCCCGTCGCTGTAGGTAACCTTAAACACAATGTTCCCTGAATCTGGTTCCACGGTGCCGCTGGCGCCTCCACCTTGGTTATCGACCGAGATGTACCCAATTTTCTGGGTTTTCGCATTGCGGGCGATCATGCCCTCGGCGTTGCGATCAGGGGCGGCGAGGATGACGCTGACCGCATGTCCATCGAGGCGCCATTGGTAGCTGAGTTTGACCGCCGCACCATTGGTCGCTTTGTCTCCCCACTGGCCGATGATCCAGTCGAGACCGGCCGCGGCCGCATCCGCTTTCAGCGAGTCAGCCTGAAGGGGGCTGGGCGTCAGCACGAGGTTCAGCGTGACAATCAGGGCGGCGGCGAGTGATTTAAAGTGCATAAGGGTGCGGGATGACAGTGGTGTTCCATCAGGGTGACAAGCGATAGCCCGCTGGCAACTGTCATCTCGAGAGCAAAATCGAAACAGGAAAAACCCGATGGGAAGCGATGAATAATGATGGACAGGCCTACCCTCAACGACCCACCATATGCGCGTGATGCAGCGCATTTATTCGTGGGTGGTGCGACGGGCTTGGCTCGTTGTGGTGGTAGTTTTGCTAGCGGCCGGGGCCCTAGCTGTCTCCCAGTTTGGCAAGCTGGGGATTGAGTTTCAAACGACCACGCTGCTGGACCAAAAAGATCCAGAGTTAAAAATCTACGAAGAACTTCATGAGACCAAGACGTGGAGTCAGAATGAATTTGCGGTTGTTTGCGCCTCGGGGGTGGACTGGACGAGCGAAGAAGGCGCCACGCTCCTGCGCGCCCTCGTCACGGACTTGGAAGCCGGCCCCGAAGTCGGCGGCACCATGTCGCTGCTCAACATCCCGCTGCTCCGCCAAAACCCCGATCAAAAACCCAACGTACTGGCGCTGGCGGGAGCCGGTATGAAATACATCGGCGGTCGAGCCCCCATCAACCACGAGTCCGCGCGGACCGAGTTACTGGACCATGAGCTGGCCACCGGTTCGTTGATTTCCAAGGACGGCCGCAGCACGAATGTGCTTGTCTATCTGCGGGTGCCGGAGCCGGGCGCCCCCGGGACAGCCACCACTCAGGCCCGGTGGCAGCAGCTGGTCGACGGCTTGCGCACGGTGCGGACGCAGTGGGAGGGGCGGCTTCCGGAGCGCCTGCGGCTGGCGGGTGTGCCCTTGGTGTACACGTACATCATGGAGCGCGTCGCGCACGATCTGCAGGTCTTTGGCATCGCCGCCGCCGTGCTCTTCAGTCTCGGCTTGCTGGTGATCTACCGGAAAATTCGTTATGTCATTCTGCCGCTGGTGACCAGTCTGCTGCCGGTCGTCGCGATTCTCGGTTACATGGCGATCGCGGGTGTCCCGTTCACGGTCATTACTTCCAATCTCCCGCTGCTTCTCTTCGTCATCGCCCTGCCCTACACCATTTATTTGATCGAGCGTTATCTGGAACGCCGACACCTTCATCCGCAGGAGGACGGAGGCGAGGCCATTGTTCGGGCCGCTCAGTCGATCTGGCTGCCCTGCGTTTTTTCCACGCTGACGACCATGGCTGGTTTTGCGGCTTTCACGACCAGCGGGATTGTGCCGGTAAAGATGTTTGGGATCCTGATGACCGCCGGGTCATTGTTGTCGTTGCTGCTGGTTTTTCTATTTCTCCCGTCCGCACTGCAGCCGTGGCGCCCGGTGCCACCGCCCTCACCGTCATCCTCCGCCGCCACCGGCACCGGTGGATTTGGGCGCCTGTCCGCAGGATTTGCCCGGCTCGCCCTCACCCGGCCGCGCACCATCATCGCCCTGAGCACACTCGTGCTCGCCGTCAGCATCGCCGGCACCTTCCGCCTCACCGCCGAAAACAAGTTTACCAGTTACTTCTGGCCCAGCAGCGACGTTTATCAGGGACTCGAGTTCATTGACCAGAATCTCGGTGGCACCAGCACCCTCGAGATTTACCTCCGCAGCGGAAAAGTCGGTCACTTTAAATCTGCAGAGGGAATTGCCTCCGTCGCCGCCGTCGAACAGTATTTCCATGCCGTGCCGGAAGTCGGTAGCTTGCGCTCCCTGCCCGCTCTCATCCGGGAAGCCCGCAAAACATTCCGCCCAGAATGGTTTCCCTCCATGCAAGACGGAGCCCTGGTCAGCCTGGTTCAAGGTATGGCCCCGGAATTATTTCAGGACATCATGAGCCCGGACGGCCGCACCGCCAGCCTGCAGGTGCGCTTTAAAGAAACCGCTCCCACCCTGAACCGCCGTCAGATTATCGAGGGATTGGAGGCTCACCTCGCCTCCCTGAAGGATTCTTCCCTGCAAGGACTCGAGATCGAGACGACCGGGATTTTTGTGCTGTATGCCAACATGTTGAACAGCCTGATCGATAGCCAGCGGGACACGTTGGGATTTGTGGTGGGCTCAATTTACCTGATGTTGCTCCTCCTTTTCCGCAAATTCCGTCTCGCGCTGGTAGTGTTGGTTCCGCAAGCGTTACCGGCTGTCACCATGCTGGGGGTGATGGGTTGGGGGGGCATTCCGTTGGACTTGGTCACAGTGATGATTGCCGCTATCGCGCTCGGGGTGGGCGTGGACTCGGCCATTCAATATACCATGCGGTACCGCGAAGAAATCGCTCTGGATGGCGACCCCCGGGCCGCTCTGAGCCGCACCCATGCCACCGTGGGCCGGGCCATCTGGGTGGCCACCAGCATTATCGTGCTGGGATTTGCCGTCTTGGTCACCAGCGACTTCTTTCCCTCGGTCTGGTTCGGCTTGCTGACCGGTCTGGCCATGCTGATGAGCCAGTTCAGCGCCCTTCTGACTCTGCCGTCACTTTTTCTGTGGCTGGGGGAAAGATGGCGGCTTTTCGCGCCGCGCGGATGAGGCGCGCCCATTCCCGCTCGGCCGCGCGATCCGCCGCCGCGCCTTCATACCGCACGCGATAATGATACGCGGCCACGGGGTCCAGCAGTGACGGATCGACGATGGCGGCATCCAGCCGCGTGCACAATTCCCGCCATGTATCGCCCGGGCGCGGCGCCTGCCCGACATGCTCGCAGAGACGGCAAAATTCACGCACGTACGCCGGAGCGGAAGGGTCCGCATGCCACGGCCGCTGCCGTTCGCGGCCGTCCGCCCGCTCCGATCGCTGCCGACGCCGCCACACCCACACCCATGCGCCCACCGCCAGTCCCAGCACCACCATCATCATCGCCACCAGCCACGGCGGTCTGGTCTGCACCAACTCCCGCCAGGCCGCCCGCCACCGCTGCCACCGCGATTCAGCCAACCCAGACCCCGTCCCCGCCGCAGCCCCAGCCCCAAGACCCGCCTCCGCCCCAGCTCCCGCCGGATCGCGATCCGGAATCGTCCCGCCATCGACCGGCGGCACATTCTCCCCCATAGAATCCCGTCCCGGCGCCGTGCGCTCCACATCCAACGGCCGCGCCAAGACCCGGCTCAGCGGCGGCAAAGCCACCAGAAAAATGACCGCCGCCAGCCCCGCAAGACCAGCCCACCACAGCCACATCGAGCGAGGACGCCCGCCCCCTCCCCCCGCCGGACTGGTCAATGGCTGCCGGGTCGACCAGCCGCTCACCAACCACCCGACCGCCGCCACACTCACCACCAAGGCGAGAATTCGGTCCGCCACCACCGGCCACGACGTCAGATCGCCCCGTAATAACAGCAGCGCCAACGCCAGCAACCCGTAAAAAACCACGATGACGATCAGCGGATTCATGGTTTTCCTCCGGTGACTCCCGCGCGCGCCGCCTGAAAGGCCTGCCGACGGCGCAATTCGCCTACACTCAGGCAGGTCACGGTCAGATGCGGACACGGCGGCAACAATGGCTGCCAGTGCCGCAGCGGCGTGTCGCTGACGATATAGACGTGGCTCTCCGCCGGGACGGTGCCCAGTTTCTCGAGCAACGGTGACAGGTCGTCCGTCGGTTGCCACTTGGCCGCGGCCAAAAGTGACAAGGTCTCGCCCACATCGGACGCCCGATTCAAACTCACCGTGCGCCACCCCGTGAAATCAGCCGCCACAGTGACCGGGACCGCCTCCTGACTGCACCTCATCAACAACCCAGTCAATAATTCAAGCGCACTCTCAAAAGCATCAGGCAACCGACGCGCGCCCTGCGGCTGCCAAGAATGAAAAAACAAGGCCTGACTGGACGGCAGGCGCCGGTCAAATTCCCGAACCACCAGCCGCTGCGCCCTCGCACTGGCTTGCCAATGAATATGCTTGATCGGGTCACCCGCTTGAAAATCTCGGATTCCCAAATAATCGCCACCCCAGTCCGGCGTCGGCTGCCACTGCCCCCCATCGTCCACCTCATCCATTACCACCCCCGGATCCGTCAGCTCCATCGGAATCACCGGCCGGGGGAAAACCGTGACCGGCATGGCATGCCAGCCAGACCGCCGCACCGCCCAAATACCGCCCGGAAAAGAGGACTTGAGCTCCCACCGAAACAACGGACTGACCCCACGCTTCCGCAATCGCGTCTGCCCTAAATACTCGCGCCGCTCCCCAGGTCGCAACCCGCGCGCCGCGACCCCCTCCCCTAAAAACCCCAGAAGCTCGTCCGATAACTCCACCCCCCACGCCCCCCCACGGCGGTCCGGCCCTGTCAGCCGCACCGTCACCGGAATCCACTCGCCCACAAAAGCACTCGCCGGCGCCACCCGCTCGACCCCCACCCCGTCCAAATTCACCCGCGCTAACCACCACGCCGCCCCCACTACCCCCACCACAAACATCCCCATATGCACCAACGCCGCCTCATGCCACCACACCCCAGCCGCCACCATCCCCACCGCTACCACCACCAAAAACCAACCACGACGCGATAACACCGGCCCATATCGGCGCGGTTGAGGCAAATGTGTCGCTGTCGAGGCCATAATACGTCATCCACAGGATCACTCCCGTGCCCCATGACCCAACTCCAATGCCAGTCGAACGCCAGTCATTCCAGATAATTTGTCGAGTTTGTTCATTTTTTCTTGAACAAAGTCGATTACTACGGACTTCTTACCTAAGTGAGCGCCATCTCTGCCAGCCTTGACCCTCCGTCGGCCACTTGTGTGGCCAGCGGAAGCGACCTGACGCCCTTAGAGCTGGAGGTGATTGATCTTTTCGTCGGAGCCACCCGTCTTATTGGTCTCCCTCGTTCATTAGGAGAAATTTACGGATTTCTTTTTATCTCACCGGAACCCGTGACTCTCGACCAGCTCGTTCAGCGTCTGAGCATCAGCAAGGGTTCAGCCAGTCAGGGATTGCGCGCCCTACGCACCATTGGAGCGGTCAAGCTGTCCCACCAACCAGGCGACCGGCGCGACCATTATACCGCCGAAACGGAACTCAAAAGCCTCGTCTCCGGATTTATTAGCGGTCAAATGCTGCCCCACCTCGAGACCGGGCAAACCCGCCTCGGTCGCCTCCGCGCGATTGAGGAATCCATGGGGCCAGAACTTCGCCCCATCCAACGCGCCCGCCTCGAAAAACTCGTGCACTGGCACCATCGCGCTCGTACTCTCGCCCCCCTCGCCGGTAAATTTCTCGACTAATCATGAATTCGGACGCCACCACCCCGGCCAGTACAGAATGGCGCTGCCTGCGCGCCAAGCCGAAGTGCGAACATCTGGCCGCCCGACAGGTGATTGCGCTCGCCCCGGGGGAAATTGAGACGTTTTGCCCGCGGCTGCGCCATCGCAAAAAAACCACGAGAGGCCCGGTCTGGTTTACCGAAGCCCTCTTTCCCGGCTACGTCTTCACCCGCTGCGACTGGCCCCTCTGGCAGCGCGCCATCCTCGCCACCAGTGGTATCTCCGGCCAAGTCCACTTCGGCCATACCGTGCCCACTATCCCCTCCGGTGTCATCGATGAGCTGCGGATTTCCATCCCCGGTGATGAACCACTGGTCGTCGCAACACCTGTTCTCGCCGGCGATGAGGTCGAAATCGGCGATGGCCCGCTCCGAGGCGTCACCGGTACCGTGACCCGCGTCATGCCCGCCCGCGAACGAGTCGCCATCCTGCTCGAGTTTCTCGGCGGTACCCGCGAAATCGAAGTACCGCTGCTCAGCATCCTCGGCCTCCGCGACATCCGCGAAGGCCCGATCGGCTGAGCCCCGACCGCTCGACCGCCCGGTCCACAGCCACCCCCACCCACCACCGAAGACCGTCCCATGCCCAAAAGGGCTGCCACCCCCGCTCCCAGCCCATTGGTCCCGCCGCCCGCCAGCCGCCCCGACCAAGGGCGGCAGCATGGCCAGCCCCCACCACCACAACTCAAAGGCCGGGCCCGCTACCATTCAATCTTCGCCCTCATCAGTCCGTATTTCCGGCGGCGCCGAATGAAGGCGTTCGCCACTACCATGCAACTCCATGGCAGTGAACGCATTCTAGACATCGGCGGAGGTCCAGGAGTCTGGCGCCTGCTCAATCAGCCTGGCCTACACGTCACCCTGCTCAATACCGAAACCCCCGTCCTCACCCCAGAAGACGCCGCCCGTTGGCCCCACCTCACCGCCGTCCACGGCGACGCCACCCGCCTGCAGTTTTCGGCCGGAACATTTGACATCATCTTCTCGAATAGTGTAATCGAGCACCTTCATACGTGGGAAAATCAACAGACGTTCGCCCGCGAAGCACTCCGCGTCGCCGGACATTCCGGTCGCCTCTGGATCCAAACTCCCGCCCGCCAGTTTTTTATCGAACCCCACTTTCTCACCATCGGACTGCATTGGCTCCCCAAATCTTGGCAACTGCACCTCCTCCCATGGCTCAGCCTCTGGGGATGGACACGCCAGCCATCCAAATCCATGACCCAAGCCTGGCTGGACGAAATCCGCCTCCTCTCCGAATCCGAAATGAAACAACTCTTTCCCCAGTGCCAGATCCGAAAAGAACGGTTTCTCGGACTGTGGACGAAAAGTTTCATTGCGACGCGTTCCAAGAATTCTTAGTTCTTACGTTATCACCTTTTGTTACTCTAATACTTTCCATTTAAAAAATGTCGTTCCTAAAATCTGCTATTTTTGAGTTTCTTCGATTACCGGGAATAAATGCGATACTTAAGCGTTGCCGTCCTGCCTTCCGACGCTTTGACCTGCGAGCTGTTGACAAATTTCCTGTTAGAGGCCCGGTACCAATCCTATTTCGAGGGCAACAAAGATTCATCATGCAAAGCGATGGTCGGGATTCAGTCGCTAGCGGGGCTTTCTGGGTTGGTTTGGATGTATATGAAGGCTGTACACTAACTGTTTTTGCACAGCTTGCCGGCTCAAGCACGCAGATCGTTGATGTGGGTGCCAATACTGGTCTATTTTCCCTTTTAGCAGGCTCTCTGAATAAAAACTGTATCATTCATGCTTTTGAGCCTTTCCCTTCCGCAGCCAATCTACTAGAAAGTAATCTCAAGGAAAACGGCTTTAAGAATGTGCAAGTAACACGGGCCGCACTTTCGGACCATTCCGGTAGCCTTCCCCTCTTTTTTAACGATGCTCTAAGACTAACGCAGGGAGCTTCCCTCCGCGATTGGAATTACATGACAGGCAAGGTTGAGGTTCCCGTCTTGTTACTGGATGAATATCTCGCTCAGCAGAACATAGATACCATCGACTTAATCAAGATCGACGTTGAGGGATCAGAGCCCGAGGTACTTATCGGAGCGGAAAAAACAATTGCCCGTTGCAAGCCACACATTATTTGCGAGCTTGTTAAAGATGATTGTTATACGAAGCTTCGCAGCTTTATTAAGAAGCACGATTATCGAGCTTACCGGCTGGCCGCAGATGGTTTACATCCTGATTTCGAGTTGTCGGAACATGGCCCAGTTGCTTGGAATCGCCTCTTCATACACTCATCACGCCTGGATCATCTTAAAGACTTGCCTCTTACATCCTCTGCGCACTAACCTAACCCCCCTCTCCTGATACCTCACTTCACCTTCCAATCTCAACATCACTCCAATGTCATACGTCCAAAAATCAGCCGACAAAAGCTTGCGCCTCGGCATTATCGGCCTCGGATACGTCGGCCTACCTCTGGCCCTGAGCTATACCTCCAACGGGTATCATGTGACCGGATTTGACATCGATGCCGCCAAGGTCAATTCCCTGCTCGAGGGAAATTCTTACATCGAACACATTCCATCGGACAGCATCAAGCAGGCGCGCCAGAACGGCCTACTGGACGCCACCACCGACTTCAGCCGGGCCCCTGAGGTCGATGCGTTGATCATTTGTGTCCCCACCCCGCTTGACCTCCATCACGAGCCAGACCTCAGCTACGTCATTGGCACGCTCGAAAGCATTGTGCCACATCTCCGCGCCGGGCAGCTGGTCAGTCTGGAATCAACGACCTATCCTGGCACCACCACGGAGGAGGTGCTACCCCGGGTCCGGGCCCGCGGATTCGTTGTCGGCGAGGATATCCATGTCGTGTTCAGCCCGGAGCGCGAAGATCCCGGAAACCCTCACTTTCAGGGAACTTCCATCCCCAAAGTAGTCGGAGGCACGACCCCCGCCTGCCTGCAGGCGGGGCTCGCCGTGTACGGCGCCGTCTATCCGAAAATCGTCCCCGTCTCGTCCACTGAAGTCGCGGAGTTCAGCAAGCTGCTCGAAAACATTTACCGCGCCGTCAATATCGGACTGGTCAACGAAATGAAGATGGTGGCGGACCGCATGGGGATCGACATCTGGGAGGTCATCGAAGCTGCCAAAACCAAGCCTTTTGGATTCACTCCGTTTTACCCTGGTCCCGGTCTCGGCGGTCATTGCATTCCCATCGATCCCTTTTACCTCACGTGGAAAGCCCGCGAGTTTGGATTGCACACGCGCTTCATCGAGCTGGCCGGAGAAATCAATGAATCGATGCCGGAGTACGTCGTCTCCCGCGTCACGCAGGTTCTCAACGACCGGACAAAGTCAGTGCGGGGCAGCCGGATCCTGATCATGGGGTTGGCCTACAAGGCGAATGTCGATGACATGCGCGAATCTCCGAGTTTCCGCCTGATGGATTTGTTGAAATCGCTCGGCGCTGACATCAGCTATTATGACCCGCACATTCCGGTCATTCTTCCGACCCGCGAACACGCCGTCTGGACGGGATTACCTTCCGTCTCGTGGGATCAGGCCACCATCACAGGTTTTGACTTGGTGCTGCTGGTCACCCATCACGCCAAGTTCAATCTCGATGAACTCGTCGCATGGGCTGAAGTCATCGTCGACACGCGCAATGCGCTGGTCGCCACCCCCGCCCGCGCCGGTCAGGTGCACAAAGCCTGATCCCAGCCGCCTATGAATAAATCCATTTCAATTGCCGCCATTGGCGCCGGTGCGTGGGGTCGCAATCTGGTCAAGACGCTGGATCAACTGGGAGTTTTGCGCGTGGTGGCCGAATCTGCCGTCGGCCTGCGGACGCCGTTGCAGGCGGCCTATCCCCACCTCGAGATGGTGGACGACGCACTCGCGCTTCTGCAACGGGATGACATTGATGCGGTGACGATCGCCACGCCCGCCCCTACGCACCACGCTCTGGCCCGGGCCTTTCTGCTCGCCGGTAAGGACGTTTTTGTCGAAAAACCCATGACCCTGACCTCGGCGGAGGCCGCTGACCTCGTGCAGGTCGCCGAAGAAAATCAACGGATCCTCATGGTAGGGCATCTACTCCTCTACAAACCCGCCATCGCTTTTATCCGGGACTTTCTCGCGGACGGCCGCCTCGGACGCGTCTTCACCCTGCATCAAGAACGAGCCAAACACGGCAAAGCCAGAGCCGTGGAAAATGCCCTGTGGTCGCTAGGCGTCCACGATGTCGCCGCGCTGCTCCACCTCGCCGGATCCACCCCGTCCCGCGTCTCCGCTTCAGGACACGCCGGCCTGCGCCCGGAAATGGAAGACGATGTCTATCTCCACCTAGGATTCGAGGACGGCCGGATGGCCCACCTCCACAGCTCCTGGCTGTGGCCCGAAGACCGGCGCCGCCTCACCATCATCGGCTCCCAAGGGATGCTGGTCTACGACGAAAAAGCCGAAAGTATCACCCACTTTCGCAAAACCATCGACGCGGAATTGATGAATGTCGATCTCGGATCCGACGTTGTCTTTCAAGGTGATTCGGCTTTCCAGCCGCTGGCCGCAGAACTCACGGATTTCATCGAATGCGTGCAAACCCGGCGCACGCCGCGGTCAGACGGACGTCAAGCGGTGGCCGTCGTCCAGGTTCTGGAACAAGCGTTTCCGTTTTCTCCATCATGAGTTATTACGCCCATCCGAGCGCCATTATCGACGCCCCTGTCCACATCGGCGATGGCACCAAAATCTGGCATTTTGCCCACATCTGCGCGGGCGCACGCATTGGAGAAAACTGTATTTTCGGTCAGAACACGATGGTTGCCAATGATGTAGTGATTGGATCGAACGTAAAGGTCCAGAACAACGTCGCCATTTACACGGGCACCACCATCGAGGACGACGTTTTCCTCGGTCCCAGCTGCGTGCTGACCAACGTCTCAAATCCGCGCAGTCAAGTCCGGCGACACAGCCTGTACGAAACAACCGTGCTTAAGCGAGGCGCCACCGTCGGCGCCAATGCCACCATCGTCTGCGGCGTCACCCTCGGTCGCTACTCCTTCATCGCCGCCGGCGCCGTCGTCGCCAAAGACGTTCCAGATTACGGATATGTCCGCGGCGTGCCCGCCCGTCAGCATGGCTGGATGTCGCGCCACGGTCACCTCCTTCACTTCAACAATAACGTCACCGCCACCTGCCCGGAGTCCGGCTTGCAATATCAACGTCTCGGTGATCAAGTCACCTGCCTAGATCTGCACGAGGAAGCCCCGCTGCCGGAACAACTTACCGTCGGAGCAAGACGCTACGACGAGTGCAAACCCACTGCTCTTTAGAACATTTTTCTGATGAAGGTACCATTGCTTGACCTAAATGCTCAAAACCTCCCTTTGGAGAAAGAACTGACCGCCGCCTTCACCAGCGTGCTGCGGTCAGGTATGTTCATTCAAGGCCCGGAGGTCGCCGCGTTCGAAAAAGAAATTGCCACCATGGTGGGCGCCACCCATGCCATCGGCGTCTCCAGCGGCACCGACGCCCTCGTCCTCGCCCTGATGGCCCTCGGCATCGGCCCCGGGGACGAAGTACTGGTCCCCACCTTCACGTTCTTCGCCACCGCCGGATGTGTCGCCCGTACCGGCGCCACCCCCGTCTTCGTCGATGCCTGCCCCATCTGCTTCAATATCGATACCGCGAAGGCCGCCCGTAAAATAACACCGAAGACTAAAGCCATCATCCCCGTCCACCTCTTCGGCCAGTCCGCCGACATGGATGGCGTGATGGCCCTCGCCCGCACTCACGGTCTGCGCGTCATCGAGGACGGCGCCCAATCAATCGGCGCCCGCTACAAAAATCAAGCCAGTGGCACCATCGGTGATTTTGGTACTTTTTCCTTCTTCCCGTCAAAAAACCTCGGCGGCTTCGGCGATGGCGGCATGCTCATCACCCAAAACGACGCACTCGCTGATCAGGCCCGCCTCCTGCGCACCCACGGCAGCCGTCCCAAATACTTCCACCTCGAGGTCGGGGGCAACTTTCGCCTCGATCCACTTCAGGCCGCCTTGTTGCGAGTCAAACTCCCTCACTACGCCCGCTATACCGCCGCCCGCCAGGCCAATGCCGATGCCTATACCAGCGAGCTCTCTCGCCTGCCCGGTGTCGTCATCGGAGATCCCGCTCACTGCAAGTGCCTGACCGCCCAGGAAAATTCCCTTGGGTCCAGCTCCCATCCCGTCAAAATCATCCTGCCCGTCGCCTACGCGCACAACGAACACATCTGGAACCAGTACACCCTCCGCCTCCCCGAGGCCGGACAACGCGACGCCCTGAAAAACCACCTGCAAGCCCGCGACATTGGCTGCGAGATTTATTACCCTCGTACCATGGATGAACAGGTCTGCTTCCAATACACCCCCGAAGCCAGCCGCTCCGACTGCGACGTCGCCCACCGCCTCGCCGCTGAATGCATCAGCCTCCCGATTTATCCAGAACTCCCACCCGAACACCGTCAGGAAGTCGTCGCCGCCGTCGCCTCGTTCCTCAGTTGAAATTCGCCCCTCCCAGTCTCACTTTTCATGCCCCATTTCACCCCATCAACCATGCCAACCACAGGTCGTGTCCCATATTCCAGCGAAGATGCACTCCGAGCCGTCTTCAAAGACACCCGCTGTCTGGTCACCGGAGGCGCCGGATTCGTGGGCTCACGCGTGGCTGAAAAACTGCTCGAGCTCGGAGCCCACGTTTCCATCCTCGACGATTTCACCACCGGCCGGGAAGAACTCGTGCCGCCTGCCGCCGTACTGCACCGCGGCAGCATCACCGACAA
>CAJBME010000255.1 GCA_903954065.1 uncultured bacterium
AGCCCGGATTGAAACTGGCCGCCATTAAAATTGCCATCAGCAAAACTGGCAAAGTCATCGGAGAAAATGGCCGATGGATTAACGACGCTGCGGGTCGCCTGCGCGGTGGTCAGGCTGGTGCCACGGGTCGCGGTCAGGGTATAAGTCGTTGAGACGTCCGGACCGGCGGCCAAAGTGAGACTACCGCCGCCGCTGGCGTCGGTCTGGGGCAGCAGGTTTATGTTACCCGGCGTCAGCACCAGCGAAGTCACCGGACGTTCGACCTGCCAGGAAAACTGCACGGACTGACCCGCAACGGCCGCCGGCGGAGTCAGCTGAAAGGCCGTGATCTGCGGCGGTGGCAGGGTCACTGTCACTTTGCGCTGCTTACTTTCGCCTCCCTTGGTGGCGGTGAGCGTGTATTCGGTCGTGCCGTCCGGTCCCGGATTAAGCCCGTAACTGCCCTGACCCGACGGAGCCGTCAGCGCCAGCACATTGATGTTACCCGGCGTCAGCACCAGCGACTGCAGCGGCATTCCTGCCACCTCCCAGTTGAACGTCACCGCCGCTCCCGCGTCACCCAGTACCGCCGGGTTCGCCGCCAACGACGTGATGGCCACCCCGACCGGATTCGACACGATAGAAACATTGTCAATCGTTCCACCAAACCGACCGCTGCCAGGCGCCGACGGGCCAATACGCAGCCGAATGTCCCCAGTGCCATCACCCGTGTACTGGAAACTGCCACCAGTCAGCGCCAACACGCCCGCCCACTCGCCTGGCAAATGCGTATGCGTCGCCAGTACGCTGTCGTCCGCACGCAACACCTCAATCAAAATGCCATCCGTCGCACTCGTCGTCTGGCCGGGTGCTTGGTACACCGCAGGACCAGCATCAAACACCACCTCATACGGCGTGCCAGTCGCATTCGATCCAGCCACCGCCATCAGCTGCGTAATCACGTTGTCCTGCCAAATCATCACCGCAAAATCCGAGGGATTATTGCCCGATCCAAACACATTGGCCCGGTCCACCGCATGAACCACCCCGCCACCCGCCTTGTCCCAGTCCGTCAGATTGCCGCCATACGCCACCACCAACCCAGATTGAAACTGACCACCATTAAAATTGCCGTTGGCAAAACTAGCAAAGTCGTCGGAGAAAATAGGCTGAGCACCCGATCGCTGCACCAAAAATGCCAAAAAGGCGCCGGCAAGACAAAAAAGTGAATGGAGTCTGGAAGCTCTCATTTTTTATGGGGTTTTTACGGGGATTGTAATTGATTGACATCTGATTATCAGAATATCGATGCGGTTTTATCAGTCTGGTCGATTTTCGTCAATCAAAATCCTACAGCTGCCGAAATTCACCGTTTTCGGGATTGAAATCCCTCGTTCCACCCGTTTATCTCAAGCGTATCTTCACAAAATCGAGTTTCCTTCTGATTATCAATTATTCGAGACAGCCTTCACCCATGCCACCAGCAACAACAAACTGCCGTGGCCTGAAGATTGGCAAAAACCAGCCGCTGGACAGGTGAATGCGCTCTTTCGTTGAAAATCCCTGAGCGACATAAAGAAATAGCGCCACGCCCCTATGAACACACTCATGAAAATCCGGAGAGGCGCCGCCATCGTCACCTGCGCCACTGTTGCCTTTTTCCCCCTCCCTCTTCGGGCAGATGACCCAGCCCCACCGGAGCAATCCGAATCCCACGTCGTTTCCTTTTCTCTGGCCCGCGACTTCTCAGATGCGGAAAATACCGCGAGTAGGGTGTGGTCATATCGAATGGACGACGGATCCCCTGCGGCTCCGGACTTTCCTTTGCTGGGCGCAGCGAAACGCGATGCCAACGCCTTGTGGGGCTCGGATTTTGCCACACCACCGCTGATGTGGAGCGAAGAAGTTGGCTACTGGGGAATCGGTAAAAATACTAGCGGAGAGGAACAGATTTCCACCAGAAATGCCGTCCGCTGGGCTCCGGGCGAAGTATTATTACATCCTCGCGGCTCAGCTCCCAGCGCGACCACAGGCCTCGTCATCGCTTGGACAGCGCCCGAACCAATGCAGATTGATCTGAACTACACACTCGGCCGCGCCTCGCCCCATGGTAATGGCATAGGGTACGCAATCATCCATCGCACAAGGGCAGGCGATGCACCTCTGGTCGCGCTACGAAACATCGGCTTCAGTCTCGCGAATGAATTGAACGGACTCAGCGTCGCACAGGGCGATCAGTTACTGTTCCGGTTCCACACTGATGGTGAACCGACCGGTGATATTGTCCGGGTGGAGATTGTCATCCGCGGTGAGCCGGGTACAGCGACGACACCCGCGGTCATGCCTGTCAGGGCCACGGTCACGGCAGGCAGTAACCTCCGCCTGACCGGACCGACCACGGACGCGCCCTCACGGCAGTGGCTCAAGAACGGCCAGCCCATTCCGGGGGCGACCGGACTCACCCACCAGCTGCCCAGAGTGACCGCCTCCGATGCCGGCCGCTACTCCATCGCCAGCGGCGCGCCTAGCGCCACCGCCACCGTCGCCGTCACCCCCCGCACCCAGCCGCCAGAACCATATGCCTCACCCGTGCCGCGGCAGGTGTTTCCGCTATCCCTCGCCGGGCAGGAAGCAGCCCTAGCAATCGATCCGCAAATGCAGCGCTTCGCCGCCTCACGACAACGGCTATCAACGGACCGCTACCGCCCCGCCTACCACTTTGTCAGTCCCGAAAGCCAGCTCAATGATCCCAACGGCCTCTGCTTTTGGCAAGGGCGCTGGCACCTATTTTATCAAGCCTACCCCCCAGATGAGTTTCCCAACCCCGCAGACCTCGCTCAACGCCGACAACACTGGGGTCATGCTGTAAGCGACGACCTGATCCACTGGCGCGACCTGCCCTACGCCCTCTATCCCGGTATCGAAAAAATGTGCTTCTCCGGAGGTACAGTCGTCGAGCCAGATCGCGTCATCGCCTACTATCCAGGCATTGCCGCCGGCCAAATGGTGGCCGTGGCCAGCGACCCACTTCTGCTCAATTGGGAAAAACTCGACTCATGCCCAGTGCAAAGCCCGACCGGTGATTCCTGCATCTGGAAGGAGGGCGATACCTACTTCGGTCTCGTCGGACCTGACCGGCTGGTCTCATCCACAGATCTGACTCACTGGTCGGATCTCGGACCGTTCATCGAATCGAATCGTTTCCCCCATGGCGACGCCTGCCCCGGATTCGTACCCATCGGCGACAAATATTTACTGGCTACCTTCAGTCACAGCGTGGGCGGCCAATACCTGCTCGGCGACTACAGCCCGCAAGACCGCAAATTCAAACCCTATACCCACGGCCGCTTTAATCACGGAAGAGTCTCTCCCGGGGGCGTCCACGCCCCGTCCGTGGCCGCAGATGGCACCGGCGGCGTCATCAATATCCTCAACATCAACGATGGCGAAAACAGTAAAGAATGGGATCAAATCATGTCGCTAGCCCAACAGCTGTCCCTCGGACCCGATCACCAGCTCCGCATCACCCCCGTCGAGGCCGTCAAATCACTCCGAGCAAACCACCAGCACATCAGCGAAATCACCCTCCCCGCCAACCAAGACATCGTGCTGGATTCCATCAAGGGACATACCATGGAGTTGATCGCGGAAATCGATCCTCAATCATCACGATGGGTGCAGCTCAACGTTCTTCGTTCACCCGGAGCCGAAGAACAAACATCCATTACCTTTTACAACTTCGATCGCAAGCTGAGCGTTTGGTATGAGACGCCGGGTGTTATCAGCCTCGATGGCACGCGCTCCAGCAACCATCCGGACACTTGGATCCGTCCTCCCGAACAGGCCACCCTGCAACGGAGCCCCGGCCCGCTGCGATTGCGGGTATTCCTCGATCGCAGCGTGATCGAAGTCTTTGTCAACGACACCCTCTACCTCGCCATGCGGGTCTATCCAGACCGCTCCGACAGTACCGGCGTCTCCCTCCGGGCTCAGGGGCGCGAGGCGGTCCTCAAGAGTTTGGACGCCTGGACCCTAAAACCAAGCCAGCTCTAAATGGCCGTCATCGAATGGCTCCGTCCCGACAGCAGTGTGCTCGCCTGCCACGTCCATCATTGAGGGACCTTGGCTGCAACATCAATTGAAGGCCGCCAGCCCGTTATGAGGGTCTGTCTCAAGTCTCTCCTTCGAGCCCATTGGCCCATCGGCGGCATTTCGAAAATAAAACCAAAAGCGAAAATACCGCTCGCTCTGAAGCGTGGTTGGAGGCGTTGTAGGGCAAGCTCATCCGACTGCCATGACGCTCATCCAACTCCGCGTGGCCATGGCCACGAACAAGGCCTGCCAAAGTCTCTGCATCGCGATGCTCCTCGTTTTGTCGGCGCGGGCACTTGCCGCAGAGGAAGTCGACTTCAACCGCGATGTGCGTCCGATTCTTTCCGACAAATGTTTCTCTTGTCACGGGCCGGATGTGCAACAACGGAAGGCGGAGTTGCGTTTGGATACGCCGGAGGGCGCTTACGGAAAGACTGCCAGTGGAGCCGTCGCGGTCATGCCGGGTGATTTGCAACAAAGCGCCGTCTGGGCCCGGATCAACACGACCGATACAGATGAGATGATGCCACCGCCGGAGAGTCACAAACCTCTGCCACCCGAGCAGAGGGAGGTACTCAGACGATGGATCGCGGCGGGCGCGCGTTACGGGCATGAAACCGGGAATAACCTACGGAGCAACCGACGAGTTCGGCTACCACACCACCGAGAACCCAGTCCACATCCACGACCCCCACGCCACCATCCTTCACCAGATGGGCATCCCCCACGAACGCCTGACCTTCCGCACCCAAGGCCGTGACTTCCGACTCACCGATGTCGCCGGAAAAGTGGTGAATTCAATTGTTTCATCAACGATTTGCCCAAATCAACAGTCTTTTTCACAAAGCAATGAATACGTGAATATGGATTTATATCAATGCGGTAAGCCCCTGATAACGACTTCGCACGCGATCTGAGAGACCCGCTCGATGATCCGAACGACAAAAAAAGCGCTCCCGGCGAACCGGAAGCGCTTCCCTTGAGATCTCAGCGATCTGCGTTCAGAAGAACGATCTACTTACAACTTACGAATGCGGAAGTAGCTGCTGCTGTTATTGGGCAATTGCCCGCCCGGAGCGACCAGCGTGCTGGTGTTGAGCGGGGTAATCGCGGTCATACCGGCGGCACCTGGAATCGAGACATACCCTGGCACCACATTCCACTTGCTAGCGGTGGTCGGCGCACCGGCCGCTTGGAAGCCGGTGGTGTACTCGAGCGTGTAATTGGAACCAGCTTCGGAAGTGAAGGCCAGATTCAAGACCGACGTGGCAGCATCAAAAGAGAAGCTGGTCACGCTGATCGATACTGGTGCCACATTCGGTGGAACCAACGATGGATCGTTCGGCTTGGTGCCGGCGAACAACTGGGCGATTTGGGCGTCGCTCAGCGCGTCGCCATAAACCGCCACATCGTCAATCGCACCAGCCATGTTATACGAACCAGCATCGGTCCCCATAAAGAAGTTGGTGAAATTGAGGGCCAGAGGCGCGGTATTGACGCCTTCCAGGATTTTGACACCATTGACCCAGATGGCCTTGGTGTTGCCGTTCTTGTTGAGAACAATGTGCTCCCAGACGCCCGGATTCAGATTGCCAGCTTCATCAATACGCTGGGTGCCGCCATCGCAACAACCACTGGTATCGAAGTAAATCCGGCCATTGGACCACGGCGCGTGAACGTTGATACCGCGCTCAACCGATGTCGCCTGAGCATAGATCGAGGACGAGTCTGGCGTATCCCAGAGGTTCTGCCAGTACGAGATCGCCACTTGGTTCTGAGAACCGGCGATGCTGAGGAAACCAGCTCCTTCAACCACGACACCTGTACCACTGTTGCCAGAAGCACCCATGTCGACAGACTTGTCGCCGGCGGCCCCAGTACGGCCCCCTTTGTCGGCGCTGTAGACGGTGCCCGTCTTCAAGAGACCGCGGAAGCCCTTCACGACGTCGAGTGACTCGGCAGGATTGGCGTCATTGTTGAAGTCCCAGTAGGCGAGCAAGTCCAGCATACCCGGACGCAATGGCAGGGAGGCCGCGCTATTCGGATTCGCACTGCTGTAGAGCGCTTCGGTGCCGTCGGAGAACGTGTCGCCATCGGTATCAACCGACAACGGGTTCGTTCCAGTGTTGGCGCTGCTCACGAAGGTGCCCGAATTATTCTCGGCGCCATCTTTGAGACCGTCGCGATCGGTGTCAGCGACGAGCGGGTTGGTGCCCGTATTAGTGAGGCTCACCCAGACGGCGGTATTGGTTTCAACCGCGTCCGCAAGGCCGTCACTATCGGTGTCACCCTTATCGGCGCGCGTGCCCAGCTGGGATTCCACCAGATTGGTCAAGCCGTCACCATCTTTATCCTGAGCCGCGTCGTTCACCGCCGGATTCAGGCTATTCTCGGCTTCATACGTGTCGAGCATGCCGTCGCCATCCGTATCGGTTGGATTCAGCCAAGCCGGAACCAATTCATACGAATCTTCGTTGAATAGTTGCTCCGCCGCGCTCGTCCCTTTCATCACGTACAAGCTGACCCCAGCGCCGCCGCCCGCTTCAAAGAAGATGAATTCGACATTGTGCGGTCCTTTTGTGAGGTCCACTGACATGACCGTGTTGGTGCGGCCGCGCAAACCAGCCGAACCAATTTCAGCGCCGTCAATGCGGAGCGAGAAGCCGTCATCACTGTTACACACAAACCAATGCGTACCAGCCTCGATCACCGAGATCTGAGCTGTGGAACGGGTCGCGAAGTGATTGTGGTCGCCGCGGCCCGAGCCGCCGTTGGCCGGATCCCACAGCGGGAACGGCTGAGATAGCCCAACGTAGATCGGAGGTCCAACGTTGTCGTCGTAATGCACATACGGCGTCTTGGCCACGATCTGGTCAGCCGCTGGATACGTGCTAGCACCATTCAGGACCTCTTCAGCCACAATGACATCAATGACCTCAGGATTGCCGCGGGTCCAGACTTGCTCGGTCTTCCACTTGCCGCCACCGACAAGGTTGGATTTGTAAATCACAGGAGCCGTAAAGGTGCTTCGCTCCACCGAGGCCAAAGTGCCACGAGTGTCCCGCAATTCGATGACAAACGTATGTTCGGTGCCAGTCGCAAAAGGAACTGGCAGCGTGTAAGTGAAGTCCGTCGCGCCCAACACTTTCGGACTGGCCACGAGAGGAACGACCACTCCATCAATAAGGAGTTTGGTCGCCGCTGGGTCGACAATACATCCTTCAAAGTCATTCCCCCGGAAGGAGAACGTAGTTGGAGTCAACGACTTCGGTGGACTGATAGCGGACAGGAAACACGGAGACGCGCTGCCTCCAATGCCCAAGGTGACCAGCGCTGTTTGCTGCGGGCTTTTCCCGAAGACCAGCGCATGCGGACCAAGGCCACCCCATCCCCGCTGACCGGGAGTGTCTTTATCGCCATCGTTAATGGCCATGCCCAAACCGAACATGGTCCCCAGTTTCAGCTCGTCCAGCCCAAGGGACGCTTTCGGCAACTTGATTTCATAGGTCGTGCGTTTGGTTGCCGCATTGCGCGTGACAAACGCCGACGTGCCGCCAGGTCCCGCTTCATGCATGACAATGGGCGCACCCACACTGCCTTCCAC
>CAJBME010000256.1 GCA_903954065.1 uncultured bacterium
CTCCTTGCGGAAATGGAGCCCGTTGTCGTTGGGTTGGTAGCCGCTGGTCGGGAGCGAGACTCCATTGACCGTGATGGTCGCGCTGGTGCTGGTGCGTTTTCCGGTGACATCGAAGGACTGAGGCCTGGTGATGGCGTCGTAAGTGTAATTCCACGTGGTATCGCCCTCGCCACGGGTGGCGAGACGGTTGGAATCCCAGGTGAATGTGTTGTCGCGGATGGTGAAGGTGGTGGGAGAAGTGAAATTATACTGGGTATAAGAAGCGAGGTGGCTCTGGAGCTGGCCGTAGCTGTTGCGCAAGATGCGGTTGTAAGTGCTGTGGGGGCTGTAATAGAGGCCGGTGAAGTTGACGGTGAGAGCCTCTTGGCTCGAGGTGCGCGTGATGGTACCGGTCATGCCGCCGGAAGCGATGGAACTCAGTCGATCCGCCGAGGCATAGGTGTAGGTGATGGCCGGAGAGACTTGGTCGCTGCCGGTGGCGCTGACGGCGCCGAGCTGAGTTCCCCAGGACGATTCGAGACGCAAAAGACGACCGGAAGCATCGTAGGCACGGCGCAGGTGACGGCCGGCGGCTGCCCCGTCCTCAGTGAGCGGACTACCGTCAAACCGCCAGGAGAGGGAGGTGGTTCCGGTGCCATCAGTGCGGGTGCTGACCCGGCCGGCGAGGTCGTAGGTGTAGGTCACCGAAGGGGTGTGGAGGGCGTGGCTCGGAGCGAATGTTTGGATGGCGGTGGACCCGTAGTGGGTGGCGGTGAGTTTTCCCGCGTTTGAGTAGAGCCAGGTCGTGCGGAGGCGGTTGGCGCCATCGGTGCGGGACCAGTCCCGGATGCCGAGTGAGCCGTCGGCGCGGTATCCGTAAATGATCGATTGAGTCTGACCTGAATAGTTTTTGTGCCGCGGAAGCTCCACAGCCGGGTGGGAGCCGTAGGCCCAGGAGGTCAATTCGACGGTGGCTGCGGATTCTGCGGTAGTGAGGGAGGCGTCGATGGTTCCCGCATCCGGTAACGGCAGGGCGGGAGTTGTTCGATACGTCCGGAGATTGATCATGCGCCCCACCCCGTCGTATTTGTAGAGGGTGGCCGGAGTACCCGACCCGTATGCGGCGAGGACTTGCCCACGGGCGTTGTAGTTGTAGTAAGTGACCCCTTTGGCCGTGGGCGGATTGGTCAGCGTGGTCCAGGTGGAGGAGGATTTCATTCGCCCGGCCCGATGGTCGGTGGGAGAGGTGAAGTACTCGTATTTTTCGGTGTAGATGGCACTGTTCGGGAGCAACCGGGCGGTGATCAGGCCGGTAGTGGCATCAATCTCGCGCTTCGGCCAATGCGGGATGGTGTCCCATGAAAAATCGGCCAAGGATTCACGCCATGGGCTATAAAGCATCGCAACGTTACTGGCGTCCGGACTGCTGAAGGCAACCTCCAGGCCGTTGCGATGGACGACTTTGCGGAATTGGCCCCCGGAGCGCAGGGTGCGGGTCTCGGTTGAGAGGACGCTATTGATGAGACCGGTCACGGGGGTCCGGGCGTCGGCTCGGGTGATGACATTGCCGCCGTCATTGAGGTAAGCGAGAGGGATGGCCCCGGCGGTGTGGCCCGACCAGGCGGCCACCGAGGAGGCGACGGGTCGGGCGCTCAGTGGAGTCTTGCTGATGCGGGCCGCAGTGGTTTCCCACGCTCCTGCAGTGGTGGGCAACCACTCCGAGGAGGTGCTCCAGCCGAAGAAGACCGCCTCCGAGGCCGGCGCCTGGGTGACGGGATCAAAGAAATTGACGCTCAGCCCAGGGATGCCCTCATCAATGGCGTTTAGGGTAGTCGATTTGCGGAGGTCCATGTTCGCCCCCGCCCAAGCGTTAGTTGGAGAAACGCCCGTCTCCACAGTCAGCCCATCTTGGGCCCACGTAGGGCGCGTGACTTCCCAGGTGGCTCCCCCATTGGGCGAGGGTCGACTGCGGGCAATCAGACGGCCGTCGCTATCGTGTTGGTACTCGGAGGTGAAATAGATGGCGGAGCCGCCACCATCGATGGAGACGGGCGTCTGCACGCTGATGGTGCGACCGAAGCCGTCGACAGTGGTCGCCTCCGCCAAATGGCCGTTGAGATAACGGGTGGTGGATTCCCGGTAGGCGGCTGCAGCTCCGTAAGCCCAGACCTGCGGAAGCTCCGAGGTCCCACTGATCGATCTGATGCGTCCGTCGTTATGTCAAGTCGTGACGGTGAGAGCCGAACCCGTGGGTACAGTTCCGGCATAGACGGATTCGGTGCTCATAAATCCGACGTCTGAGAAATAGACCCACGACCGGGCTCGCCCGTCTGGTGTCTGTTGGGACACAAGGCGACCAGCGCCGTCATAACGGCTTGTCGTCAAGCGCGCCACCTGTCCTTCAGGCTGCACGCTTTCCGTAACGGTGTACCCCGGGAGGAACGCATTCCCGGAAGCCAAGCCGCTGTAGGCCCATGTCGTGACAATGGCAGCCTGCTGAGCGACCGAAGCTCCATAGACAGTGGCTGCGCTGGCGCCGGAGAGCACCTGCCTGATGCTCCGCCCAACGGCGTCGTATTCGGTGACCGTGATGGTCCCACCTTGAGCGTGTGTTTCCGCGCGGACCGCATTCGGGTGCACCAAAACCGAGGGATACGCCCATGCCTCCACTTCGACGCCGTTCACCTTGCGGGCGAGCGGTCGGCGGGCTCCGGTCAGCTCGTAGAGCCATTCAGTCACTTCGATCAGGACGTCGTTAAGATATTTTTTTGTCAGAACCGGCCGACCATCAACCTGACTGCGCCACGACTGCTCCAGCATGATTTCCGTCGACTGCGAATCAGTCTGGCGGCGCGTACTGAAAAACCGAATTCCACCACCACCAACCGGTTCCTGGATTGTCACGGAACGGTCGAGGAAATCGCTGTCTAAAGGAAATTGATTGAGGCGCCCGGTCATCGTTGTCAGAGAGGTTTTCCCAGAACTGGAATTTTCAGATTTCCAGATGGCATCCTTCTTGTAGCGCTTATCCGTCCCGTTCCATTCTTCTATGATGTCAGTCGTTCCGGCGGCACGGACCCTCTTCTCCGCGAGTACATTGCCAATATAGCGTTCGTAGCTGAGCCATTGGCCGCTGACCGAACCGATGCCCATGGTGGGGGCAGACTGGGTCGTGTATTCCGCAGTGTAAACAAACCCATTTTGCCCCGACGCGACGGCCACAAGCTCGTTGTAGGGGGCTGTTGGTGATTGGCTGACGGTCGCAGGCGGAGCTGAACCGTAGGGGTGCAGGGTGATTGTTTTAAGCCCATTCACATCAAGGGCGGAAATGGCCCAGGATCCGTCGGGATAGGTGATTCGCTGGAGACGTGTGTGGTTCAAGTTCCAAGGTGTATTCCAGTAAGTGTATGTGGTAATCTGATCGCCGACTCCACCGTCAACCACCACGGTGGACTGGGTGAGAATTTCCCGACCGTTGGCCCACGGGGCCAGGCTGTAGGTGTCGATGGTTTTGCGATCAAGGACGCCATTGATGATCCTACTGAAAGTGACGGTGCGTTGTGATCCACTGAGGTTCGACACCCATTCTTTGCTTTCGATTCCAGAGATGACCTTCGTTTTGGCGAGTGTTGTCGTCGTCTGGGGGTCGCTGGTCCACACCTGGGTGGCATTCGTTTCGCCGTCGGGGTAGGTGACGGTGAAGGTATATCCTTTTGTGTAGCCGTTGGTCGTATCGGGCGCGGTCGACTGGCGCACGATCTCGGTGGTTTTCATCGGCGCGGGAAGCGGCTGTCCGCTGGATGGGTCGTGCTTGTAGAACCGGATGGAAAGAACATTCGCGGCCTGTGTGGTCGAGGTGGTGAGTGTGGTGGTGGTCGGTTCAACCATCCCAGAACCAGTGATCGAGATTGTACGGACATCGCCGTTCGTCGAATCGGTGGCTGTGAACTGGACTCCCCGGAGGACGTAACGGCTTTTGTCGGCAGGATCGAAGAGGGCGGCTCCATCGGGAAGCAGCGTCCCGGCCAGCCCGGAACGCCCGCTGGCCGGATCGAAGGTTTCTCCCAAGGAGGCTGAATAATTGACCGCCGGTGGGGTGAGGGTTCCGCCCGTGCCGCCGGCACGGTCCATCGGCGAGGGGGAAACGTTGTCCGTGGCGAAGACTTCGCCGAGGCGGGGCGTGCCGGTTTTGTCCAGATTCGAGACGAGGGACGGGGTGCCGTGCTTTTGTTTGGCCTCAGAGTTAGTCGACTGCGCCGGGGCACCGCTGGATACGGGTTTTGGTGGGCATGTTTGCTCCTGGATACCGGCCTGAATGGTGGGGGTGAAGGCGTTCTCTTCGCCTGGCTGTGGGGCGAACGTCTCTCCGGTACCACCGTAGGAGACCGGGTGGGTGCCGGGAGGAACCAAAACGGCACTTCCACCATAAGGCACCGGCTGAACCACGTTGCTGTCGTTCACCACGGTCAGTTCGAGCGGTTTGTTCAGCGGCCCCATCATTCGGTTGGCGGGCTCGGGTTGGACACCGCCAAGGGCGCCGCCGCCACCGCAGCATGAAGCGTAAAGTCCCTGCGAAGAAGAGAGCAACACTGCAAAAATGACGGGCAGGGCGCAGGTGATGGAGTTGCGGAGGTCACATTTCATTGACAGAGGAGACTGAAGAGGAAAATTTCAGAACGAGGGGCGAGGTGGACCTAGAAAGAGCGGCAAGCCAGTACGGGGCAGACAGGGAGGTGAGGTATGCGGCCCAACCGGCGGGGGCATGGAATCAGGCGCACTTTAGCAGAAGACCATCACGGGTTAGGATCCACGACACGCCGCGCGGAAGCTCCGGCAAATCGATTGAAAACCTCCGCTGTGGTTGATGCCACGGAGCGCCTGAGGTCTCTTGCGGAGGGGTCGCTTCGAAGCAGAAATTCATCCAGGGTCGTGAGCCCGTCGGAATCCAGGTCAGAAGCCGCGTCCGCTGGATCGTGAGCATTCAACCCATGCGCGATTTCCCACTCATCCGGCAGGCCGTCTGCGTCGGCATCGAGTAGGGAACCCAGTTCAGGAGGGGCCACCCCCCCGCGGAAGCCCACCTCCTCGGGAATCGATGCCGGAGGCGCGGCCTTCAGATCGACCAGATCCGGCGGGTTCTCGACCGACACTTGCAGATTATCCAGAATCACCGGCCACTGCGCATCCCCGAGAATGAAAAAGTGGGATAGAGTTTCTTCCGCTGGATACTGAAATCCAAGGCCAGCGGCGGCGAGCACTCCGTCCACCCACAGTTTCCACGTTTGATCTGATATATCTTCCCTGATCGTCAGCCGGGTCCAGCCGAGCGTGCCCTCGGTGAGAGGATCCAGCGCGGCGGCGACTCCGGTATTCAGCCACACGCCATCTCCTTGGCCATTGCCGTGGAAGACATGCCACTCGGCCAGTGAGGGGTCGGCGGAAGTGCGGAATAAACCGATCCGGGCGCTGTCGATATCAAAGGTTTCGTCTAAGACCAACGGTGTAGCCGCGGGCAGACGCACGAAAAAATCGAAGAACAGGCCAGAGTCGGCCACAGCCGGGCGGTTCAAAGTCAACCGGCACTGAGTAAATGGTTCCGCCGGTTCTATGGAAAGGGCAGCCGAGCCATCCCATCCTTGCCCAGGATGCACTGTCGCCATCCCCTGATCCACCTGCCACCCACCCTGACCGGCTACACTCTCGGCTCGAAAATCAGGAGCTTCGAAATCAAATACACCGGGAGCCGAAAACGGGCCCGCTGCCGGATTCTGAGCCTGAAGCGATTTGGCCGCAAGGCCGATGGCGACAAGGCCTAGACACTTCAGGTGGACTGAAAAAGCACGCCAACCGTCGACTCCCAAAGAATGGTACTAGGGCCGAAGTGAAAGTCTGATGAAAATCCCGACTTATTTCAAGTGCCTGTATGGCAAGGAAGAAGAGAAGAGTGAGCCCCTCAACGCAGGTAGTGTCGCTCCGTCAGCTCGGTCGAGGCGAGCCCGAGGGCCAACCACAGAGGGCGGTCGACGTCCCTCAGCTGGCGCCACGCGGTGACTAGGCCAGCGGACGGCGGTGCACGGTGGCCGGCACGGCCCTGAGAGCGGGTGGCAGAATTTCCACAATATCAGCAAAAACCTCACCATCAGGCATGGACAAGGTGTTACAACGCCCCCAGAGCATCGTGCCCTCGGGTTCGGCCAGCAGATCGGCGATGAACCCGTCGGCCGGCAGGCAGAAATACGCCCCGGGCTGACTCAGATAACGAATTTGGTATTCGGCGAGCAGCCCGCCCAGCGGTTTCCGGCCTTCCTCGATTTCAGCGCGCAGGGCGGGTTCGAATGGATCGAGGTGAATCCCGATGGCACCGAATTCGACGGGCACGGGCAGTTCACGGCGGGTCAGCACGACCAGTCGCAGCAAATAACTCGCGGACATTTCACGGCGCACCACTTGCAGGTCGACGGGCGACTGGTGATAAGCGATGAGCGTGCTAGTCATGTCATGGTCGTGGACCAACAATTCACGTTCGTTGGCAGGCAGGGCTGATGGCGGCACAAACTCAATGGCCGGCAGCATTCTTTCATCCTGCGCATAGAAGAAGTGCAGCGGCATCAGCAGGTGCATAGCCCCCGCCAGTTCCCGTTCCTGTTGCAGTGAGAAACTCATGTGTAGCGACCTCCGCGATGATGAGGCAGGAAAAATTCGTGCAAGAGACGATCGACCTGCAGCAACCCGTCCCGGGTGAGTTTAATTTCATCGACCGCGCCGTCCGGCACGAGGAATCCTTCATGCGCCAGCCAAGCGAGCTGGGAGGCGAACGTGTTCCGCACATCGACGCCGAATTTGGCCTGATAATACGACGGCTGCACGGACCCGAGTTTTAATTGCAGGATGAATTCACGGATCAGGCGCTCGCCCGGATCGGTCACGTACGCGCGGAAGATGGCATGTTGACCGCTTTCGATGGCATCACAATACGCGCTGATGTCCGCATTATTTTGCAGGTGCACCCCGCCCAAGTGTCCAAAGCTAGCTACTCCCAGCGGCAACATGGAATCGAGGACACCCACACAAAACCCGGCCGGAGGAGCCGAAATGAGTGGGTGTCCTCGATTCACCAATCCGTACATTGGACTTAATTCACTTCATGCCATCGTTCGTTGTCCCAATAAACAATCTTTCCATTGCGGGTAATCGCATAAGGCTTACTAGTACCCCTTATGAATTCTGCTTTTTCTATGATGATTACATCCCCAGACATCGTCAGAGGAAACTCAAACAATAGCAACATATCCTGAATCCGCAGTGCCGCTTTCCTATCGTGGGCTGCTTCGTCCGCTTTTGATAAGTATAATGATAACTCTTCCATGGAGATTGGAGGTCTTCCATGCGTTTGTTCAAACCTCTGTACTCCGTTGGCGAGCACTAATACCATACCGATTCGGTCACTATTTGATGTTGCGTCACGCGCCAATTGCCTACGAAATCTGACGAACATAACAATCGCAAGGCATAGGACTATACAGAGGAATACTGTCCGCATATTTTGCCTGTTCATGTTATGGGCTATCAAAGGCGGCTGTTCTACGGAGACTGCGGCAGACTTGGCCATCCTGGCTGCATGTTATTGTTGTAAACATCCCTGAAACTCTTACTAGGTTCCAGTACAGAAGGGAAGTCGTTGAGGATCTGAGGTTCAACACTAGTTCTGTAATGCTTGCATGGACCAATTGATTCAATCATATTTGTGGTAGGACAATAACAAACTCTGCATACCTCGAAGGTGGTACTTCGGTTTGGTGTTGGTGCGTCGGAGAATATACCCTCTCTAGCTTCTGGGTAGAACGGCGGATGTCTTACAGATGGATCGTCAGGGTCCTGACGTCCATGAGTTCCGTCGTCTACTATATCGTGTTTAAAAGGAATAGGAGGAAGAATTAGGCTCATTAAAGCATTGCGTGCAATCTGAATAAACTTTGTCTTGTAAGTAGTTGGGCAATCAGGAGGATCCCATGCCACGCCTTCCCCTGGCGTCCATGCGTCGTGAGTGGGTTTATCAGGATCAGTCGGTTGATTCATGGGAGCGCCCGTGATCGGATTGTAGCCTGGAGGCATGTTGGGATTCGGCCCCCATCCGGTGCGGCCATCCATGTCCACCATGTTCACTGGGTTGTTGTGAACCATTGCATAGAGGTTCGGCCCGTCACCTTCTCCTATTGGATCCCTCGATGCCCACCGCCCATCCACCGCATCATAAAACCGGTACCCGTAGTAATTCAGCCCCGACTCCCGGTCGGTGAATTTGGTACTAAAATGGAACGGAAGCACGTCGACCCACGGGTCGCCTGGGGCGAGACCGGGAGGCTGACCGGA
>CAJBME010000257.1 GCA_903954065.1 uncultured bacterium
CGCGGGCCCGGCGGCGGCGGTGGCCGCGGTCCAGGGGGCGGCGGCGGCGGTCGTGGTCCGGGTGGCGGTGGCGGGCGTTAGCCACAGTTCCCAGCGGGCGAGATCGGTGCGTTGCCCGCAAGGCGGACAGCCCTCACCGATTGGCCGACGAGGGCAAATGGGACGATGACGTTTCCAATACCATGCCCCGACCGCGGTTCCTGTTCCACGCCCTGACCGTGGTTCCGATACCATCGCCTTACCACGTTCCCGATTCCATGCCCCGACCACGTTTCCGGTACCATACCCTGTCGGCGGTTCCAATACCGGGCCCGTCCACCGTGTTTCGAATCCCATGCCCTAACGGGGCATCGCATACCAGCCCAGGGTGCAAACCCTGGGAATCCCTCCGACAAAAAAACCCCGCGTTCTGAAGGAACGCCGCATAACCGCAGGCCTCGAACCCCAACCCCGCCCTCCGCTTCCATCCCTTTTCCATCTCTCCCATCCTCTCCCTTCAGATCTCATCCCTCATTCCTCATCTTTCCAATTTCCGCCTTCACCTCCGCTTTCTGTTTTCCGCTTTCAGCTTTCCGCTTTCAACTTTCAACTTTCCGCTTTTGTCCTCCAGGGAAACCCCTGCGTGTAGGAGCGTGATTTTCCGATGACGGCGCAGTTGCGAGGAGTGGGTGGGCTGGCTAGCCTCGGGCACTGCATGAAACCTGCCTCTGATTTCCTTGGATCGATATTCTCCTCATGGCCGTCGGCCTTGCTGCTGACCGGGGTGGTTGCGCAGGCGGCCCCGGCGGTCAAGCCGTTGTACAAAAGCCCGTTGGTTGATACCGGGACGCCGGGGCACGCGGTGCCGATTGAGGTCGACCTCCCCAAGGGAGCGACCAAGCTATTTTTGGTCGTGACCGACGGAGGAAACGGGTACGCGGCTGACTGGGCCAACTGGGTGAATCCCGTGCTTCGCGGCGATCATGGCGACACCGCACTGACTGACGTGCCGTGGGTGAAGGCAGAAGCCGGATGGGGTAGTGTGGGTGTGAACAAAAATTCGAGCGGTGGCCCGATGCGGGTGGCCGGGCAAGTGGTGAGCGGGCTTTCGGCGCATGCCATTTCGATGATCGAATACGACCTGCCTCCGGGGACGACGAAATTTTCCGCGTTGGGGGCTTTGGATGAAGGCGGGACGTCCCAATCGGGATCGAGTGTTGTCTTTGCGGTGTACACGCAGCGTCCCACTCTGGCCATGGCTGGCGGCGGCGGCGGCGGCGGCGGAGCTCGCGAGCCGGAAGCCGCTTTGGCGGGATTGACGGCCGCCGAGGGCATGGAGGCGACCACTTTTGCGCACGAACCGATGTTGTTCAGTCCGTCGGCTATTGATGTCGACGCCCGTGGCCGCGTTTGGGTGGCAGAAATTCTCAACTACCGCGGTCATAATGGAAAACGCCCGGAAGGCGACCGCATTGTCATCCTCGAGGACAGCGACCACGATGGGCGGGCTGATTCATCGACGGTTTTTTTCCAGAGTCCGCTGATCGATTCTCCTCATGGCGTGTGCGTGCTGGGGAATACGGCACTCGTTTCTGCCAATGGGGCTATTCACCGGCTGGTCGACACCGATGGTGATGATCGGGCTGATGTGCACGAAAAGCTGTTTACGGGCATTGGTGGGGCGCAGCACGATCATGGGGCTCATCAGGTGATGTTCGGACCGGATGGCCGGTTTTATTTTAACGTCGGCAATGACGGCGGCCAGATCCGCGACAAAGACGGTCAGCCCATCACCGATCTTGCCGGTCATGTGATCTCGCAGGACCGCAAACCGTATCAACAAGGATTGGTCTTTCGTTGCGAACCCGATGGCAGTCGCGTCGAAACCCTCGGATGGAACTTCCGCAATAACTGGGAGGTCACGGTCGATAGCTTTGGCACGATCTGGCAAAGCGATAATGATGACGACGGCAATCAGGGCGTTCGCATCAATTACGTCATGGAATTTGGCAATTACGGCTATCGTGACGAGTTCACGGGAGCTGGCTGGTCGGATGACCGGACCAACCGCGAGGAGGAAATTCCGCGCCGCCACTGGCACCTCAATGACCCAGGGGTGGTGCCCAATCTGCTGCTGACCGGCGCAGGGTCGCCCACCGGCATCATGGTCTATGAAGGCAGTCTTCTGCCCGCCGCTTGGCAAAACCAAATCATCCATTGCGATGCGGGTCCGAATGTTGTGCGGGCGTATCCGGTCGAGCCGTCCGGAGCTGGCTGGTCCGCGCGGATGGAAAACATTCTCGAAGGAACCGACGACAAGTGGTTCCGTCCGTCGGACGTCGTCGCGGCGCCCGATGGTTCGCTCATCGTGGCCGATTGGTACGATCCCGGGGTCGGGGGGCATGCCATGGGCGACCTCGATCACGGTCGGGTGTATCGCTTGGCTCCGACGGGCGTGCCCTACACGGTGCCAGTCATCGACCTCTCCACCCCGGAAGGCGCCGCCGAGGCCCTGAAGTCGCCCGCCCAAAGCACCCGATTCCTCGCCTACAA
Source organism: uncultured bacterium (assembly GCA_903954065.1). Classification (GTDB taxonomy): domain Bacteria; phylum Verrucomicrobiota; class Verrucomicrobiia; order Verrucomicrobiales; family V1-33; genus CAJBME01. The sequence goes on from CAJBME010000257.1 coordinate 2,533, forward strand.
CGCACTGCGCGCTTTCGGTACCCAGGCCCGGCCGGCGCTGGAAAAACTCTGGGCCCATCCCAACCCTCGGATGCGCGCGCGCGCCTTGTGGCTTCTCGGCCAGCTCGATGGTCCCGCGTTCGTGGCCACTGCGATCGCTGATGCCACCCCCGACCTGCGCGTCACCGGCCTGCGACTGGCCCGCCGCTTGCAACTCGATGTCATCCCGCTCGTGACGAAATTGGTTCAAGACCCCAGCGCCCACGTTCGCCGTGAATGCGCCATTGCCTTGCGGCATTCAAAATCCAGCAAAGCACCGGCGCTGTGGGCCGCCCTGGCCGCCCAGCACGACGGTCAGGACCGGTGGTATCTGGAGGCCCTCGGTCTGGCCGCAGATGGCAATTGGGACGCGTATCTCGCGGCATTTCTGACGGCCATCGGAGGGGAAGAGAAAATCACGGCTTCCGCCGCCGTCCGGGACATCGTCTGGCGCAGCCGCGCCGCCCGCTCGCCTGACCTCATCGCCCGTCTTATTCTCGCCGCGGACCGGTTCGCCGCCGGGGATCTTCGCTACCTCCGCGCCATGGATTTTCAAAATGAGGCCGGCCGTCAGCAGGCGCTTTCCTCCATGGTGGCCACCATCTCCCAAAAGCCAGACTCCAGCGAGCTCATGGCCCTCGTCCTTGGGAAGCTGCCCGCCTTCGACGCCACGCAAGCCGCCCCAGCCATGAAGGCCGCCCTCGATCGCTATCTGGCCAGTCAAGACGGTTCGGATGCCTACTTCGACTATATCGACCGCTTCAATCTGCGCGACCAAATGCCCGTGTTGCTTCGCCACGCCAATAATGCGGCCACCCCGATAGCCAGCCAGAAAGCGTTGCGACAACTGGTCGCCTGGGGCGAACTCGCCGCCATCGAAAAACTCGTTCGGGCCGCCGGCGACCGCGCCCCGGAAATGCTCGGGGCGCTGGGATCAACCGGGATGAAACCGGCCGCCGAATGGCTGGCCAGCCTGGTTGTCGCGGAAGACTCATCCCTGCGCCCGTCCGCGCTGGCCGCCCTCGGCCGCTCCCGCGGTGGCGAACAAACTCTCCTCACCCTCGCCCAGACCGATCGCCTGCCCGATGACGCCAGTCGCATCGCCGCCGGCCGCATCCTCGGCGCCTCCAGCGACGAAGGCATCCGACACCAAGCCACCCAAGCGCTCGCCTCCATGGTCAAAATTCCCGAAGGCGTGGCCCTGCCTCCCCTCGCCGAATTGGCTGCTCGCCAAGGCGATGCCGAAAATGGCCGCGGCGTCTTCTCGCTGCTCTGCGCCACCTGCCATCAAATCGGCAATGAAGGTGTCGCCTTTGGACCCGCCCTCAGCGAAATCGGCTCCAAATTGCCCAAAGAAGGACTGCTCGCCTCCATCATCGACCCAAATCAAGGCGTCAGCTTCGGCTATGAAGGATGGACGGTCGAAACCCGCGACGGAACAACCCTCGTCGGACTCATCACCAGCGAAACCGATGACTCAATCACCGTTCGCTCGGTCGGAGGACTGGATTCAAAATTGAAAAAATCAGACCTCACCCGCCGCGACAAAATGTCGACCTCCCTCATGACCGCGCTCGCCCCAGCCATGACCGAACAACAACTCGTCGACCTCGTGGCCTACCTCGCCGCTCAACAAAAGAAATAAGCCACCCGGATCCCAGCGCGCCGCGCGCGCCAAGGTAGCGTCTCGTCTCTTCTGTAGCCGTGGGTCGCTGACCCCGGTCGCGGCGACGAACGCCTCTCCGAAAGATTTTTGATTCGAGTTCTATTCCGTTCTGCCTCAACGCCAACCGCCTTCTCGACCCATGCTCTAACCCGGTTTCGAACCCCATGCCCTGTAGGGGCATCGCATACCAGCCCAGGGTGCAAACCCTGGGAATCCCCCCGGCAACATTCTTCGCGTTCTGAAGGAACGCCGCATAGGTCGCCTCAGCGAACGTTTTGTTGGCGGGTTCGAATTCGCCGGATGCGAAGCAATGCGTCCGCATCGGCCGACGAGGACGTCAGCGCTCCCAGGGCCCACCGTCGCCAGTTGCCGGCTTTCCTCAATTTCAGCTTTCAGCTTTCCCAATTTCCGCTTTTCTTCTGTAGCCGTGGGTCGCTGACCCCGGTCGCGGTGCCGAACGCCTCTCCGAACGTCTTTTGAGTCGGTTTCGAACGCGCTGAGCCGGCTTCCGGTTGGAGGACCCTTGCTCAAACGGTCAA
>CAJBME010000258.1 GCA_903954065.1 uncultured bacterium
GCGAGGCGGTCGCCGGCGATGCTGCCGCCGACGAACATGGCGTATTTGTTGGGGGCGCGGCCGACGAAGCCGAAGTCGGCGTTGTAGGGGCGACCGCAGCCGTTGGGGCAACCGGTCATGCGGACGAGGATCGGGTCATTTTCGAGGCCTAGTTCGCGGAGGATGGCATCGAAGTGATCGAGCACACCGGGCAGGGCGCGTTCGGACTCACTGAGGCTGAGGCCGCAGGTTGGCAGGGCGACGCAGGCGTGAGCGACGCGGCGGGTGGCGGTCATGCCATCGGCGTGGGGGACGCCGTGTTTGGCGAGGATCGCGTCGACAGCGGCTTTTTGCGCGGGATCGATGTCGGCGATGATGAGGTTGGTATTCGGGGTGACGACGAATGGCAGGCCGAGGTCACGGGCGATTTCGTTAAAGGCGCTGAGGTATTGCGGGCCTTGGTCGCGATCGGTGACCCGGCCCATGCTGATGTAGACGGCGCAGAAGAGGCGGCCATCGCCCTGCTCGAACCAACCGAGGTTGTCTTCCACGGTTTCGAAGTGCAGTGGCTGGGCGGGGAAGGTTTCGATTCCCGGCAGGCGGCTGACGACTTCGGCGCGGAAAGCGTCGATTCCCATGCTTTCCACCGTATACTTCATGCGGGCATTTTTGCGTTCGGTGCGGTTGCCATGGTCACGCTGAGTGGTGACGACCGCCTCGGCGGCATCGACCACGTGGGCGCGCCGCACATACAAGAGAGGCTGCGCCAAAAACGGCCGAGTGCTGAGCTGGCCGTGGCTCATGCCAAAGCCGCCGCCCACCGTCAGCGTGTATCCATCCACCCGCCCGTCAATCACATGCGGGACAAAACCCAAGTCCTGCGAGAAAACATCCACATCATTCTGCGGCTGGATGGCAATGCCGATCTTGAATTTCCGCGGCAAATACAATGTCCCGTAAATGGGATCACCCGTTTCGGCGGCATCGGGGGCGGCCGTGCGGGCGCGCACGGCGTCGTTCACATCGACCGAGGCCCAGTCCAAATCAATCTTTTCGCCGTCCAGCCAGATGTCGGCATACGACGTACTGCGCCAGAGAAAACGCTGGCTGATTTCTTCACTGAGCCGCTGCGCATCGGCGTGCACCTCGTCGGCAATCGGCGCGGCTGGCCCCATCGTGTTGCGCACGACGTCGCCACACGCCCCCATCGTGGTCAATCCACTGCGGGCAATCCCCTTGATCACGGCCTTCAAGTTGCCCTTCAAAACACCATGAAGCTGAATGCCTTGGCGGTTCGTCAGGCGCAACGTGCCTTCCGACAACACACACAAATCATGGTGAATCAGCCACTGCGCCGCCGAAATCCGGCCGCCAGGCATCTTCGAACGCACCATGAAACTCCACGCCTTGTCCTTCTTCTCCTTCGTCAAAGCCGCCCGCTGGTCGCGGTCATCCTGCTGGTACGTGCCGTGAAACTTTAAAAGAACATTCTCAGAATCATCAACATGCGAAAGCGCAGGGTCATGCAATTGCTCCGCGATCTGACCGCGAAGACCGTGGGACTCAAGCTTGATCTCTTCAACACTGGCTTTGGACATGGCTGGATAGGGAAATGATCTCATTACCACACCCAACAGGCACGTCAGGGCAGGAGATCACCTCTCCATTAACCCTATTCTTCGAAAAATGCAACAATAATCCATATTGTCTATGGGATAAGTCGAGATTACGGGCGATCAGAGCCATTTCATGCGCCGGAAAAACCACAGCATACCGGCGACGATGGTGGCTGAAGCCATCCAAAACAGCAAATATCCATAGCGCCACGTTGTTTCCGGGAGGATCTCGAAATTCATGCCATAGACGCCGGCGAGGAAGGTGAGTGGGAGAAAGACGGCGGAGACGCAGGCCAGCACCTTCATGATTTCGTTCATGCGGTTGTTGACGGAGGCGAGGAAAAAGTCGCGCACGCTATTGCTGACTTCCCGGAGGTCATCGGTTTGGTCGATGGCGTGAATGGAGTGGTCGTAGAGGTCGCGAAAGAACATGCGGGTATTGTCATTCAGCAGCGAGCAGTCGCTATGGCTGAGCTGGCTGACGATTTCGCGCATCGGTCGGATTTTCCGGCTGAGCAGGATGACATCGGCGCGGAGGTGGTGCAGTTCGTGGATTTCGGTGCGGTCAGCCCCGTTTTCGAGGCTTTCATCGAGGCGTTCGAGCTGGCTATCGAGGGCGTCGATGAGGACGAAATAGTGGTCGATGACGGCATCGAGCAGCGCCCAGAGCAGGTAATCGACGTCCATGTTGCGCAACCGGCCTTTTCCTTCGCGAAGCCGTTGGATTACGGGGGCGAAGACTTCGGTGGAGGTCTCACAGAAAGTGATGACCATGCGGGGGGCGACGTAGAGGGCGAGGTGTTGATCCTCGATGTGACCGGTGATGGGATCGAGGCGGAGGAGGCGCAGAGTGATGAAGAGCCAGTCGTCGGCGCGGTCGAGTTTTGAGCGACCATTGCCGTTGAGGATGTCCTCGATCAGCAACGGATGCAGGCCGAAGCATTGGCCAAGCGCGGCGATTTTGTCCGTTTCGCGTAGGCCGGTGACGTGCAGCCAGGTCGGGCGGGCTGGATTTTGGAAGTGTTGGCAATCCTGCGGGTTATCGGTGCGCAGGGCGCTGAAGTGATCGGCGCTGTAGGTGAGGATGGAGATTTCGGTGGCGACTTCCGGGTGGGCGCCGACGTAGGTGGGGGTCCCTGGTTCTTGGGCGGGTGGTTTCAGTTCATGATGCCGTCGCTGGTGGTGTTTATGGTGGCCGCGGGTTCGGGCGGTTTTTTTGGATGGGATATGATCGGCCATCTGGGGTGGGGGTAAATCCGGCAGGGGGTGGGTGGGGCCAGCCTAACGGCCTGACGGGCTCACGATATCACAGTTTTCCCGGCGGTTCACGGGCGGAGTGGCGGCGGGCCTGACGGGTGTGGCTCGCGACGGGTGTGGCGGCTACCCCGACTCGCGAGAGTCGGGGTAGCGGGGGATTTTCCGCCACAGGGGATTTGTTGTGTCAAATTTGTTCCATGGCGGCAAGCGGCAAATTGAAAACCTTTGATTTCGGGGGGTGGGCCGGGGGTGCGTCTGGTTTGGGTGTGGTGATGGCCCGACCCTTGACGGGATTCGCTTCGCCCCTACTCTCTGCGGTCGCGAGTCGACCCATCCGCATGAATATTCACGAGTACCAGGCCAAGCAGTTGTTTGAAAAATTCAAAGTGCCCACCCCGCGCGGTCTACCCGCGTCGACGCCGGCTGAGGCTGAGGCGGCGGCTCTCGAGCTTGGGGGCGCCGGGTTGGTGGTGAAGGCCCAGATTCATGCTGGGGGCCGCGGCAAGGGGACATTTACCAACGGCTTTAAGGGCGGGGTGCATCTTGTGCAGTCCGCTGCGGAGGCGGCCGCGATGGCTGGCCAGATGCTAGGTCAGACGCTGGTCACGAAACAGACAGGTGAGGCCGGCAAACATGTCAGCAAGGTGTTGATTGCGGAATCTGTCGACATCTCTCACGAATATTACCTCGCCATCTTGCTGGACCGTGCGTCCTCCAAGCCGGTCGTGGTGGCCAGCCGCGAAGGGGGCATGGACATCGAGGAAGTGGCGGCCCGCTCGCCGGAAAAAATCATTCGGGAAACAATTCATCCGCTCCTCGGACTCCAAGCGTACCAGAGTCGCTCGTTGGCCAAAAAAATCGGACTGCCTTCGTCCCAGCTCAACGCTTTCCACAAACTGCTGCAGGCGCTTTACACTCTTTATATTAAGAGCGATTGCTCGATGGTTGAGATCAATCCGTTGGTGGAAACACCGGACGGCCGCATCCTCGCTTTGGATGCTAAATTCGGGTTCGACGACAATGCCCTCTACCGGCAAAAAGACATCGCGGCCATGCGCGACCTGACCGAAGAGGACCCGCGGGACGTCGAAGCCTCGAAATTCGGCCTCAATTACATCGGTCTCGACGGCAGTATCGCCTGCTTGGTGAATGGCGCTGGTCTGGCCATGGCAACCATGGACATCATCAAACTGCACGGTGGGGAACCGGCCAATTTCCTCGATGTGGGCGGCGGCGCCTCCAAAGACCAAGTAGTGGCGGCTTTCAAATTGATCCTCTCTGATCCCAAAGTGAAGGCCATTTTGGTCAACATTTTTGGCGGCATCATGGACTGTAATGTGATTGCCGAAGGGATCGTGGCGGCCGCCCGTGAGGTCGGTCTCTCGTTGCCCCTCGTCGTTCGCCTTCAGGGGAACAATTTCGAAGCCGGGAAGCTCACGTTGCAGGCGAGCGGCTTGAAGATCGAATCCGCGGACGACCTGACCGTCGCGGCCAAGGCTGCGGTTGCGGCGGCTGTTTAAATCTCATTTCTTTTTCTACCTTAGTTCCTTATGGCTATTCTTGTTACCCCGCAGACGCGGGTCCTCGTTCAAGGCATCACTGGTGAATTTGGCGGGCGCCATGCCCGGGCCAGTCTGGAGTATGGGACGGCGGTGGTGGCTGGTGTGACGCCTGGCAAAGGCGGCCAGGTGTTTGAGCATGGTGGCGTCAAGGTGCCGATTTTCGACACAGTCGAAGAGGCGGCTCGGGAGACTGGGGCGACGGCGGCGGCGATTTTTGTGCCTCCGGCTTTTGCGGCGGACGCGATTCTGGAAGGGGTGGCCGCGCGACTTGAGCTGGTGGTGGCTATTACCGAAGGTATCCCGGTCAATGACATGATGCAGGTCAAGGAGATCCTCCGGGGTCAGTCGACGACTCGTCTGATTGGTCCGAATTGTCCGGGGATTGTCACGCCGGGCACGGGCGAGCATTCGCATGGCGGGTGCCGGATTGGCATTGCTCCGGGGCATATTCACAAGAAAGGACGGATCGGCGTGGTCTCGCGTTCCGGCACGTTGACGTATGAAGCCGTTTGGCAGCTGACGACTCGCGGGTACGGCCAAAGCACGTGCATCGGCATCGGCGGCGACCCGATTCACGGGCTTTCCCACACCGACGTGCTCAGTTTGTTTAATGACGATCCGGAGACGGACGCCATCATCATGATTGGTGAAATCGGCGGCAGCGGTGAAGTGGACGCCGGCAAGTGGGCTCAAGCGAACTGCAAAAAGCCCATTGCCGCCTTTATTGCCGGAGCCACGGCGCCTCCGGGCCGCCGCATGGGCCATGCGGGAGCCATCGTTGGAGGCGAGGACGATACCGCCGCCGCCAAAAAAGCGGCGCTCCGCGCGTGCGGCATTGCCGTCTCCGACAGCCCGTCCGACATGGCGGAAACCTTGCTCGGCATCTTGTAACGAGCAGGGGAGGAGGCGGGACCCGGTCCCGCTTCCGCCTAATCAATCCGCACCTCGGTCCCTTCGGGCACGAGGTCGAATAGCGTGATCACCGCGTCATTGGCCAGACGCACGCAGCCATGGCTGTGCGGTCGTCCGAGCAAATGCTCCTGATTGGTGCCATGCAGGTAAATGTACCGCTGGTAGGTGTTAGCATTGTGGCTTTCCATGCCCTCCAGCCACAATAACCGGCTCGTGATCAAATCATCAGCCACCACCCGCGAGCCCGCCTGCCACCGGCCCGCCGGCTCTCGGCTTCGGAAAATAGTCCCCAGCTGCGCCCCATGCCCGTGTTTCTCCGCCACGCGGAACCGCCCCGTCGGCGTGCGATGACTGCCAGGCTCAGAACCAAGGCCGGATTTCGAGGTGGAAATAGCGCAACAAAAGAGCACTGTGTCGCCCCGCCAGAGCCGGAGTCGCTGCTCTCGCACCACAATTTCCACTCGCAAGGCTCGCTCTTTCCCAGCTGGCCTGTCTCCGGACCGGTCCTTCCGCCGCCCGGCGGCCGCCCCCGACGAGTCCCGTTCTGCGCTCGCTGATTTTTTCCCTAGTGTACCCATTACCTGACCAAACCACACGCATGAGTGATCGACAACTGCACGTCGCCATCGTCGGCGCCACGGGAGCCGTGGGCGTCGAAATGATCCGCTGCCTGGAACGCCGCCAGTTTCCCGTGGGGAAATTGTCCCTGCTCGCCAGTAAACGCTCGGCCGGCAAAACCGCTTCCTTCAAAGGAAAGGATCTCGTCATCCAAGAGCTGACTCCCGATTCTTTCGCCGGTGTCGACATCGCCCTCTTCAGCGCCGGAGGTGGTATTTCCAAGGAGTTTGCCCCCCACGCCACCGCCGCCGGCGCGTGGGTGGTTGATAATTCCTCCGCCTTTCGCATGGATCCGGACGTGCCCCTCGTCGTCCCGGAAATCAATCCGGACGACGCCCGACACGCTCCTAAACGTCTGATTGCCAATCCAAATTGCTCGACCGCGATCGCCCTCATGGCGCTCTGGCCGCTGCACCAAGCCTTCGGCGTGACCCGCGTCTTCGCGAGTACCTACCAGGCCGTCAGCGGCACCGGAGCCCAAGCCATCGAAGAACTGGCCGCTCAGTCACGCCAGTGGGCCGCCGAAACCGACGGCGCCTGGGACGACGCGCGCGTCAGTACCCCGCCATCCGTCTACCCCCACCAAATCGCATTCAACGTCCTCCCACAGGTCGATTCCTTCCTCGAGACCGGCTATACCAAGGAGGAAATGAAGCTGGAAAATGAAGGACGCAAAATCATGCACCATCCGGATTTTCGCGCTTCCGTGACGTGCGTGCGTGTCCCTGTCTTCCGCGCCCACAGTCTCGCCATTAGCGCAGAATTCGCCAAACCGATCACCGTGGCCGCCGCCCGGGCCGTGCTCGCCAGCGCCCAAGGTCTACAAGTCGTCGATGAGCCGGAACTCCAGCGCTACCCGATGCCGCTCGACCTCGCCGGCCAAGACGATTGCGCCGTCGGCCGCCTCCGCCAAGATTGCGCCCTGGAAAACGGCCTCGCTTTCTGGGTCGTCGGCGACCAGCTTCTCAAAGGAGCTGCCCTCAATGCCGTCCAGATCGCCGAACTTCTCGTCTGATCGCGGGCCCCGCGGCCTAGGGGCCTCGGTGTAAAGTAGGCCCAGCAGGCCCAGCAGGCGCGTGATCACGAACGAAATCAGCGCCCGTTGATGCGGTCTGGCAACGCCAGAGCGGAACCGGGCCCTGAGTCGGGTCGTTGTCTTCCCGATCGCAGACACCCACTCATTTTTCCGTCAGCCCGTCCCTAAAAGTGTGTGTCTCGCCTTTTTCCGGTGTCGGATTCGGATTTTCTGTAGCTGGGGTCGCTGACCCCGGAGCCGCCCGGTCTTTGCAGCGAAGCCGGATGCGACCGTGGCGGCGCGCGCCTCGCCGAACGCCTCACCGAACGTTTTTTTGAGCAGGTGACCGGATACGAAGAAGTAGTTTCGGATCCGTGTTTTGAAGGATGTGGCCCGAAGGCCAAGTGTGAAAGCCGGGACCAACGTGCCCAGCTACAGTGGCGGCTTTGCCGCCTGCGTGGTGGTTTCGGATGCGGATTTTTTGTAGCTGGGGTCGCTGACCCCGGAGCCGCCCGGTCTTTGCAGCGAAGCCGGATGCGACCGTGGCGGCGCGCGCCTCGCCGAACGCCTCACCGAACGTTTTTTTGAGCAGGTGACCGGA
>CAJBME010000259.1 GCA_903954065.1 uncultured bacterium
ATCGAAGTCCTGCGTGACAATGGCGCACGTAAAATAGTTGATGGCTGACGGCAGGTCCACGTGATCGAACAGGTAAGCTTTGCGCTTCGGGTTGCCGACGGCCAGTCCAGCGATCAGCGCCTGCAGGTCAGCAGGGCCCTCCGTGAGGCGCGTTTTCTTTTCGGTATTGGCGGTCGAAGTGATGCCATTGTTCATCTTGTAGAGGGCCCCTTCCGGGTCGAGGCCGCGGGCGGCGAGGAAATCTGCATCCACCTGCTGCACGAGTGACGCCACGCTGAAAAATCGACCGTTCTGCTCGACGTGCACGGGAAAGGCGTCGCTCGCCGGCACGCCCACGGCGCGATAGGTCTCGTACGTGAGGGACTCGCGGACATAGGATTTGTCCTGCTGGGTAGTGTTGAGGTTGATTTCCTCGACCCGTGGGGCGCCGTCCGCATAGCGAAAGTGATGCCCAGTATTGAATTCAAGCTTGTGCGCTTTTTTCGCCCAGTTGACAGAACTTGCGCCGCGAACGCGCACGAACACGTTGTCGTAGAATTCTCCGCCGAAATAAACAGCGCAGCGCGTGCCCGCCGTGGTACCGGCCGCGCCCGGCGTGGCCAGAAACCAATGGAGAGCAGGTATCGGTGAGGCGGCGGCCGGGTTGTCGATAACCGTCCCGAAATACTGCGGCGAATTAGCGGGAGCGAGAAACGGCGGTTCGCGGCGCGACTGACCGAGGCTGTCGTCCGCAGTCACATACCAGCGCACCATCTGTCCGGGCGCCGCCGCGGCATGCGGAATGACGGCGCTGTACTGACCGCCCGCGAGCCGCGTCATGGGAACCACCTGCTCAGCTCCAAACATAACCCGGTAATGAAGCGTAACCGAGGCCACCGGACTGACAAAAGCATCAACTTGCGCCCGGATCACAATGTCCTCCGCGTCCCCCGGAAGCGGCTGCGGGCTGTCCGTGACACGACTGATCAACGGCCCCACCGCCGAGGGCGTCACTGGGTTGCCGGCCCCAGGACTCGGTACCTTGAAAAACCCGAGGGTCGTCCGATCCGCCGCCGCCCCGTATGAGATACCCCGGACTTGGGGTGGAAAGACCGGAGCAAACGCATGCGCCACCGTCACCCCATCGGACTTGATCAATCCTAGGTACTCACCGCTCGCCGAAAGCGAAAAATTTGTATGCAACCGACCCCCGCGATCGACGTAGTCATCGCGCGTCTGGTTCGATGCATAAACGACAAGATAGCCGCCGGCGGGCAGCCCCACGTCCGGAAATTTCCACTTGGTGGGGGCATCGGCGCGGTCCGTGAGATACCAGCCGACCAGATTGACAGGCACATCCCCGAAATTATGGAGTTCAATCCAGTCGGACGGCTGGCCGTCACCGTCATAATGAGTCGACTCGTTACTGGCCATGAACTCGCTGATCATCAGCGCCTGCGCTCGGGCCGCAGCCCCGAACGCATGACAGAGCCCAAGGAGGACAACGGCCATCGCGACCGCCTTCATCGAGGAATGAAACATGGGGATGAAACCAGCGAGCCGCACCATCACAGTCGCCGCACTTGATAAAAGACTCGGGGATTGGCCGGTGCCAAGAAGGTATCCGTCCACTCGGTCACGGACCCAGTCCCGATGACCTCGTCATCGAGTTGCTGCCATACCTTGAGATCCGGCGACGCCCAGACTTCATAAGTGACGCCAGAAACTGAGCTGAACGTCAGAGTGGCGGCCAGCGTGGTCGCATGGCGGCTGATACTGCTGATCTGCAACAACGCGGTGCTCGCCGGCGCAATGGAGACATTGTCAATCGTCCCACCAAACCGACCGCTGCCAGGAGCCGACGGACCGATGCGCAGCCGAATGTCCCCACTGCCGTCACCCGTATACTGAAAACTGCTACCCGCCAACGCCAGCACGCCCGCCCACGCCCCTGGTAAATGCGTGTGCGTCGCCAGCACCGTGTCGTCCGCACGCAAGACCTCGATCAAAATGCCATCCGTCGCACTCGTCGTCTGGCCGGGTGCCTGATAGACCGCGGGACCGGCGTCAAATGCAACGAAGTAAGTCGCGCCAGCGGCATTCGACCCGGCCACCGGTGTCAACTGCGTGATCACGTTGTCTTGCCAAATCATGACCGCAAAATCCGGCGGATTGTTAGCCGAGCCAAACACATTGGCCCGGTCCACCGCATGGACGACACCGCCACCCACCTTGTCCCAGTCAGTCAGATTGCCGCCAAACGCCACCACCAGCCCGGATTGAAACTGGCCGCCATTAAAATTGCCATCAGCAAAACTGGCAAAGTCATCGGAGAAAATGGCCGATGGATTAACGACGCTGCGGGTCGCCTGCGCGGTGGTCAGGCTGGTACCGCGGGTCGCGGTCAGGGTATAAGTCGTTGAGACGTCCGGACCGGCGGCCAAGGTGAGACTACCGCCGCCGCTGGCGTCGGTCTGGGGCAGCAGGTTGATATTGCCCGGAGTCAGCACGAGCGTAGTCACTGGACGTTCGACCTGCCAGGAAAACTGCAGCGCTTGACCCGCAACGGCCGCCGGCGGAGTCAGCTGAAAGACCGTGATCTGCGGCGGTGGCAGGGTCACTGTCACTTTCCGCTGCATGCGTTCCGCTCCTTTAGTGGCGGTGAGTGTATATTCGGTGGTCCCATCGGGCCCCGGATTGAGCACGTAACTACCCCTCCCGGACGGGGCGGTCAGCGCCAGCACATTGATGTTGCCGGGCGTGAGCACCAGCGAATCAAGGGGCATGCCTCCCACCTCCCAGTTGAAAGTCACCGCCACGCCCGCGTCACCCAGTACGGCCGGGCTCGCTGTCAATAAGTTAATGGCCGGCCCGGACGGGTTCGGCACGATCGAAACATTATCGATCGTCCCGCCAAACCGACCGCTGCCGGGAGCCGACGGACCGATGCGCAGCCGAATGTCCCCACTGCCGTCACCCGTGTACTGAAAACTGCTACCCGCCAGCGCCAACACGCCCGCCCACGCCCCTGGTAAATGCGTGTGCGTCGCCAGCACCGTGTCGTCCGCACGCAAGACCTCGATCAAAATGCCATCCGTCGCACTCGTCGTCTGGCCGGGTGCTTGGTACACCGCAGGACCAGCATCGAAAAAAACCGAGTAGGGCGTGCCAGCCGCATTCGATCCAGCCACCGCCATCAGCTGCGTGATCACGTTGTCCTGCCAAATCATCACCGCAAAATCCGAGGGATTATTGCCCGATCCAAACACATTGGCCCGGTCCACCGCATGGACGACACCGCCACCGACTTTGTCCCAGTCAGTCAGATTACCGCCAAATGCCACCACCAGCCCGGATTGAAACTGGCCGCCATTAAAATTGCCATCAGCAAAACTGGCAAAGTCATCGGAGAAAATGGCCGATGGATTAACGACGCTGCGGGTCGCCTGCGCGGTGGTCAG
>CAJBME010000260.1 GCA_903954065.1 uncultured bacterium
AACCTAGGCGGCCAAGCCGCCACTGTAGCCGGGGACGATGGCCCCGGTTTCCACAACTGGCCCTCAGGCCACATCCCTCAAAACAACGGCTCCGAAACCGCTTTTGCGCAGCCGGTCCCCTGCTCAAAAGACGTTCGGCGCCGCGACCGGGGTCAGCGACCCACGGCTACAAAAGAAAACAACGGCACTCTGGCGCGCGCGGCTGACCGTCAATCCTTGATCTGGCTGCACACCAGTCGGGCGGTCCGGGCGTAGGCACCGCCCTGACCGAGCGTGGCCACCACGGCGGTCATTTCGTCCTGCAGTGTTTTCTGGGCCACCGGGTCATCGAGCAGCCGAGACAATTCCGAAGCCAGCGGTTCTGGGGTGGCGGCATGCTGGATAAATTCCCGGACGACTTCGCGGCCGGCGAGGATATTCACGATCCCGAGGTGGGGTACTTTGACGACGCGGCGGCCGATCTCGTACGTGAGCCAAGCGACTTTATAGATCAGGGCGTGGGGCAACCCGAAGTAGGCGGCTTCGAGGGTGGCGGTGCCGCTGGCCACCAATCCGGCTGACGCGCGCTGCATGAAATCGTGCGCATTGCCGCGTCCGATTTCGACCGGAAACCCACCGGCGAGATCGTGCATGCGTGCGGCCAGCCGGTCGTTGACGGCGGCGGTCGCGAAGCGCATTTCGGGGTGCGACTGGCGGAGGCGGGCGGCGGTCTCCAGCATGACGGGCCAGAGGGCCGCGATTTCGCGTTCGCGGCTACCTGGCAGAAGGGCCACCAGATCCGGCTCCCGAGGGGCGCCGGTTTTTTTGATGGCCAGATAATCCGTGAGGGGATGGCCGCCAAACTCGGTTGGCAGGCCGGAAGCATTGTACAGTGGCGCCTCAAAGGGAAAAATGCAGATCATGAGGTCCAGCCATTGCGCCATTTTCGGAATGCGTGACTGATGCCAGGCCCACACTTGCGGGCTGATGTAATAGATGATTTTGACGGCTGGGCGGAGATTCTGCAATTTTTTGGCCAGCCGCAGATTAAACCCGGGGTAATCAATGAGCAGGACCACCTCTGGCTGGAGCGCATCAATCCGCGCCAGCGTTTCATAAAACTTCCGTCGGAAAAATCCATAGTGCTTGATGACCTCCCATGCTCCGAGCACCGCGGCCTCGCCCACCCAGTCGTCCAATCCCTCGCCCGCCAGCGCCCGCAGTCGCGGCCCGCCCAGACCGTGCACCTCCACCCCCGGATGCTGAGCGAGCACCTCGGCCAATACCCCGGCCCCATGAGTGTCACCACTCACTTCGCCCGCCACGACAAAAAGACTCTTCATAAAATCAAAAGGAAGGCCGTAAAAACCAGCCTACTCAGTCAAGCTGCATACCCCCGTTCAAGCAACCCCGTCCACAGCCCCTCTCATCGACGCCGACCGCGCCGCGAAAGATAGTTCATCAAAGCCTCCGCGTAGGGCTGCTCGGTCGAAACCGGATGATAGTCAGCCTGCAACTGACCGCATGCCCGCTCCACAAGCTGCAAATGCGCCCGCACCTTCTCCAGATAAGCGGCCCGCACACTGCGCGGATCAATCCTCAACGTGCGGTCAGCCATCTCTAAATCCCGAAAATCATTAAAATCACGAAACGGAAACGTCAGTTCCTCCCCAGCCATGACATGGAACAAGACCAATTCATGATTGTTGAAGGCAAAATGATGGAGCGCCTTCACCACTTTCTCTGGGTCATCAAACAGATCACTAATCAAAATCACCAACCCACGACGCGGAATGCGGTCCGCTACTTCATGCAGCGTCTCCGCCAATGCTGTATCGCCGCCGGGCTCGGTCTGATGCAACTCCTCCAAAATCCGACGCACCTGGCTGGGTCGGCTCGCTGCCTTGATGAACTGACGTATCTTCGCATCGAAGGTCACGAGGCTCACCGCATCCTGTTGTTTGACCAACATGTAGCTCAAACCAGCCGCCAAATACCGCGCATATTCGTACTTACTCAGCTTTTTGCCGCCGACAGGCGCGGCCATTTCACCTGCATAACTCATTGATCCCGAACAATCTAAGACAATAGTCGTCCGTAGATTCGTTTCTTCGATGTATTGCTTGATGTAATACCGATCATTCTTTCCATACACCCGCCAGTCCAGATCCCGCACGTTATCGCCCGGTGTATAGTGACGGTGCTCGGCAAAAATCACCGAAAATCCTTTATTCGGAGAAGTGTGACGACCGGACATCGTCCCCTGCATTTTCCGGCGGGCTAGCAACTCGAGACGCGACACCACCGATGCCGTCTCCGGCGGGAGCAGTCGCATGTACGGAAGGCTGGCCAGAGTCGAAGACACAAAAAAAGCAAGGCGGCAGAATGATAACCGATCAGAGCACCAAGTCCGACTTCGGTTGCAAATGGTCCAAGAGCATGCGCACAATTTGATCGCTCGTCACTCCTGCCGCTTCCGCATTAAACGTCGTCAAGACCCGGTGTCGAAGCACTGGCAAAGCCACCGCAGTGACATCGGCCGTTGTGGCATGAAACCGGCCATGCAGCAACGCCCGGGCTTTGGCGGCTGTGACCAGATAAATTCCCGCGCGCGGCCCCGCGCCCCAACCGACCATTTCCTTCACAAAATCTGGTGCTTCCGGTTGTTTCGGGCGGGTGGCCCGAGCCAGCGTGGCCGCATACTCAACCACATGGTCAGCCACTGGCACGCGCCGGACGATTTCCTGCAACTGCACGACCTGCTGCGCATTCACCAACGGAACCAGCTCCGCTTTGTAGGTACCCGTCACCTGCTTGATGATCTGCACTTCTTCGGCCGCCGTAGGATAATCGACCAAGATATTGAAAATAAAGCGATCCAGCTGCGCTTCTGGCAAAGGAAACGTGCCTTCCTGCTCGATCGGATTCTGCGTCGCCAGCACAAAAAACGGATTCGGCAGCGCGTGCGTGTTCTCGCCGACTGTCACGTGTTTCTCTTGCATGGCCTCCAGCAACGCCGCCTGCGTCTTAGGCGGGGTCCGGTTGATCTCGTCGGCCAACACCATGTTCGCAAAAATCGGGCCATGCACAAAACGGAAAATCCGCCGCCCCGTGGTGTGATCCTCCTCCAAAACTTCGGTACCCGTAATGTCCGAGGGCATCAAATCCGGCGTGAATTGAATGCGCTTGAAACTAAGATCCAAAACCCTCGAAACCGTCGAAACTAATAGCGTCTTGGCCAGCCCGGGCACCCCCACCAACAGCGCATGACCGCGGCAAAAAATGGCAATCAGAAGCTGCTCAATCACATCGGATTGACCAACAATAACCTTCGACAATTGCTCGCGCATCCCGGCATAAGCCGCTTGCAGCTGCTTGACGGCCTCGGTGTCGCTGACAGGCAGCTCATGATGGATTTCAGACATGGGGACAATCAGATAAACTCTCTCTCGACTAATCAATCGTCAGCCGCTTGCCGACCACAATCATGCTGCTGCTCAGTTTATTGCGCTTCTTCAACGCCGCCACCGTCACCCCGTAACGGCTCGCCAATTTGGAAAGCGAATCGCCACGCTTCACCTCATGCACACGAACCACACTCGCTTTTCCCGCTTTCGATCCTTTTTTCCCCCCGCTCGCCTGCCCTGTTTTGCTGTAAGCCGTCTTCACTTCCTTCCCAGCCGATTTCCCGCCTGTTTTGCGGGCGCTCCCCGTGGATGCCACCGTGGCCTGCTTTTTTCCCGATGAACTCGCGACCGCTTTCTTCGAACCCGAGGCGCCCGCCTTCGAACCCGCCGCACCCGATGATTTCGGCTTTGTCTCCGCCACTACCACCGGAGGTTTTTCAACATACGGCCGCACTTCCGCCTGCTCCGCCCCATGCTCGCCCGCATACGATGATTCCGCTGGCGTAGGCGAGGCGGCCGCTCGCGGTGAACCCGTACCCGTACGCGACGGACCCGTGTAAGATGAACCCACACGCGATGAACCCGCATAGGACGATCCCACACGTGATGCACCCGAACCCGCGTAGGCCGTACCATAAGGATCCGCCTCCGGTCCGGCCGCTGGCGATCCACTGACCGGACGAACCGACGCCACTTCACCCATCGACGAGTCATTGGCGCTGAAAGGCGCTCCTTCCGCGGTGTCAAATTCTTGTCCCTCGCGAGGGTAGCCCGCCGGAGCCGGGATCGACGGATCACCGTAAAAATTACCATCACTGTAGCCGCCATTACCCGCCAGACTGCCGCGCCCCCGCCCGCTCCCGCCAGACTGAAGGCTCTGACACGCGGTAAGGAGCCCGCCACTCAGCAGGCAGATCAAAAGAAGACGTGGGCTCATGACGAGGGAATGACCGCACCCTAGCGATACGGTCGGATTATATTCTGCATTATGAAAATTTAAGCAACCCAAAATAATTCTGGTCCTCATTCTGGTGAATCGAACACTCTTTTTCCCTCATACTCGAAGAAAATGTCGTGGTTTCCTCCGTGGCTCCATGGGTATGATGCAGGTATGAGTGTGATTCCATTGGCTTTAATTCTGTGGGCGAATCGGTACGGCCGCCGGGCGGCGGCGAGTCGGAGTGGCCTTTTGGGCGTGGAGGCTGGCGGGGCCACTAGCGAGGCGAGGGGCAATGGGGCGAGGAACAACGGGGCGGTGGCGCGGGGCTTGGGTGGGACGGGCGGGCTGGGGCGTCGGCTCGGATTCGGGGGTGCGGTCTGGGGGGTATCGATGGCGAGTGTGGTGGCGGGCATTAATGCCTTTACGGTGACTCCGGCGGTTTTTCTTCCTGGGCAGGAAGTGACGGTGGCGTGGAACGTAGCGGCAGGGGACGAGATAACGATCACTCCGGAGGTGGGACCGTTGGCGGCGGCGACGGGCAGTGTCCGGGTCACCCCTGGCGCCAGCACCACTTGGGTGCTGACCAACAAAACCAGCGGCACCACGGCGGAAGCGCGGGCCCAAACCCCGGCCCCGACCTCGTTGCGGCACCGCTGGAGTTTTAACGAGGCGGCGGGCACCGTGGTCACGGACAGCATCGGCGGCCGGGACGGCACCATCCGCGGCCCCGGCTTTCTCCGCATCGCCGCCCCGGCCGGCGGCGCAAATCCCGGGCAGGTTTCGCTCGCGGGCGGCCCGTCCGGCACCGCCGCTTACATTGATTTGCCGAACTCACTGCTCTCGCCACTCCGGGAGGCCACCCTTGAGGGATGGGTCACGATCAACGGCTCGCAATCGAATGCGCGGATTTTTGATTTTGGCACTGGCACTGGCGGAGAATTGACGGAGCCGGGCGGAGCGTCCACCGCCACTGAATATCTCGCTGTTTTTTCTCAAATCGCCTCCAGTCAGGCCAGCAAGCGGATGATTTTCAGGGACAACGGATCCGAAAGCCGCCTTGACATCAGCGACCCGGCGACCGCTGGCGCCCAGTTCCACTTCGCTGTCGTTTATGACGCCGAAGGCAACAACGGAGCTACCCCACAATTGCGGTATTTCAAAAATGGCCTGCCCCTCGGATCCGTGAATACCAGCCTCCCACTGACCACCCTCACCGACGTCAACAACTGGTTGGGCCGCGCCAATACCACGAGCCATAACAACCTGAACGGGAGCTATAACGAATTTCGCGTCTGGGAAGGCGCCCTCACGGCCCAAGCGCTGGCCGACACCGCCGCCGCCGGTCCGGAGACCGTGCCCCAGATCCCTCGCATCGATAGTTTTTCCCACTTCCCCGGCACTACGACCTCGATTTACAGCGGCACCAGCCTGCGTCTCGGCTGGGTGGTCGCCAGCCCGCCCGAGGCCGGACCGCTCAGCCTCACCCTCAGCGGCGGCGTCGGTGCCGTCACCGGCTCGTCAGGATTCGTCACCGTCACCCCGCAGCAGACGACCACCTACCAACTCCAAGCCACCAATACCGCCGGCACAAGCACCGCCAGCATCACCCTCACCGTGGCCCCGTCAGCACCACAAGCCCAGCCGCTGGACGTGACCGTGCCCTACCAAACCGCGACCCCCGTCACCCTGGCCGCCACCGACCTCAACACCCCAGCAGCCAACCTCGTCTTCTCGATCGTCGATCCCCCCGCCCACGGCACCGTGACCGGCACCGGCCCGACCCGCACCTACTCGCCCGCCAATAATTTCAGCGGAACCGACCGCATGACCTACATCGCCAGCGACGGAACCACCGACTCCGCGCCCGCCACCGTCACCTTCACCGTGCGGCCCGCCCCGCTGCCGCCCACCGCCGTTTCCCTCAGTGAAGCCACCCTCGCCCCCACTCTGCAACAAGGGTCATTCGCCGGACGACTGCAAACCACCGATGGCAACCCAGACGACCAGTTCACCTACTCCCTCGTCGCAGGCGCCGGAGATACTCATAACGCACTTTTCCAAATCGTCGGCCATCAGCTGCTGGCCACCCGCAGCTTGTCCGATCTGGCCGGTCAGCGACTGACCCTGCGCGTGCGAGTCACCGACCGCGCCGGTCTCTCGTTCGAGCAAATCGTGGAACGATCCGTCGAGCCCCAACCACTCGAAGTACGGATCAACGAAATCAACTACAACCCGGCCCGCAACACCCAGCTGGCCGAATACATCGAGCTCCATAACCCCCTGCCTACCGCCGTCACACTGGATGGCTGGCGCCTCGTGCGGGGCGTTGAATTCGTCTTCCCCGTCGGCACGACCCTTGCGTCGGGAGGGTATCTCGTGGTGGCGGAAGATCCGGCTACCATCGATGCCCTCTTCGGCGTGGCCGCCCTCGGCCCGTGGACCGGCGGTCTCTCCAGCGATGGTGAAGAAATCGAATTGCGCAATGCTGACGGCGACACCGTGGACAAAGTCACCTATGGCGTGACCGCGCCTTGGCCGGTTCCGCCCAACGGCGATGGACCGTCGCTCGAACTGATTCATCCGCTGGCCGACAACGACACTGGCGGCAGTTGGCGTGCGAGCACGGCCACTCCCGCCGCCGTCAGTTACGTGGCGGCGGGCAGCCCTGGCTGGCGCTTCCGCCGCGGCGTCAGCGAAGCGTCATCACCCATCGGGGCGTGGCGCGCGACCGATTTCACGGAAGTCATCGACCCCGTCGATACCAAGAAAAACTGGGAAGAGGCCGACCTGCCGATTGGCTTGTTCAAGCGCAACAACAACAGCCCAGTGGCCACCCTGCCCGAGGCTGGGGTGACGTTGAAAAAGCAGCTGCCGGACATGGCAACCTTCAGTGGATCGACCTTTAATGCGGCGTATCGCAGTGTATTTCTGCGCAAGACATTCACGGTTTCCGGCGACATTCCACGCGCCCTTCTCCTGCGGGTGATGCACAACGATGCGGCCATTGTCTGGATCAATGGTGTGGAGGTGGTGCGTTTTGGATTCCCTCCGGGAGCGCCCGCGGATCCTGCCTTCAACACCACAGCCATTTACGAGCGGGGCAATGATCCATGGAGCGAGCTGGTCCTGACCCGGGCCGGCACTTTGCTGAAGCCCGGCGCCAACGTGCTGGCCCTGCAAGGATGGTCCAAAGCGCCGCAGATTCGCACGGAACAGGACGATCCAGGCACCTACAACCAGTGGGATTTCTGCCTCGATGCGTCGCTGGGTACGCCCCTCGAAGCCACCGGCACGCCGGGCGCCCAAAACTCTGTCTGGTCGCTGACCTCCCCGCCCGTCGTCCGCGCCATCAACCATGCGCCCACCTCGCCCAAATCATGGCAGTCCATCACCGTGACCGCCAAAATCGCTGACGCCCAAGGTATAGGCCCCGTTCAGGTTCACTACCAAGTCTGCCCCGCCGGTGGTTTCATCCCATCCACCCTGCCGCTCACCAACAGCCAGATCCTGGCCAATCCCCGGCGCCCGCTGCCACCGAACCCGGCCTTCGAAGACGCCGCCAATTGGTTGTCCACCCCCATGGTCGACGACGGCTCGCTCCCAAGTGACACCGCCGGCGATGGCGTCTTCACCGCCATCATTCCCGCCCAACCCCACCGCGCCCTCGTCCGCTACCGGATCACCGCCACCGACCTCACAGGCGCCTCCGTCCGCGTGCCCGCCGAAAACGATCCACGCAAAAACTTCGCCCTCTTCGTCTACGACACCCTACCCGTCTATACCAAAGGCACTACCATCATCCCGCCCGATACCCTCTCCACCCTGCCCGTCTACCACTGGCTCACCCGCGCCACCGATTACGCCGCCCTGCTGGCTTACACCAGCACCAACCAGTTCGCCAATAATGCCGACCTAAACAACCTGCTGGCCCGCCACTACGAAAACATCGAAGGCGCCCTCGTCGTCGGAGATCAAGTCATCGACCACACGCTGGTCCGCCTGCGCGGAGGCAACAGCCGGTACATGGGCAATGGCAAAAGACACATGCGATTCAAATTTCCTGACGGCACTCCGTTTCAGGCCACCGATGAAGCCGGTCGACCGTACGCTCGCCCCTGGGAAGAAATGCTCTTCAACAAACTCTTTGGTAATAAAGGATATTACGACTGGGGACTCGTCTACGAAGTCGGAGCTAAACTCTGGGCCCAACAAGGCATCCCCATGCCCGAATCCCACCACCTCCACTTCCGCGTAGTGCGCCATGCCAATGAAAATGACGCCACCAATGGCGACTTCTGGGGACTCTACCAAGCGCTCGAATTGCCCGAAGGAAAAAACTTTCTCGACGCCCGTAACTTGCCGCAGGGGAACTTTTACAAACTGACCGACTGGCAACAAAACGGGGAAATGGACCAACGCTACCAGGCCCCCGGAGCCCCTGAATTCGCCGAAGACTTCGACAACATCCGCTACAACGTTCATCAAACGACACCCCAGTCAGAACTGGAACGATACCTCGACATGCCGCTCTGGTACCGCTACAACGCCGTCCAAGAAGCCATCCGCCATTACGACTTATTCGTCGAACCCACCGGCCGCCACCGCGTGAAAAACCTCATCTGGTACTTCCAGCCGAAAGAAGGAACCAACGGACTCGGACAACTCATCTACATGCCCTATGACTGGGATGCCAGCTTCGGACCAAACTGGAATAACGGATGGGATCTCGTGCATAATTCTCTCTACAATCGATTCACCATCAATGACTCGCCTACATGGAAACTGCCGCTCATCGACCGCTCGCCGATGAAAATCGACCACCGGAATGCCATCCGCGAATTGCGCGATCTCATCTGGTATCGCGACCCGGCCACCGGACGTGGCCCGCTAGACGACATGATTGATGACGCGCTGGCGCCATTGGCATCGTTCTGGCCAGCCGACCGCTTGCGCTGGCCGACCACCGGCGCGCAGGGCGATCACGTGGGCGGTGCGCCCTTCAAAGCGCAGGACATGAAAAATTTCGCTTTCAGCGGCTGGACGGATCCATTTAACGGCGACCCCACGGTCCCGGCGGGCGGGCGGGCTGCGCACTTGGATACCATCGCCGATGGTCCGGACAACGGCTTACTGCCGGCCCGGCCCGTGATCACGTATGCTGGAGCGGCGGGCTATCCGGTGGACGGTCTGGTTTTCACGGCGAGTGCCTTCAGTGATCCGCAGGGCCCTGGCACCGCTGGCGCCATTCAGTGGCGGGTGGGCGAAATCACTGACCCGACGGCCCCGGCGCATGATCCGGCCGCGGACCGGATCTACGAGGCCACCGCCGTCTGGGACAGCGGGGCCCTGCCCGCGACGGCCACCAGTCAGGCCGTGCCTCCGGTCGCCCTCCGGTCCGGCCACACCTACCGGGCGCGGGCCCGGTATCGCGACACCACCGGCCGCTGGAGCCACTGGAGTGAGCCACTGCAGCTCACCACCACCAGCTCCAATTACACCGCTATCCTCCAATCCCACCTCATGGTCACCGAAATCATGTACCACCCAGCCAACCCCAGCCCCACCGAAACCGCCGCCGGTTTTGTCGAAGGCGATTTCGAATACATCGAACTCCAAAACATCTCCCCAGCCCTCACTCTCGACCTCCGCAATGTGCGCCTCACCAAAGGGGTCGATTATGATTTCTCATCCGGCCGCCTCACCAGTCTGACGCCTGGACAAAGAGTCGTCGTCGTGAAAAACGAGGCCGCTTTCGCCCTCCGTTACGGCGACAGCATTCAGACGACCGGCGCATGGGACGCCGCCGACAACCTGAGCAATGCCGGCGAAACCGTGAAAGTCAGTTTCGGAGCGGGCGACGCCATTCAAGAGTTTCGCTATTCCGATCTGGCCCCATGGCCCGTCCAAGCGGACAAAGGCGGATGGTCGCTGGTGCTGCGAACCCCGTCGTCCCAGCCAGATCACACCCTGCCCACCAACTGGCGCGCCAGCCTCGACAACAATGGCAATCCAGGCACCAGCGACGGCCAGACCTACGACGCATGGGCCGCCGCTTACGCCCTCACCGACCCGCTCGGCGACACCGATGCCGACGGCCTCAGCGCCGTGCTGGAATACGCCTTCGGCGGCACCCCGCAGACACCGGATCAATCACGCCTGCCCGTCATGAGCCTCACATCCCACACTGTCAATGGCGTCTCAGCCAACTATTTGACCCTCACCATGCAACGGCTAGTGACCGCCGATGAGGCCACCGCCGTGCCTGAGTGGTCGCCCTCGCTGACCGCCCAGGAATGGTCCCGGGATGGCGTTCTCGTCTCCAGCTCGATCAATCGCTCCACTCTGCTACTGACCGAAGTCTGGCGCGCCGCCACGCCAGTCACCGATGGCTCGCCGTTGTTCGGACGAGTGCGCGTGACCGTGCCCTGATCCACCCTCACCCGACTTTCATTTCCTCCCCACTTGCACAAGAATCAGGCATAGGGCATGGCCGCCCTTGCCCGTCGGCCAGTTTCGTCGTTTACTCTGCCGTCAGAACGCGCCCGTCATGGCCCTCTGTCACCTGATTTCCTTCGCCCGCTTCCTTCATGCAACTGTATCCGTCACCCGGGGAATTTCGCTCCCTGACCGCTCACCACAACCTCGTGGCAGTCTGGGCCGAGTTGGCTGCGGATTATGAAACCCCTTTGGCCGCTTTCCGGAAAATCGCCCAGCCCGGCCAACACGCCTTTTTGCTGGAATCCGCCGAAAACTCCCAAGTCTCCGGTCGCTATTCTTTTCTCGGAGCCAACCCCCGCGCCGTCTTCGAAGCGCGAGGGACCCGCTGCCGGATTATCGAAAAAGGCGTGACCCAAGAGTTTGAGGCCAGTGATGACCCGCTGCGGGAACTGGAGCGATACATGGGACGTTTCAAGGCGGCTCCAGAATCACGACTGCCTGTCTTCCACGGTGGCGCCGTCGGTTTCCTCAGCTATGACGCCGTCCGTTGGTTCGAACCAACCGTGCCGCCACCGCCCCACGATGACCTCGGCCTGCCAGAAATGGCCTACATGATCGCCGATACACTCGTCATCTTCGATCACCGCCACCGCGTCATGCAAGTGGTCGCCAATGTCTGGATGGAAGACTTCGCCGGCCCCGAGGCCGCCGACACCGCCTACGCCGCCGCACGGGAAACCATCACCTCCCTCATCCGCCAACTGGAAGCCCCCATGCAGTTTAAACTGCTGGCCACCGATACCGAACAATCCTCCCCTTCCCCCCAGGCCGTCAGTAATCGTACCCGCGAAGATTTTGAAGCCGCCGTGCGCGCCGGCAAAGCTTACATTGCCGCGGGTGACATTTTTCAATTCGTTCCATCCCAACGATTTGCCACTCCCTTCACCGGAGATCCGGTCGATCTTTTCCGCGCCTTGCGCCACGTCAATCCCTCCCCGTACATGTTCTGCCTGCTCTATCCGGAAGGATACGCTCTGGTCGGAAGCTCGCCGGAAGTCCACGTCCGCTGCCTCGGCGGCAAGGTGGACATTCGCCCCATCGCCGGTACCCGCCGCCGCGGGGCCACCCCCGCCGAAGATGACGCCCTCGCCGCAGAACTGCTCGCCGATCCCAAAGAACGAGCCGAACACATCATGCTCGTCGACCTCGCCCGCAATGACGTCGGCCGAGCCGCAGAATTCGGCTCCGTCGTCGTCCACGACTTCATGATCGTCGAACGCTACAGCCACGTCATGCACATCGTCACCAACGTCTCCGGCCGCCTCCGCAACGACAAAACCGCCTACGACGTCATGGCCGCCACGTTTCCCGCCGGTACCGTCAGCGGCAGCCCCAAGGTCCGGGCCATGCAAATCATCAATGAACTCGAACCCACCAAACGCAACGCCTACGCCGGCGCCGTCGGGTACTTCGGGTTCGATGGCGGATTGGATTCCTGCATCGCCCTCCGAACATGCGTGCTCAAAAATGGCGTCGCCTACGTCCAAGCCGGCGCCGGCGTCGTCGCCGATAGTAACCCCGCCAGTGAATACGAGGAAACCGTCAACAAAGCACAAGGCATGCTCCGCGCCATCGACCGCGCCCGCGGGCTGGTCTAAAAACCGCCCATGCGGGCTGGGCCAAAACCCAAGGCGATGCCTTGGGCTTTCACAGGACGCCCCGTTGGGGCTTGGGTCGTGGAGAGAGGTCTGCGATGAGGCCCTCAGTTTCCTGTTTGGGCTTAATATTCGGTCTTTTTCTTACCTGGCTCCGGCACTGGGTACGACCCGTCGGCATTCGGCATGACGGGAGCTGGACCTTTTTCCGTGAGGGTGTCGATACCCGGCGCGAAATCGTGGGTGGAATTGAGCATTTGCTCGTAGGTGACGTCTTGGCCGATGTGGGCGGCCATACGGCCCATGCTGGTCACCAAACTGGCTTCGACGCCGCGCTGGACCTCATTGAACGGTGTGTTGTTTTTGATGGCGTCGATGAGGTCCTGCCATTCGAGCTCATAAGGATTCGCTTCTGGCTGCGGGTAGGCCCAGAGTTGTTTATCGCGGGCCATGTTCCAGCCGGTATAGGTCCGGCAGCGACCCGGGGTGTGACCGGAGGTACTGACAATACCCAACCCCTTGGTGCCGTGCACATAACTGGCTGACTGGTCTTTGGCCCCGATCATCGTCCGGCCATTGAACTGAAACACCGTGCCGTCCGCAAAAGTGTATTCGACCGCATAGCTATCGAAATTTTGGTCGATGTAATCGCCGCGGTAATGCCGCCCGCCCAAGGCATGGGCGCGCACTGGCCAAGCGTTTTTCATCCAGCAGCATTCATCAATGAAATGGATGTAAAAATCACTGAACAACCCGCCCGAGGCCCACAAGAAACTGTGGAAACGCTCAATCTGGTACAACACTTCATTTTTATCCGCCGGCTTGCGCACCGAAAAGGCCGAGGCCACCGGACCGTGCATGCGATAGCTCCGCATGAAGTTGATTTCGCCAATTTCACCGTCCTGAATGCGCTTGTGCAATTCTTGACGGCCACGGCAATGCCGGACCATCAACCCCACACCACACTTCAGGTTTTTCTCGTCCGCCTTTTTGGCCAGCTCCAGCATCCTCCGGGAGGACGGGCCGTCGGCCGTCACCGGTTTTTCCATGAATACATGCAGTCCTTTATTGATCGCATATTCGAACATCGGCGCCCGGAAAGCCAAAGGAGTCGTCAAAATCGCAATGTCACCCGCTTTCAATACGTCCAGCGCCTGTTTGTAGGCGTCAAATCCCAGAAAACGGCGGTCTTCGGGAACATCCACCTTCCCCGGCGTCGTCTTCCATTGGTTGCTCAGGCCGCTGTACGATTCATTCAACTTGTGCTCAAACACGTCCGCCATCGCCACTAGCTTCGTCGGCAATGAGGTCTGACCCAATGCTTGGTCAGCCGCTCCCGTACCGCGCCCCCCCGTGCCAATCAGGGCAATTTGCAGCGTATTGTCTTCAGCAGCAAAGACATGGGGAAGAGTGACGCCAGCCAGAGAAGAAACGGCAGCCGTCCGCCCAGCCGTCCGAAGGAAATCACGACGGTTAAGAGCGCCAGTCGAGACAACGGGCAATACGCTGGCCGGGGCCGCGGAAGACACGGAATTCGGGGTGTTGTTCATGCGGCCTCATCATGGAAGCAGCCAGCGCCCCGGCAACCTGAAGTTTTCCCTGCCTCCAGTATCAGCTTCCCGCCGAGGGCGGCCCATGTGCGTCTCCCGCCCCGCCACATTCACCCTCAGACAATGCGCACCGCACTTTTCTTATCGAGCTTCAGCACGGCCCCCGCCGCCCATACCACGACGCTCTTGGGATCGGTAAGCTTGACCCCGTCCACCTGCACGCTCCCCTGCTCCACTAAACGACGCAAATCACTGGTCGATTTTTTCACCGCAAAACACTGGTCATACGCCGCCGCCAGCACCGTCAACAATCCCGCTTCCGCCGGTGGCGAAAACTCCGGCAAGCCTGCGCCAGCCAAGTCTTTTTTACTGAAACGAAGGTCCCAGTCGGCGCGCGCCGCCGCCGCCGCCTCGACTCCAGCAAAACGCGCTGCCAGCCGCTCCGCCAACGATTTCTTGGCATCCATCGGATGCGCATCCGGCGCAGGTTGCTCGCCCAGCAGGACCAAATACCACCGGCGCATCAACTCGTCAGAAATACTCATCGTCTTCCCAAAGATCTCCGAAGCCGGCTCATCCACCCCAATGTAATTGCCGTAGCTCTTGCTCATCTTGCGGACGCCATCCGTCCCCTCAAGCAAAGGCATCGTCATCACCACCTGCTGCGGCTGACCCGATCCCTTCTGCAAATCGCGCCCCACCAAAATATTAAAAAGCTGGTCCGTCCCCCCAATCTCAACATCCGCCCGGATCTCCACCGAATCCCATCCCTGCATAATAGGATATAAAATCTCATGCAATCGCACCTCCGTGCCCGCCTCCATCCGCGCCCGAAAATCTTCCCGCTGCAACATCTGATGCAACGTGACCCGACTGCACAACCGCACCACTTCAGAAAAATCCATTTTTCTAAACCAGTCGCCATTCCGCACAATCTCCGTCTTCGAACGATCTAGGATCTTGAAGGCCTGTGCCGTATACGTCGCCGCATTGGCCACGACTTCTTCCTGCGTCAACGGCGGACGCGTGGCGCTGCGTCCTGTCGGATCGCCAATCATCGCCGTGAAATCACCAATCAATAAGACAGCGGTGTGACCCAGCTCCTGAAACTGCCTCAGCTTTTCCATGGCCACCGTGTGCCCTAAATGAATGTCCGGCGCCGTCGGATCCACCCCCAGCTTCACGCGCAACGGCCGCCCTTCCTTCAACTTCGAAAGAAGATCGTCCTCGGAAATGATTGTGGCACAGCCACGGGCAAGCACAGCAAGTTGGTCAGCAGCAGGAAGCATGGGGTCAGAAAACAAGTTTAACGCACGGACAGACAGACAGGCAAAGTGGTCGACCTCATCAGCCGCCACCGTCCCGACTTTCCGTCCTATCCAGAATCATCCACCCTCAAACCTCAATGTCCACCCACAGAAAGATCATCGCTCGCGCGGCGTTTTGTTGAGCACCCGGCGCACCGACTCCTCATCCATCGGTGCAGCCAGATCAACCGAGTACAATTGCGCCGTCTCACGCGCCGTCGGACTCAACTGCCCAGACTCTAACGTGCGGGTCGCATAACCCCGGCGCTGCCCACTGTAATAACGATCCCCCGCCTCCCGCGCCTCACCGGTTTTATACGATTCATTCGCCCCCGTAAAGGCGTTGGTCCGCGCCGCCTGATCTTCGTACCGACTGGCAAAGGTCCGCGCTTTCTCCCCACCCTCGCGCGCTGATTCACTCTCGAACCGCGAACGTTTTTCCGTCAGCCCCTGCGCCTGCGTTCCTGCCATATTAAAATCCTTCCCCCCCTCGCGGGCCTTCCCTTGCGCCCCTCGAAAGGAACGCTTCAACGCCCCAGATTTAAAATCCTGTCCCTCATACCGACTCCGCTTCGTGTACGATTCGTTTGGATTCGACCCCTCAGGACTCAAAATCTGGTCGATCCGCCGCCGCTCCACCTTCTCCTCCATCGGAGATTCATCACTGGCACACCCCACCATCCCCGCCGTGAGAAAAATACCACACAACAGAAAAATCGGGACCGGCATAGAAATCACAACCACGCCTCTTATTAAACCCGTCCACCGCCAACCCGCAAGAACACTCCCACTCGACGAACTGAATCTAAAACTGAATCTGAGACACCCACAGAGGTCAGGATTGGCAGTCGAATGAGTGGGGAGTGGGTGTCTCACATCGGTCGCCGGCAGTCGAATGAGTGGGGAGTGGGTGTCTCACATCGGTCGCCGTCTATTCTCCGCGCCCCGGACATCGCCCCCGACCTCTCCTATGCGGTGTTCCTTCAGAACACACCTCTTCTCTCGGATGCGGTTCCCAGAGCGATGCTCTGGGCTGGTATGCATTGCCCCGTTGGGGCAAAGGGAACGACGGCGTTTCCGATCCGGCGTGCCCTGCCACCGGGCCCGATACCGCGCCACACCGCGTCCATGCCCCAACCGGCATCACATCACATCGGGTCGGCAAGACTCTGTTCGAACCAATCTACCACCGCGTATCAAATCCCATGCCCCCACCGCGGTTCCAACCCCCTGCCACAACCGACTCCGGGTTTGCGGAAAAATCTCAAAGATGATAAATGATCGTTGATTACTTTGAAATCCTAAGAATGAATGACAGGCATGTCCTCTCTGCTCTTGCCCGACTCAAGGCGTTCGATTCATCCCTCGGAAATCCGGGCGGGCGCGGCCGCTGATTTGCCCTGTGGGTTTCATTGTCCGGCCTGCGACGTTTTACTGACCGTCGCGGATCCATCGGCCTATGACGGCCGGCCGGCGCCGTGCCCGCAGTGCGCGGTCATTGTCATTCCGCCTCGTATTTTTGCCAAGCCGGCAGGGGGCGCGATGATCGATCTACATCCACTGCCAGGCCTTTCGGCGCGTGAGGGATCTCGACTCAAAATTCCGCGGGCACTGCCGCGGACCAGCGCGAGCCTCGCGAGCCGCCCCAAACCGACCGTCTTGTGGCGGCACAGTCGGGACAAAGGTCTTGACTGGTCGGACCTGGTGTGAGGCGGGTCTAACACTAGACTAAACTAGACGGCGAATGACTAAGCCACCGCCGCGACGAGGCGGACAGCCACTCAAGGCCGCGTGTCTTTCAGGATCTCCTGCCTTGCCCAGGCGGGCGGCTCCGCCTCAAAGCTGACCCATTGTTGATCGGACGGGTGAGCGAACGAGATCCGGTAGGCATGGAGGCACATGGGCGGATCATCTGGATGAAGCGTTTGCGTGGCCCGCGCCGCGGCGTCGGTCTGGCGCGGTCCATACACGGGATCACCGACTACCGGGTGCCCCAAGCACTGGAGATGGAGGCGAATCTGGTTGGTGCGACCGGTAAAAGGACGCGCCTCAAGGAGAGCCGTGCCATCGCTCAGGCGCGCGATGACTACAAAATCCGTATGCGCCTCCAGCGCCCCGTCCACCGTCGACCCCACCTCGCGTGACCCGACCGCCGCGGCGCTCGCGGCAATAGGTTGCGCACAATGAAACTGATCGTCCGCCGGATGCCCATGGACGCGCGCCAAATACAGTTTTTCCACTGTCCGCTGGCCAAACTGCGGCTGCAGGCGGGTGGCCACGGCTCTCGTCCGGCAGACGACCACCACGCCCGACGTATTGGCATCGAGCCGGTGGGCCGGGCGGGGTCGCTGTGGCGCGTAGACGGCTTCGAGGATATGTTGCAGGGTATTACGATTGAACCGACCACCGGCGTGCATCGGCAGCGGAGCGGGTTTGTTGAGCACGATGATGGCCTCATCTTCGTGGAGAATGCGAATGGCGGCATTCACTGGCGGCTCGGTCACTTGCTCAAGAAATTGCCGATAGCGCTCACCGGCCCGGACCACGCGGTCCGCGGTCACGGGCGCCGGCGGGTTCTCTGGTCCAAACAATTCACGATCCGCCATCATTTTGTCCCACGCCGCAACCGGCACATGGGCAAAACACTGGGTCAGAAAACCCATGAGCGTCATACCATCGCAGGCGGCCGGGACGGTCATCGGACGAAAGTTGTCGTAGGGCACACTGCCGGGCAGCGGCTGCGTCGCCACCCGAATGGCTTCATGCCGACGGGCCACGCGTTCCGCCAATTCTTGGGCCGGTTCGCGATGGCAATGCGGGCAATCGACGCCGGGCCGATACATCGGCGATTCTTGATCCTCAGCACTCAATGGAGCTTGGCACTTCCAACAGGTGGTGGTGGGCGTTTCGGCCAGCGCCGGATCAACACCCGTCCGCTGGTCAAAAACAAAACATTCCCCGTCGTAATGAGCCCCCCCTACTTCTTCGAAATATTTGAGAATCCCGCCGTCCAACTGCCAGACGTCACGGAATCCCTCGCGCTCCATAAAGGGGCCCGCTTTTTCACACCGAATGCCCCCGGTGCAAAACATGACGACCGGTTGGTCTTTCAGCTCCGGAGGCAGGGCGGCCACCGCTTTGGGAAATTCCCGGAAATGGGTCAGCGGCGGCGTCAGGGCCCCACGAAACGTGCCCAGTCGCACTTCGTAATCATTGCGAGTGTCCAACAGGGTAATCGGACGGCCTTCATCAAGCCAACTCTTCAGCTGCGTGGCCGACAGCTTGCGCGACGGCCGACGGGCCGGATCTACCCCCTCCACCCCAAACGCGATGATTTCTCTTTTTATCCGCACCAACATGCGCCGGAAGGGCTGGGTCGCACTCCAACTCTCCTTGGCCTGCAACTCCGCCAGCCCCGGACAGGCCCGCAATTCATCCAGGAATTCCCGGGCCGCCGGCTCAAGCCCAGCAATAAAAAGATTAATCCCCTCGTCCGCCAACAACACCGTGCCACGCAACCCCAACGCCTGACCACGCGCCCGCAGCCGCTCGCGCAGCGGCTTCAAATCGCCAGTCAACGGAGCAAATTTATAGGCCGCTAAATTAAGATAAGACACGTTGGCCATCACTCGCTCGTTTTTTGCAGAAATGCCGTGCGGCCCGCCACTACCGCCGCCGCCCCGGCCCCCAGACTCACAGTCCTTTGCTCCGCAGAAATGGCACTAATTCGTCGACCCCAAAATCGGCCAATATATCACCATCCCAGTCCATCGTCGGAGCCTTGGATTGGCCCGACAACTCCACCATTTCATCCATGGCTTCAGGGTCGTCGGAAACGACAACTTTATCATAATCAATGTTTTGATCGTCAAGATAGTCGAGGACTTCCTCGCACCAAGGACAACCTGTTTTGATATAAAGAGTGGGTGTGATCATAGCGTTTAGCGGGTGTGTAGGGTCTCAAACAAGAAGGACAGCCCGGAGAAACCTTCATCCGGGCCATTTAAACGAGCAAACACAATGACGAGCATCCGGCCCGGATCAACTTCCTCCCTCATCAATACCAGAATCACCGCCACCCGCAAATAAAGACCCGCCACAGACCGCCCGGACACCCCCAAAACCGCCCCAAACCCGCCCCAGACCGCCGCCGCGCGTCACCCGCTT
Organism: uncultured bacterium; assembly: GCA_903954065.1. Taxonomy (GTDB): domain Bacteria; phylum Verrucomicrobiota; class Verrucomicrobiia; order Verrucomicrobiales; family V1-33; genus CAJBME01. Next base: position 19,444 of record CAJBME010000260.1, read on the forward strand.
GCCCTCAGGCTCAGAATCACCCAGAATGCCGGCATGACCCGCCACCGCTTCACTCCGCACGGCCCTGAATTCTCTCGTCTCGTGCTGGGCACGTGGCGGCTGCTCGCTGACCCCGCGACCTGCTCGCCCGATGGCATTCGCGCATTGTTGCGGACCGCTCTCGAAGCTGGCATCACGACCATCGATACGGCAGAAATCTACGGTCTGTATCGTGTAGAGGAGGCGCTCGGGGAGGCGCTGCGCGGTGATCCCTCCCTGCGTTCACGGCTCGAATTCATCACCAAAAGCGGCATTCTCGTCCCCTGCGTGGGGGCACCCGGGCGGCGCACCGCCCATTATAATGCCACCGCCAGCCAGATCGTCACCAGCGCGGAAAACTCGCTGCGCCTGCTGGGAGTAGAGGCGCTGGATCTGCTGCTGATTCATCGTCCCGACTGGCTCACCCCCCACGAAGTGACCGCCGGGGCGCTCAACCAGCTGCTTCGCGACGGCAAGATCAAAGCCGCCGGGGTCTCAAACTATTCAGCCTCGCAATTTGCCGCCCTGAGCACATTCATGGATCGTCCGCTCGTCACCAACCAAGTGGAATTCAGCCCGTTCTGCGTCACGCCCATTCATGATGGCACATTCGATCAAGCCCAACAGCTCGGATTTGCCCCCATGGCATGGTCCCCACTCGGCGGCGGTCGACTCTTTGACGACCATAATCAAGCCGGCGTGCGCCTCCGCGCCGCCATGACCCAGATGGCGACCCGTTATGACGGCGCTACCCCCGATGCCATCACCCACGCCTGGGTGCTCGCCCACCCGGCACGGCCAGTATCGATCCTCGGCACCACCAAGCCGGAACGCGTGCTTTCCTCAGCTCGCGCCGATACCATCACTCTCGAACATCAAGATTGGTACGCCATCTGGGAAGCCGCTCACGGGCATCAGGTGCCCTGAAAAACACCCCCGCCCACACCCACTACCCCCTCATGAAACGCCGCGTCGCAGCCCTCCTCATCGCCCTCATCCTCGCTCTGGGAACGGGATCGCCCACCCACGCCGGCGCCCCTTCTCCACCCAGCCCATGGCCAGCCAAGGAACTGCTGGCCGCGCCACCACCCCATGAATGGGGCACCGCCGACGGATTGGTTCAGGAAGTCTGGTATGAAGGCGAACCGCTGCAAGGGCGGCCCACCCGCATCTTTGCCTGGCTCGGACGACCCGCAGGCCTGCAACCGGGACAGCGCGTCCCCGGCGTGCTCCTCGTGCATGGAGGCGGCGGCCGCGCGTTCAAAGAATGGGCCGCCTATTGGGCGGGCCGCGGTTATGCCGCCCTCGCCATGGATACAGCCGGACAAGGACCCGATGGAAATCGACATCCCCACGCCGGCCCGGATCAAAGCGATGCCACCAAGTTTCAGGCTTTCGACGATGCCGGCCTGCGGGACATGTGGACCTATCACGCCGTGGCGGCCATCCTTCGCGGTCACAGTCTTCTGGCTTCCTGCCAGGAGGTGGATGCCGAACGCATTGGCATCACGGGGATTAGCTGGGGCGGATACCTGACCTGCATCGCGGCCGGGGTCGATCCCGCGCTGAAAGCCGCCGTCCCCGTCTATGGATGCGGGCACCTAGGAGAAAACAGCGTCTGGCGGGACCGCGCACTGGCCACCCTGACCGCCAGCGCGAGGGATCGATGGTTGCGCTGGTTCGACCCCTCGGTCTGGCTGCCGGGCGCCCGATGCCCGATGCTCTTTCTCAATGGAACCAAGGACTTTGCCTACCCTCCGGACAGTTACCGTAAAACCTACCAGCTCGTGCCAGCCGCACAACGAACGACAGCGGTCCGGGTCGACCTGCCGCATGGTCACATCTGGACATTTGGCGAGGTGGATGCCTTCATGGATCATGCCTTAAAGCCCGGCCCGGGCACTTCCGCTCTGGTCAGACTGGGCGAGACCACGCCAGCCCACGGAATGGCGACCGCCTCCGTACTGGCCGGCTCCCGACCGGTGTCAGCCACCCTTCATCTCACCAGCGACACGGGAGACTGGACCACTCGCCAATGGAGCGAAGTTGCGGCAGAAGTGACCCCGGACGCCCTACAAGCCGCCCTCCCACCGCAGCGCCCACTGACGTTTTTCTTCACGGCCACGAACGACCGCGGCCTGATCACCAGCTCCCCGTACGCAGAAATCGGCACCTCTGACAATTCCGCGTGCCAGCCAGTCGGCAAGCTGGAGGAAGATTTTTACGACTGGTCAGCCCGGCACGAAGCCGTGCTGAAACTCAAAGAGGTGATCCAACCCGAAATCGTCATGATTGGCGACTCCATCACGCATCTGTGGGGTGGTGAACCCACAGAGCCCAACGGAAATAAAGGAGCGGATTCATGGAAATCACTCTTCGGAAATCGCCCGGTCCTCAACCTCGGCTTTGGCTGGGACCGAACCCAAAATGTCCTTTGGCGCATTCAACACGGAGAACTCCAAGGCCTGCACCCGCGATACGCCGTCATCCACATCGGCACCAATAACCTCGCCCATACCACAAACGCCCGCGAAAATACCCCCGCCGAAATCGCTGAAGGAATCCGCTCCATCATCGAACACACCAAAGCCCAATGCCCAGGCGTGCGCATTATCCTGATGGCCGTCATGCCCCGCGGCGAAAAACCCAACGATGTCGGACGCCTCAAGGTGGCCGCCATCAACTCCCTGCTCCCCGCCGTCGCCACCGCCACAGAAGCCACCCTGCTCGACATCACTCCCCAATTGCTCGAACCAGATGGCTCCCTCTCGCGCGAAACCATGCCCGACTTTCTCCACCCCGGACCCAAAGCTTACGCCCTCTGGGCCGAAGCCGTCCGCCCGCACCTCCAACCGTAATCCTCAAAAGAAAACTGAGCCACGGCAGGATGGCTGGGGCGCAGGATGGGTGACTAGCCACGACCCAAGCCGCAACGGGGCGCCATGTGAAAGCCCAGGGCATCGCCCTGAGAATTTCCTCGGTGGGGCCAGACCACAGCCGTCACTGACAAATTCTCCTCTCGAGGTATAATGAGGGCCTTAATTCTTATGAAGCCGCTCATTTTCATTTTTTGTTTTTTGGCCCTGGCTGTTCCCGGGCGCGCGAAGGACGCGCCTGACGTCTTCCGGTCGGAGAATCTGGACGCGTGGTGCATTGTCCCATTTGATGCGCGTAAAAGAGGTCCAGAAGAACGCGCGCAGATGCTGAAATCGTTGGGGCTGACCAAACTTGCCTACGATTACCGGGAGGAACACGTGGCCACCTTCGATGCTGAAGTGGAAGCCATGAAGCGCCACGGCATCGAGTTTACCGCTTGGTGGTTTCCGGGCCTCACCGCCGAGGGACGTCTCATCCTCGATGTCATCGCCCGGCACGGGATCACTCCACAGCTGTGGATGACCGGCGGCGGAGAAACTCCCGCGGACGACGCCGCCCGGTCAGCCATGGTCGAGGCGGAGGCCGCCCGGATCCGCCCAGTCGCCATCGCCGCCGCTCCGCTCAGGTGCCAAGTGGCCCTCTATAATCACGGCGGATGGTTCGGCGAACCCGAAAATCAAATCAGCATCATCGAGCGCCTCCAGCGCGACGGCATCAAGAACGTGGGCCTCGTCTACAATTTCCACCACGGCCATCCCCACCTCGCCCGCTTTGCCTACATGTGGAAATCCATGATGCCTCACCTGCTCGCCGTTAATCTCAATGGCATGGTCGTGAATGGCGATCAGACCGGACAGAAAATCATGACTCTAGGCGAGGGCGATCAGGAACTCGGCATGATGCGGATCATTCGTGATAGCGGCTGGCAGGGGCCCGTCGGCCTCATCGACCACCGGCCCGAAACCGATTCCGAAAAAACCCTGCGCGATAACCTGCGCGGCCTGCACTGGCTCCGTCAAGAACTCGCCTCCCCCGGATCTGGCGGTCCGCCACCATTTCCCCCAAAACCGGAGTCCTCCCCAGCGAAGAACGCCCCGGCCGTGCCCTCGACGCCTCAGAAAGCAGCCTGAGGCCGACCCGGCGGCACCCGGCGGCACCCGGACACATTTCGCCACCTCCGTGGCCACCGTCAGAGAATCGAGATCATAAGGAAATTCCGCTGACGCATGCCCTCATCTGCATCCATGGTGCGCGGTGGCCACCACCTACGACGCCATTATCATCGGTTCCGGACCGAACGGACTGGCCGCCGCCATCACGCTGGCGCGCGCCGATTTGTCGGTGCTCGTGATTGAGGCCCGCGACACCCTCGGAGGCGGCACCCGATCCGCCGAACTCACCCTGCCGGGATTTATCCACGACGTCTGTTCGGCGATTCATCCGCTGGCGTCGTCCTCGCCCTTTTTCCGCTCCGTACCGCTCGAAAACTTCGGTCTGGAATGGGTGCACCCCGACCTTCCTCTCGCTCACCCGCTCGCGGATCAGCGCGTCGCCGTCATGCACCGAAGCGCGGAGGAAACGGCAGCCTCGCTCGGCATTGATGGCCCGGCCTACCAGCGCACCATCGGGGCCCTCGCCGCCCGCGGCGAAGCCCTCTTCGACGACCTGCTCGGCCCCCTGCCCTTTCCGCCGCGGCATCCGCTCGCCATGACCCACTTCGGGTACCACGCTTGGCAAAGCGCCTCCGGCTGGGCCCGCCGCACGTTTCGCACCCCGGAAGCCCGGGCCCTGTTCGCCGGCAATGCCGCCCACGGCTGGCTGCCACTCGACAACTTATTGACCGCCGCCGTCGGCCTCATGCTTCACGTCAGTGGTCACCATGCCGGCTGGCCGGTCGCCAAAGGCGGATCGCAAATGATCGCTCAGGCCATGACGGCTTACCTGCAGTCACTCGGCGGCGAGGTGCGCACCCACTGGGAAATCCGCTCGCTCGCCGAATTGCCGGCCGCCCGAGCCATCCTCTTCGATACCTCACCCCAAGCACTGGCCGCCATCGCCGGCCCCCGACTGCCCGACAACTACCGCCGCCGCCTGCTCCGCTACCGGCATGGCCCCGCCGCCTACAAAATCGACCTCGCCCTCAATAGTCCCATCCCATGGCAGGCCGACGCCTGCCGCCGCGCTGGCACCGTCCACCTCGGCGGCACCCTAGGGGAAATTTCCGCCGCCGAAGCAGACATATGGCGCGGCCACCTCCCCGCCCGACCGTTCACCCTCGTCGGCCAGCAAAGCCTGTGCGACCCCACCCGCGCCCCAGCCGGCTGTCACACCGCTTGGCTCTACGCCCACGTCCCCGCCGGATGCACCGAAGATGCCACTACGTTGATGCTCAATCATGTCGAACTCTATGCCCCAGGGTTTCGTGATACCATCATGGCCAGCCACGTCATGCGCCCGCTCGATTTCCAAGCCTACAACCCGAACTTCATCGGCGGCGACATCATTGGCGGCGTGCAGGACTGGCGCCAAATGTTTACTCGCCCCGTGGCTCGGTGGAATCCTTATACCACGCCCGCCCCCGACTTGTTCTTATGCTCCGCCTCCACCCCTCCCGGTGCCGGTGTCCACGGCATGGCCGGATGGCATGCCGCCCAAGCTGCGCTCGACTCAGTCTTTCACGGCCACTCATAACCGGCCACGAACAACCCCGGCCCAAGCGCCGCTAGCCTCCGTGCGAATCCCCCGCGCGAACCCCCCAGCCGACCGACGCCCGCCACGCCACGGTTAGTCACGAATCTCCCGCACCTTCATGTTGCGAAAGGCCACCTTTCCGTGATCGCCCTGAAAGACGAGATACCCTTTGTCAAATTTCGCAAAATTCGCCATGGCCCCAAACTTGCTGGCCGCCACCCGCTTCTTAAAGTCATCGCTGCCCAAAACATACTCAAAATACTTCACCCCATTGATTTCATGGAAACACTTTTCGGGTGAAACCAACAGCCGCAAATGATTCCATTCCCCGGCCGGTTTGGTGGCGTCCAAGGGCAGGCCCGTCTTGGCATCGATTTCCGGCTTGTACAATCCATAGAGCCAGCCGCAGCGCTCCGGATCGGTCGCCTTCGCATTGTCTTCAAGCTGTAACTCGGGACCCGTCGCCCACGCCGCACCCTCGGTGTCCGACGCATGATAAATCACCCCACTGTTGGCTCCCACTCCCATCTTGAACTCAAGATCCAACTCAAACCAATCGTATTGCCCAGCCGTGGCCAAATCGCCGGCATTGTTCGGATCCACACACGCCAGCTCCCCGTTCTCCACCTTCCAGCCTGGTTGGACCGTGTCTTTTTTGAAATTATGCCAGCCACTCAAGTCCGTGCCGTTAAACAGGAGCTTCCATCCAGCCGCCGCCTCGTCCTTGCTCAAAATATTAAGCGCCGCCGGAGCCGCGACCGCCGCCGCCGGCACGACCGCCGGCTCAGCCGCCACCGACAGCTCCACCACCCCGAACGCCATCACAGCCAAACAGGGAAGCACTAACAAGGAACAAGGAACAGAATTCATGCGTTTCATCCAATCGTCGATCTCCGGGCACTGTCAATTATCAATGACTTATGAAGATGGGGAATACAGAGGTTCACGCGGAGGCGCGGAGCTCGCGGAGAAAATCCAATCTTCCAACCTCACTCTCCGCGCCTCCGCGTGAGACAAAACGCAGGGCAGGACCGCGCGCACCCCACCTCGCGCATCCCTGCATCATCTGGGCTTTATCTCTGCCGGAATCCGGAGTAAATCGGTCACGACTCTGCATTCTTCACCTTATGGACATCATCGAATCATCCCACCCGCAGGCGACAGTGCTCGCACTCAACGGCCGTCTCGACGGCCATGCCAGCCCGATTGTGACCGAGCGCATCGACTCCGTGGTGGCTCGGGGATCTGGCCGGTTGATTTTTGACTTAAGCGGCTTGGAATACGTCAGTTCAGCCGGGCTCCGCGTCTTTTTGACGGCGGCCAAGAAGTGTCAGACGGGCGGAGGGGCGGCGATTTTTGCCGGTCTTCCTCCTTCGATCCACGAAGTCTTTGAGCTTTCGGGTTTTCTTGCTGTGCTTCAAGTTCAGCCGACGGTCGCGGAGGCCATAGGCCAGCCGTAATGCCTGCCCTGTGTCTCCATCCGGTTTGATCTCTCATGTCTGACTCAATTCCCCCGCCTCCCGGCACGCCCCTGACGTTGGTCGAAGAAGTGCTTCTGCTCGCCCTCGACGATGCCACCGGCGATCTGCGACCGATGCCCGTCATGGGACTGGAGTATTCGCTGGCCGGTGCTCTGCTGGCTGATCTGGCCCTTGCCGAGCGCATCGACAGCGACCCGCAACAAATCATCGTCCTCAGCAGCGAACCGACCGGCGACCCGCTGCTGGATGAACCGCTGGCGACGCTGGCCGCCTCCACCGGCCCGCTGCCAGTCGGCCATTGGCTCCGCGTGCTCGCGGGTGAAGCTCAGTCGCTGGAAAATGCGGCCCGGGCCCGCCTCATTGCGCGCGGCATCCTGCGCGAGGAGAAGCGCAAACTCCTCTGGGTCTTTGGCATCCGGCGGTATCCAACCGCCGACGACCGCGAACTCGTCGAGGTGCGCACCCGGCTTTCCGCGCTCATTTTGGGCGATGACCTGCCCGACCCCAGAGATGCCATCCTTATCGGCCTGCTGACGGCCAGCCGCTTGCTCAACCACCTGTTCCCAGAAGCCGCTATTCAGGCGCGAGAAGGCCGTATTGCCACCCTGGCTCGTATGGATCTGGTTGGGCGTGAAGTCTCGACCGCGGTGGAAGCGATCGTCAAACTCATCAGCAGTTCGGCCCTTTCACTGCGCCTGTAAATTACAACCAGATGGGAGTGACACATTCGCCACTTGAGGCGGCGCAGGCGGCGCTTAGTCAAGCCGCGGTTTTATGAGTGAGCTTCTGGCAAAATTCCTCGTTGGCATTACGTTGTTTCTGCACGGGGTTGCTGGTATCCGCACCCAGCTGCAGGGACTGACGAGCCGGCGCTTGAGTCGACAACTGGCCCGATGGTCGGACCGTCGGCTCATGGCTGCGGCCGGGGGGTTTCTTTTTGGCGCTATCACCCAAAGCTCCACGGCGGTCGCATTCATTCTTAACAGTTTGATTTCCAGCGGTTTGATGCCGCTCTCAAAAGCGCTGCCGGTCGTAGCCTGGGCCAATGTCGGAACTGTTCCGCTCGTCTTTTTTGCCTCGCTCAACATCCATCTCGTCTTCCTTTATGTGTTGGGCACGGCGGGCCTTGCCATTGCCTTTGAGATCGGCACCTCCCGCTACCGCGCCCTCCTCCACTCACTCTTCTCCATCGGTCTCCTCTTCCTCGGACTCAAACTGATGAAGGAAGCCTTCGCGCCCCTCCCAGAGTTTCCCGTTTTTCAAAGGGCTGCCATCCTGCTGCACACTTCGCTGCTGATGACGTTTGCCGCCGGCGCGTTGCTGCGGCTTTTCATTCAATCGTCTTCGGCGATCGCCGTCGTCGCCATCGCCCTCCATGAGGGCGGCCTGCTCACTCTCCCTGAAGCGGCCTTGATGATGTATGGCAGCGGCGTGGGCGTCGGCCTGACCATTGCCCTGCTCTCCTCAAACCTCCGCGGCGTAGCCCGCCAACTCACCCTCTTCCAAGCCCTCATTAACGCAGGGGCCGGCATCCTGCTGGGAACAATCGCGTTCCTCGAACACCGCCAAGTGCTCCCGCCACTCCTCAGCCGCCTGCAAAGCTTCGCCCCTTCCCACTCCCCCAGCCTGCAACTGGCCATCGCGTTTCTCCTTCTGCAAAGCACCACCCTGACCCTAGCCACCCTCTTCAGCCGATGGATGCCTGGCTGGCTGCAAAAACTCAGTCCGTCCACCCCCGAACAAGATCTCTCCAGACCCCGCTTCCTCTGCGATAATGCCCTCGCCGATCCCGAATCAGCCCTCAGCTTAGCCGAACAAGAACAAAAACACCTCCTCCGTCACCTCCCCGCCCAGCTCGATTCTCTCCGCTCCCAGCCCGCCACCGCCCTCCCCACCATCGCGCCAGCCATCCGACACCAAGCCATCATCAAAGTCAGCGGCGACATCCAAGCGTATCTGCGGGAACTTGTGGAACAACACAATGACCCCGCCACGTCCTCCCGGCTGCTCGGCGTGGAACAACGGCAGTCCATCCTCCTCCCACTCTGCCAAAGCGTGCACGAGTTCGTCGAAACCATTGCACGTCAAGAAAAACCCGCGACCACCCCGCGGTTCACCCAGCTCATCGAGAGTCTCGACACCTTGATTCTCACCATGTTGGATGCCATTGATTCCTGCGACCCCGACGACTTGGCCATGCTCATGCACATGACCGCCGACCGCGGTGGCCTCATGGAAAGACAGCGGCGCACGCTGATCGAATCCACGCCAGAAATCGATCACTCCAGCAAATCAGACTTTTTCTACCTGACCGCGCTGTATGAACGAAGCGTGTGGCTGATGCGCCAGCTCGTCCAACTTCACCTGCCTCGGCCCGCTGACCATGCTTCTCGTTGACGCCATGGCTCCGGGCCGCACCCCCACCGAGTTCCTCCCGCCGTCCCCAGATCCCGCGGGACTCTCACTGCTGCCGTCATGACCTGGCCCATCACTCCCCGCGCGTCCGACGACCTGCATCCGGGAAAAACCAACGCCGCCGACACACCCGTACTCGCCCTCGCCCCGATGCAGGACGTGACCGATCACGCGTTCTGGAAACTCATGGCCAGCTACGGCGGCGCCGACATCTACTATACCGAATACTTCCGCGTCCACGCCGACTCGCGCCTCGAAAAATGGATCCTCAAGTCGATCGATGAAAACCCCACCGGCCGACCCGTCGTCGGCCAGTTCATCGGCAATGACATCCCATCACTCGTTCGCTCCGCCAAAGAATTGCAACATCACCCGGTCGCGGCCATCGACCTCAACCTCGGCTGCCCCGCCCCCGTCGTGTACAAAAAATGCGCCGGCGGCGGCCTGCTGCGCGACCTGCCGCAGGTCGATCGCATTTTGGGCGCCCTGCGCGACGCGGTGGCAGCGCCAGTGCGGTTTACCGTCAAAACGCGAGTCGGCTTTGATTCCGCCGAACCACTGGCTGCTTTGCTCCCGATGCTGGCGCGCCATGAGGTTGACCTTGTCACGGTGCACGGGCGCACGGTGGCCGGCATGTATCGCACGCCCGTAGACTATGAGTTGATTGCCGCCGCCGCGGCCGCCCTGCCGTGTCCCGTGCTTGCCAATGGCAATGTCGATTCGGCCGCCACCGCTGCCTCCGTACTGTCCATCACCCAAGCCCGGGGATTGATGATCGGACGCGGGGCCATTCGCAATCCATGGATTTTCAACCAAATCCGCGAACATCTGGCCGGGAAAACTCTCACCCTGCCCACCGGATACGACGTGCTGGCCTATATCACCGCCCTCTACGAAGCCGTCTCATCACCCGAGGCCACCGAGGCCCAGCAGGTCCAGAAAATGAAGAAATACCTGAACTTCATCGGACTCGGGGTCGAACCGACCGGCGTCTTTCTCCATGCCATCCGCCGCGCCACCAGCCGCTCGGAATTTTTTCATCACTGCACCACCCACCTCTCCCACTCCCAGCCCATGCCGCTCACACCGTTTCCCTTGCCTCTGAAACCGTGTGACGTGCTGGCCCAAGACCCGTGAGTCACACGGCCTCCGCCGTTCTCAATCCAAGACTCGCGTAAATCTCGCGCGTCGCACTCGATTGGTTCAGCGTGTAAAAATGCAGCCCATCCACCTCATGGTCCAGCAAATCCGCACACTGCTCAGTCGCATAATGCAGACCGACGCGACGCACTGACTCCGGATCCGACCCGGCCCGCGCCAACGCTTTCAACAGCCGCGCCGGAAACCGCGACCCCGCCGCCAGATCCGCCATCCGACTCAATCCGGTCGACGACGTGATCGGCATGATCCCGGCAATAATGGGAACTTTGATCCCGCTCAAACCGCAGCGGTCGCGAAAATCAAAGAAATCATGGTTGTCGAAGAACAACTGCGTCACGATGTAGTCAGCCCCCGCATCGACCTTCGCCTTCAAAAAATCCATTTCCTTGAGCCGATTGGGCGTGGCCGGATGACCTTCAGGAAATCCAGCCACCCCGATACCGAACCCGCGGGCATCAGGATGCACTCCCCGCTGCTCGGAAAATTGACGGATGAACCGCACGAGGTCCGCCGCATGCTGGAAAGCATCATCCGCCTTCCGGTAATTCTGCAAATCACGCGGAGGATCACCGCCCAAGGCCAGAATGTTCCCGACCCCAGCCCGGGCATACCGTTCAAGAATCTCATGCACTTCCGCCTCCTGATGGCAGACACACGTCAAATGCGGAATCGGATCGAGCGAAGTCGTCGTCTTGAGGCGCACCACCAAATCATGCGTCATCTCCCGCGTCGATCCACCCGCCCCATACGTCACACTGACAAAAGCCGGATTATACGGCTCCAACTGAGCAATCGTCTCAAACAATTTCCCGGCCGCCTCCGATGTCTTGGGCGGGAAAAACTCAAAAGAGAAACTGGGTCGCTGCGCAGCGAGGATGTCAGCAATATGCATGGAGAACTATAACTTCCATTCAAACCGCAAAGATCAAAGGGCAAAATTCAACTGGATTCGCCACTCGCCGCCCCCACCGAAAGGCCCTGCGCTTACCCGTCGCTCACCCGCGTCCGACCCTCATGAAGCCACGGAGGCGGCCGCCACCGTCCCACCCGCCGGCGCCTTGACATCAGTCCGCACCGTCTCCCGACCGGAGGCCAGCCCCACCAACCCAGCCTGCATCGCCCCATAACGACCCGCAATCAACCCCACCGGCACCCAGAAAACCAGCGACTCAAACCGCGGCTCCGTAAAAACCGTCGTCAACGCCTCCCCATCAAAAACCAACGCCGTCGAACCGTAAACGAACAAGACCATTCCCTCCAGCCCCAGCCCACCCCGCCACACCTCAAAAGCGCGGCTCAACACCAGAGCACCAAAGAAAAACAACCCGACCAACACCACCTGCCCACCGTGGTAATGAGTGGCCATCAATACACTGTGCGGATGCGTGGCCGGCCACCGCAACTCCGCCGCTCCAGAATGCTCGTGCCACCACCCCTTCCCCCAAAACCGCTGCGACGGCTCATCAATCCGTCGCAATAACAACCGATAAAGATCGAGCCGACCGGCATCACCCCGCTCCACCCAGCGCCCCAACCCGTTCTCCGGCAACCGACGCGGCACCGCCTGACCCGGAACCGCCACCGCCCCATCCGCCTCCGCTCGCGCCGCCCGCACCGCCAAATGACGGCTCAAAAAATGAAACGACACCAGCGCCAGCACCACCCACACCACCGGCAAGGCCGCCCGCTTGCGACGCACCAGAACCGCCAAAAAAATCGTCGCCACTAACAACGCCAGCGATGCCCCACGGCTCTGACAAAAGGCCACTGCTAGGTTAAGCAAAAACAAAACCGTCCCCCACCCCCAGGCCGTGCGATGACTCGATGACGCCGCCAGCCCCAGCCCCGCCCACACCGCCGCAAATCCAAAAGTGATCGCCGTCGGGACCGGATGCTGGCCGCCATGCACAAAGACATTGCACAGCCGCTCGCCAAAACCAACCCCGGGCGTCAGTCCGTAAAAAACCACCACACTGGTCACCGCCGCCACCACCGCCGCCGCCACACACCACCGCTGGCAGGTTCGCAATCCATGCGCCGTCTGCACACTCGCCGCCATGGCCGCCACCAACGTCAATACTCCCGCCAGCCCAGCCACCGCCTCCAGCATCCGCAAACGCGCCGCCACCTCCAACCCCGGAGGATGCTGCACGACCGCCAGTAAAAAATAAACTCCCAGCCAAGTGGCCGCCGCCCCCATCACTCCACCCGATCCGCCGCCGACCCGCCACCGGTGCCACCACCAGCAAGGCAAAAGCATCCCCCATAACCACAACCCATGCCACCACGCGCCAGGAAATAAATAGTACCCAGCCAGAAAAACCGCCATCGCCGGAACCAGCCAGCCGCTCCGCATCACCCCCGCCACCTTCCCGCCCACCAGAGAGACAGTCCCCCCAGTAGCCCATGGCCCGACAGTCGCAGTCTGAGATGGATTCACCCCAAACTAAAGCACATCCCCAGCCCCACCGCATCCACAGATGCAGCTCGCCATTCATCGAGTCCGTTCTGAAACGAGCGCCATTGGGGTCGACGAAACCATCACCCGCAATGCAGCTGACTGACCGTCGCCGACGTTTTGACATCATTATCAGAACGATGTATAAAACGCATCACGAGGCTGCCCAGCGTTTCTTTGAGGAGGAGGCTGGCGGAAATCAGCGTTTCCTTCTTTGTGGTCCGGTGCTGGTGGAAATTTACATGCAGCTCCGAAACCCTGCTGTATTCAAGAAGCCCAAAACGGCCCGCGAAGCGGCCTCCTTCTGCGACTCTCTCCGCGCTCATCCCTAAACCATGGAACCTCTCCTCACATTCGCCGAAGCCCGCGTCCTCGGATGCCTGCTAGAAAAAGAAGCCACCACCCCCGATGCCTACCCCCTGACCATGGCCGGCGTCATCACCGCCTGCAACCAGACGAGCAACCGCGACCCCGTCGTCGCCTTCGAAGAATCGGTCGTCGACGAGGCCCTCGCCGGGCTGCGGCGGAAAAAACTGGCCTCCATGCTGCACTTGGCCGGCTCCCGCGCCCCCAAATATAAACACCTCGTCAGTGAATTCTTTCCCGGCCTGCACCAGCCAGAACGCGCTCTACTCACCGTGCTCCTCCTTCGTGGCACCCAGTCCGCCGCCGAACTCAAAATACGCACCGATCGCCTCCACCCGTTTCCCGATCCCGAAACCGTCGAAATATCGCTGCGACGCCTGATGGAATGGCAGGAAGGCCCACTGGTAGCCCTGCATCCTCCAGGCGGGGGCCGCCGAACCGCCACCTACTCCCCGCTCCTCTTCACCCCCAACGCCTCCGCCCAGGCCCCGGAGACGCTCAGCCCGCTCGCGACCGCCACCACCACCCCCGCCGATTGGCGCACGACCATGGAACTCGAAATGGAGGCCCTCCGCACCAGACTCTCGGCCCTCGAGTCAGCCCTCGGCCTCACCTCCACCCCTTAAAAAAAACCCCGCACGTCTCATAGTTGATCTTTTCCTATTCCAGCCTATAAGGAGAAGTACGGCGATTTTTCGCCCATGGAGGGGTGGTCGAGCGGTTTATGGCAGCGGTCTTGAAAACCGCCGAAGCGGAAGCTTCCGTGGGTTCGAATCCCACCCCCTCCGCCAGATTTGGATGCCTCAAAGGCCTTGAAGTAAGGGAATGGTGAGACGCGGTGAGCCGGTCTCGACTTCGCGCTGATTGACAGGGATTCGCGACCATGAACGTGGTTTAATGGCAAAAAGCATCGAAGCGTTGGTCGGCAATACCTCGTATTTGTCAAAGTTTCAGCTTTTACGTAGGTTTCGCAAGATGCTGAAATTGAGCTTAAACCTGAAATTCAGGCTTGTGCTTTTTCATATTTTAGTGATTTTTCACCACATGCTGAAATTGGGCTCAAAAATGAAATCCAGTGATCTGACTGCGCAATTCCAAACGACATTGCGTGCCCTTTTGGCGCGGGTGCCGTTCTTGAAATTGGAATCGATGGAGACCGATGTGCTGATAGCAGAAAGCGCGCAGGAGCGGCCAGGCATCGTGGCGAGGCTGCAGGCGGGAGACCGGCTGTGGAGACTGGTAGCCGAGGGCAAACGAATCGGCCAGCCGCGAGAGGTGCGGACGGGGGTACTGCAATTGCAGAAGTACTTGTCCCTACTTCCACATCAAACGAAGAGCTATGGCGTACTTTTAGCGCCATTTTTTTCAAAGGAGTCGGCGCGGCTCTGCACGGAAGCGGGAATCGGCTACGTCGACCTCGCAGGGAATGCGCGACTGTCGTTCGATCAGGTCTTCATCGAGACGCAGGCGGCGGAGAATCCGTTCCTTGAGAAGCGGTCGGTGAAGTCGGTCTTCTCACCGAAGGCCACGCGGGTGCTGCGCGTGCTACTCCAGGGGCCGATGCGTCCGTGGAAGGTGAAGGACCTTGCCGCCGCGGCGAGCGTCAGTCTTGGCCATGTAAGCGCCGTGCGGCAGCAGCTGCTGGCGCAGGAGTGGGCGGAAGAGGCAGCGTCCGGACTGCGGGTGACGAAGCCAAGCACGGTTCTGGATGCCTGGGCGGCGGTGGACCGCTGGCAGGACCGGACGACAGTGCGGGAATACTCGCTGCTGGTAACCGATCCGGCGGAAATCGCGACGCGGGTACATGATTTCCTCGGCGGCACCCACCACGCTTTCACGCAATGGATCGCCGCCGTTCAGCGCCACCCCTACACCACGCCGCCGGTGACCACGGTGTACGTGGAGGCATTCCCGGATGAAGCGCTGCTCAGCGAAGCCCTCCTGGCCCGGCGAGTCGACAGTGGCGGCAGGCTGCGGCTCGTCGTGCCACGAGACGAAGGCGTGCTGAATCCACTGCAGACGGCGCACGGATTACCTCTGGTGTCGGATGTGCAACTTTATCTTGACCTGCTACGCGCAGGGCTGCGTGGCGATGAAGCGGCGGCGGAACTGCGGCGCTGGCCGGACTTCGCAGGAGGATGGTCATGAGCAAGCACGAGACATTCGCCGAGTATCCTCCTCGCGGTTTGGCAGCTGCCGAGGCAGCCCTGTTGACGATGTGGCCGACACTGAACCGCTACCACCACGATCTCGTGCTAGTGGGTGGGCTGGCCGTGCATTACCTGACAAGACGCGATTCCGGCGACTGGCCTAGTG
>CAJBME010000261.1 GCA_903954065.1 uncultured bacterium
CAAGACACAGATACGAATCCGCCTCCACGCAGCCGAGCCACGGCTCAAAAAACGTTCGGAGAAACGTTCGGCGCCGCGACCGGGGTCAGCGACCCACGGCTACAGAAAACCCGAATACGAAACAACCACGCAGGCGGCTAAGCCGCCGCTGTAGCCGGGTACGCTGGCCCCGGTTTCCACACGTGGCCCCCAGGCCACATCCCTCAAAACACGGATACGCATCCGCTTCCACGCTGCCGGACCACGGCTCAAAAAACGTTCGGAAAAACGTTCGGTGCCGAGACCGACCCCAGCGACCCCAGCGACAGTAGAAAAAAGAAGAATAGCCCTCAGCCCTTGTTCCTGCCTCCCCTCTCGCACACATGACGCTTGCCTACCTCCCGACCTGCCATCATTTTCCGATCCGCGCACTCTCATGTCCAATCCTCAACATCCCTCACCCGCCCCCATCTCCGCTACGGTCAGCACCGTCCGCATGGCTGTTGCCAAACTTCATGCCGTCACGGTCACTCAGGCTGATTTGCACTACGTGGGATCCATTACCATCGATGAAGACCTCCTTGATGCTGCAGGCATTGTCCCGTTTCAGATGGTCCAGATTACCAATCAATCGACGGGTGCTTTTTGGCAGACGTACACCATTGCTGGCGCCCGTGGCAGCGGCATCATCAGCCTGAATGGTTCCCCCGCCCGTCATTTCCAGCCGGGTGACAAAGCGTATGTCGTCGCGGAAGGGAATGTCGATCCTGCCCTGATGCGAAGCCATACGCTCAACGTCGTCTTCGTGGACTTACAGAACCGCATTACCAAAGTTGAGGTTCAGGGCCCGGCCGGTCCGACGCCGGCCTGAGCGCGCCCGCGCTCGGTGACACCGCGCTCTGCTGAGCGGCCGGTGCTTTAGGCGCTGGCTTCCACACCGGACTCGGGCAGGGACTGCAGGAGCAGACTCCCCATGGCTGTGGATTGCATAAATTCCCGCGTCACCTGCAGGCCACGACCGTATTGCTCGCGAAATTTTTCCAGCTGGGTCGAAAGCCCAAGCTCCGGAAAACGATCCTGCAGCCTGCCATGCACGCGGCAGTTGCGCGCCAGAACAAAAGTGCCATGAAGCACCTGAAACATCGGCCGCGGATCTGGCCTGATCGGGGCCTGATGAATCTCCATGGGGTTGGTCAAAACAGGATCAAACGACATCAGATTATTCAGATGCAGATGCGAGCATTCATGGACCAAATGCTCCAAAAACCATGCCAGCGCCCGCTCAGGCTCCGGAGCCTTCAACCAAATCGCGCCAAACGCTTTGGGTGAACTCAGCCCCTCCATCCCATCACCTTGAAACAACTTGATTAAGGCCACGTGCGTCCGGATCTCCGCCGCCATCTCCGGATCGACCTCGCCAATGAGCTCCAAGGCCCGCAACGCCGTGGCATGCCATTCCGCTGTCTCAGCTCCCAACAATGGAAAAAATTCCAAAGGCGCATGGTCCGCCACTTGCGTGCTCCTCACCTCGCGGATCAATCCCGTCTCCCACGCGTGGATCGCCATCGATTCCGTCTCCATTTCGTCCGCATACCACTGCGACGGCTCATCAGAACACCACGCTTGCATCTGATCGTACACCATATAGCCATCCTTCTTCGCAATCGCCTCCATGACCGCAGAAAGCCGCGCGTGCAGCCGTGGAGCCAACCGCCGATTTAAATCAACATTCAGGATCGCCCGGCTCAACACTCCGAGATCGCGCCCCAGCCCCGTCGATGCCACCTGCACCGCGTTGATCGCGTTGTATTGCCACAACTGACGCCCCGCATAGGCCACCTGCGTCGCCCTCTCCAAAGAAGGCATCACCGAAAACCAATCGGCACGCAAGACCGCCCCAGTACCTGGAATCGTGCCTGCGGCGCTAGTACTACGATCGCGAGAGGAGGAACCAGGGTAATGAGTGGTCGACATTCTGCCATGTAGCCGTATTTATAATAAATACAATTTTTATTGAAATAATTTATTCGTTGTTTTTGCCTTTTCGTTTAACGCGTTCATTTACACACTTCCTCATTCGAAGTGGACCGTGCGTGCTCCAGCCTTCACTGAGTGGATCTCACCGAAGCCGTTCCTTTTCTTCCACGGCTCTGAAGTCGCGGCCAGCCGTGACGCGCTCTGTCCCGACGGCCGCGAGTCCGCCGATGACGGCGCTATCGTTCCATCTCGATCCCCGCGCCGGCGGCCACGGCTCGTTGATAAGCGAGGGCGGAAAGCGCCAGATCGCCCAAAGCCAGGCCCCTGAAAATGAAAGCTGTCCGTTCGTCTGGATGATCCCTCCCGGCAATCGTACCTCCCACCAATCCGGTCAGGTCGCCCGCCACCAGCGCTGGATCAACCAGCGGGGTCGGCATCCGGCGCTCCTGCTCCACATCATCGACCACAATCCGGTCAAAGGCCGTCAGGCTTTCGGCCACCCACGGGGCGGCATGGTCTGTAATCGCCGCAAAGACACCGGGCTTGAGCCAGCGGGCATCGAGAAACGGCACCACGTCCGGCGTGAAAGTCACCGAGGTTACCACGATATCCGCCTCACTGACCGCTTCCCGCGCGGTCATGGCCCCGACTGCCTGCAACCCACGCCGCTCCGCGGCGCGGCACAAGGCCTCACGGTTCTTCTCTCCACGCCCAAAAGCCCGGATCTCCCGCAATGGGAAAAGATCCGCCAGCGCCTCCAAATGACTGTGCGCTTGCACCCCGCACCCAATAAAAGCCGCCACCGCCGCATCCGGCCGGGCCAGCCGTCGAGCGGCCACCGCACTGAGCCCGGCCGTGCGCACCGCCGTAATCCAGTTGCCATCCATCACCGCCACCGGCCATCCTGAACGACTGTCCAGCAACGTGATCAAGGCGTTGATGGCGGGGCGTCCACTCGCGCGGTTGGCCGGATTCAAAATCAATGTCTTGACCGCCATCAAGGCTGGATCGTCTGACGCACACAGCGCTGCCATCATGTATCGCCCATCTGGGGGCTGGACCACGGCTTTCGGCGCATTCCACACTTGCTCGCACATCCGCCCGCGGAGCAAATGCTCAATACTCTGCACCACATCCTCTGTGCTGATTTTCAAGCTTTCCAACACGCGCCGGGGCAGGTTTATAAGCGGGGGACAATCCATGGTGCAGAAGTCAGTTCGATCACAAAAAAAACACGCCTGAGACCGGAAGAGAAAACCCCGCATGACCATCACCGGATTCACCCGCCCGTCAGAGTGCGCCCCATCAAAGCACACCCCCGCCCCACCAGCCACCACGCAAACGCTCTGATGAATCGATCCGCCACTCCACCCAGAAAAGCACCAGCCGCCCCACGCCAGCCAGCCATGAATGATGCACCCCATCGCGATCGCCCGGTTTATCGACCCACGCGCGTCGGTCTCTTTCCTCAGTGGGCCATCTTCTGGCTTCTGACGCTCGCGACATCGGCGGGCGCGATGGAACCGCCCACCCCACCTTACCAACTGGCGACAGAAATCCCCTATCGCACAGCACCCGATCTGCCAGATCAGGCCCGAGAGCGCTGTCGCCTCGATGTTTATTGGCCCACACGGAGACCAGGCTTTGCCACCGTGGTTTGGTTCCATGGCGGCGGATTAACGGAAGGCAGCAAATCCATCCCCGCCGGTTTGAAAGAAAAAGGCATGGCTGTCGTTGCCGCGGGTTATCGCCTCGCTCCCGAAGCGAAAGCGCCAGTTTTTATTCAAGACGCGGCCGCCGCGGTCGCATGGACGTTTCGCCACATCGCCAGCTATGGGGGCTCGCCACACCGCATCTATGTCAGCGGCCACTCCGCCGGCGGCTACCTGACGGCCATGGTCGGTCTCGATAAACAATGGCTGGCCGCCGAAGGCGTGGACGCCGATCAGATCGCAGGCCTCATCCCCCTCAGCCCACAGGCGATTACTCATTTCACTATTCGATCAGAACGCGGCATCGGCCCGACCCAACCGTTCCTCGACGAACTCGCCCCGCTCTACCATGTGCGAAAAGAGGCTCCTCCCATGCTCCTCATCACCGGCGATCGCGAGCTAGAACTCTACGGCCGCTATGAGGAAAATGCTTACTTCTGGCGCATGATGAAAATCGCCGGTCACCCGAATACCGAGTTGCGCGAACTCACCGGATTCAACCACGGCAGCATGGCCGAACCCGCCCTCCCCCTCCTCCTCGAGTTTATCGCCAAACAAACCCCCGCGCCCCCCGCGCCCCCCACCAAATAGCCCCCACCCGGACCCTCGCCGTCTTCTCTTTGGCCAAATTCGGGTCCAGCCTGGCGTGTCCCAGCACCCAGCACCCTCCACCCCACACTTCGACCTCGTGTCCGCCCACCGCCTGACCTTGCGCACCGCGCTGTTACTCACCATTCCTCCTTTCCTGTGGGCCGGCAATGCTGTGGTCGGCCGGCTCATGGCCACTCTGGTGCCACCCATCACCTTCAACCTGCTGCGCTGGACAGTGACCTTCGTGCTGCTGCTGCCAGTGGCGGGGTGGGTATTAGGCCGCACCAGCCCGCTCTGGTCCCACTGGCGACGGATGACCCTACTTGGACTACTGGGCATCGGTAGTTATAATTCATTGCAGTACATGGCTTTAAAAACATCCATGCCGCTGAATGTCACACTCGTGGGATCGAGTATGCCCCTCTTCATGCTGGGGTTAGGTCGGCTTTTTTTTGGTGCCACTATTACCAGACATCAGTACTGGGGAGTACTGCTCTCCACCTCAGGCGTCCTGACCGTCCTAACCCGGGGCGACTGGCACCAACTGGTCGGACTCCGACTGGTGCCCGGTGACGTGCTGATGCTGATGGCCACCGCCACCTGGGCATGGTATAGTTGGTTGCTCACCAAACCCACAATCCATCAGCCGGATCCGCCAGCCTTGCGCGGCCATCAAGCCGCTTGGCTCATGGCTCAAATCATACCCGGACTGGTGTGGGCCAGCCTGTTCGCAGGAGCGGAATGGACAGTCACCCCCAACCTGCAAATCCACTGGGGATGGCCACTTTGGATGGCGCTGGTCGGCGTCTCGGTCGGCCCCTCACTTCTGGCCTTTTTTTGCTGGGCCCGAGGAGTCTCCGAAGGCGGGCCTCAAGCCGCCGGGTTTTTTATGAACTTAACCCCGCTGTTTGCCGCCGTGCTTTCCGCCTCCCTTCTGGGCGAAATGCCCAAACCCTACCACGCCGCCGCCTTCGCTCTCGTCGTCAGTGGCATTGTGGTCTCCTCACGTCGGTCACCGCCGGCACCCGCCCCACCCAACTAGAAAACACCACCCAACCCCCAGAACAAGACCACGCACCGCTTGGCACCTGAGCCAAAATAACATAGGATTACTCCTCGATGCCTGTGGTGCCGAGCCTTATGAAACCATCCCAAGACGTCAGTCGCATCGTTCTCTCTGGTGGCCCTGGCGGCGGCAAAACCACCGCTGCCGACCTCTTTCGCCGGGAAATCGGCGATCGCGTCGTCATCGTCCCGGAAGCCGCGACCATCTTGTTCGAAGGCGGGTTCCCCCGCTCTCGCGACCCCGTGGCCCTCAAAACCACCCAAACCGGGATCTTTCATGTGCAGCGCCACCTTGAAGACGTCCAAGCCTCGCTCTACCCGGGACGCAGCCTGCTCTGCGACCGCGGCACTGTCGATGGCGCTGCCTACTGGCCGGGCCCCCCGTCCGGTTACTTCAAGGCCGTCGGAACCACCCTGCAAAAAGAACTTCTGCGCTATAAGGTCGTGATTTTCTTCGAAACCGCCGCTGTCGGAGGGACTTCCATCGAAGGAGGAAACCGCGTCCGCACGGAGTCGCAGGAAGAAGCGATCGAACTCGACTCCCGGTTGCGCGCCCTCTGGTCCCAACACCCCCATTTTATCCTCGTGCCTCACAACCCGTCGTTCTTCAAAAAAATAAGCTTCGGTCTGGCTGCGCTCGAAGGGATTTTCAGCCAGTATAACGGTGGCCTGCACCCGCAGCCGACCACCGCCCCGCTCCCTCCACCCCGTAAAAAGCCGCTCAGCACCCGCTCTAAACGGTGAAATAACCCCCCAATTCCCCACCCGCAACACCCCAAGAAAGCCAAAACCAACCCGCCTCCCCGTTTGCCTTTTGCCAAGAACGCGCTACGACAGAAGAATGGATATCCAAGTAGCAACCCTCTGCGACGCAGCCGTCGATTATAACGGCAAACTCTGCGTCATCGGCACCTTCGACCAAATCTTCGCCCGGCAGGTCCCCGTCGTCCACCCGTCCTGCGCCCTCGCTCTTCGCCTGTGCTTCAAATCCGGCGACGAAGGACAACACAAACTCGGCATCGCCTTCGTCGATGAAGATGGTCAGCCCATCATCCGCCCGTTCGAGCCCGTCATGGAAGTCCGGCTGCCTCAGGAAAATATCTTCATCACCCGCAATATCGTCCTCAACCTCCAAGGACTGAAATTCGAGAAAACCGGCACCCACGAAGTCCAAATCAGCATGGACGGCCAAACCATCTGCTCCGTGCCGCTGCGCGTCGTGCTCGTCGACCCCACACAACAGCCCGCCGGCGCCCCGCCCCTCGGCTAATTCAAGAAGGCTGATCCAGTCGGCTCAGCCCCTTGCCCTCAGAGCGCGCCCGCGCCCAACGCGGCGCGCCATGGGCTGAAAAAATCACCCCTCCCGGGCCGAAAGGCCACCCAAAGCTCCCCTTGGCCGGACCAAACCGGCGCCACCTCCCGCTCCACCAGTCCCCTAGGACTGGAGCCGCCTGCCTTACGACGGCGGCGTATCCTCGTTGGACGCTCGTGAAACATGATGCGGCCGCGGCGGCACCGCCTCCTCCAGCCGCTCAATCTTTTCCCGCAACATCCGGATTTCGTGGGTCAACGCCGCGAGTTCGTTGACGTTATTCAGCGCTCTCGGACTGACCAGCACGCTGGCCACCAGACCGCTCAAGGTGCCAAAAAGCCCGACTCCGGCAATCATCAGCATCCCGGCCACCAACCGCCCTTCGGCTGTCACCGGCAGATGATCCCCATAGCCCACCGTGGTCACCGTCACAATGGCCCACCAAAACGCGTCGCCCGGCGTCTTAATCGTCGACGCCGGGGCCTCACTCTCGACGTGCAGCACCGTGATCGCGGCAAAGGCCACCACCAGACCGAAAACCGCCATCACCGAACCAATCGACCCCAGCCGCTCGTTCCTGAGAAAATAGATCAGCAACATCCGCACCGAACGAAAAGCCCGCAACAATCTCAATATCTGCGCAATACGCACCAACCTCCCCCACCGCAGCGCATCGATCACCGGAATACAGGACACCAGATCTATCCACCCCCACTTCATGAACTGCAGCTTGCTCGGAGCCCGGTGCCAACGCACCAAAAACTCAAAAAAGAACACCGCACAGACCACCAAGTCATACGCCTCCACCATCCGCTCATGCGCCGGCGTAAAATCCACCGCCGACTGCGCAAACATTAACAATAAGACCCCGACCGAAAGCACCAACGTCACCACCTGAAAGGGAGTCAGGCGGTCGTGCGCGGGAGCAGCATTTTCCACGGTCATTGTTGGCATGGGGTAATTCAGGAAACCGGAAGACGCAAGACCACACCTCATCCCGCCTCGCTGAACAGTTGCCGGTCGGCCAACATGCCATAAAATAGCGTTCCCATGACATCTCACGCCATCGCCTTCCTCGCCACCGCCGTACTTACAGCCACGCCACTCCTCTCCGCCGACTGGCCCCAATGGCGCGGCGCCGGACGCGTCGGTCACTCGCCCGATACATCCATCCTCGCCCCATGGCCGAAAAGTGGACCGAAACAAACGTGGGTCTTCAAAGACGCCGGCGTCGGCTACTCCAGCTTCAGCATCGTCGGCACCCGCCTGTTCACCATGGGCGCACGTCAGGAATCAGAACAAGTCATCTGCCTAGATGCCACCACCGGTAAAGAATTGTGGGCCACTTCCCTCGGGCCCGTCTACGAAAACAATTGGGGCGACGGCCCCCGCTCCACCCCCACCGTCGATGGCGACCACCTCTACGCCCTGTCCGCCACCGGCATCCTCGCCTGCCTCAACATCAAGGACGGCACCGAAGTGTGGAAAGTCGATGTGGTCAAATCCCTCGGCGGCGAACTCCAAGGATGGGGGTACACCGAGTCCGTTTTGATCGATGGAGATCACGTCATCTGCACCCCCGGCGGCCAGCAAGGGACTATGGCCGCTCTTCATAAAAAAACGGGTGCCGTCGTCTGGCAGTCGTCAAAACTCAAAGGCCCCGCCCAATACTCGTCGCCCATCCGCATCGAGGTCAATGGCCAGCCACAATACGCCCAGTTGTTGATGAACAAGGTCGTAGGCATCGCCCCTAAAGACGGCGCCCTGCTCTGGGAAACCAGCTTCCCCGGCCGCGTCGCCGTCATCCCCACTCTCGTCTTCCACGACAACAGCGTCTACGCCACCGCCGGATATGGCACCGGCTGCCAGATGATCAAACTCGACGGCGCCGAACCCGAGGTCGTCTATGAAGAAAAATCCATCACCAACCACCACGGCGGCGTCATCGTCGTCGATGGCAAAATCTACGGCCACTCCGACAAAGGCGGCTGGACATGCCAAGACTTCCTCACCGGAAAAATCGAGTGGCAAGACGAATCACTCGGCAAAGGAACCTGCACCTACGCCGCCGGTCATCTGATCTGCGTCGATGAAAATGACGGAACCGTCGTCCTCGCCACCGCCAAGCCAGACAAATGGCAGGAAATCAGCCGCTTCAAGCTGGCTCCCCAAACATCCATCCGGAAAAAAGAAGGCCGGATTTGGTCCCACCCCGTGGTCGTCAACGGCCGCCTCTACCTCCGCGATCAAGACCTCATCTTCTGCTATAACGTGCAGAAATAATCCGCCGGCCCCGTCCACCAGCAGGCCCGCAGGCCAAGTTCCGAAGACAAAACAACAACACAGGCGGCCAAGCCGCCACTGTAGCCGGGGACGATGGCCCCGGTTTCCATAATTGGCCCGGGAGCGCTGACGTCCTCGTCGGCGAGTACGAAACCGGTGATTCGCATCCCAAAAAAAACGTTCGGAGAGGCGGCTAAGCCGCCACTGTAGCCGGGGACGCCGGCCCCGGTTTCCATAATTGGCCCCCAAGCCACATCCCTCAAAACACGGCTCCGAAACCGCTTCTCCGCATCCCGCCCACTGCCAAAAACACGTTCGGAGAGGCGTTCAGCGCCGCTGAAGGGACGAAACCCGCGCCGTCCCACTCAGGAATTTCCTCCAACGCAGTCAGGGATGAGACCGGCCGATCTCGGCCAAAATCATGCCATATTCATCACCCCTCCTGTGTCTCACCCACTACCGCGCCATGCTACGATTCCTCTTTCTGCTTCTGCTCTCGACCGCCCTCGGCGTGCCGCTCAGCGCCGGCGACTGGCCGCAATGGATGGGCCCGGCCCGCGACGGCGTCTGGCCTGAGGCTGGGCTGATCGAAAAATTCCCTGAAGCCGGCCCCACCATTGTTTGGAGGGCCAGCGCTGGCGCCGGTTACGCTGGACCGGCCGTCGCTGGCGGCCGCGTCTTCGTCATGGATCGCGAGAGTCGGCCGACCCCGGATACATCCAAAGGACTGCAAGGCGTGGAACGCCTCCGCGCCATCGATGCCGCCACCGGCCACACCCTCTGGGAGCGCTCATGGGACGCGCCGTACCTCATTGATTACGCCTCTGGCCCGCGGGCTACCCCCACCATTCATGACGGTCTAGTCTACGCTCTCGGCGCGGAAGGGCATCTGGTCTGCGTCCGTGCCGACACCGGCGCCACCGTCTGGGAACGCGCGTTAAAAACGGACTTTCATTGTACCTCACCCACCTGGGGCTTCGCTGGACATCCTCTCATCTGGAACGATCTGCTTCTCTGCCTCGTTGGCGGCCAAGGCACCACCGCGGTCGCCTTCGATCACCGCACCGGCGCCGAACGATGGCGCGCGCTCTCCAGTAGCCAAGCTGGGTACTGCCCGCCGACCCTCATCAACAATCACGGCCGCGAAGAAGTCATCTATTGGCACGGCGAAGCCATCAACTCCCTCGACCCCGCCACCGGCAAGGTTCATTGGACCGTCCCGCGCTCGACCCGCTTCGGAGTCAGCATGGCCATGCCGCGCCAGGTCGATGACTTCCTGCTTGTCTCGGCTTTCTGGTGGGGCAGCCGTATGATGCGCCTCCAAAAAGACCAGTCGGAACCAGAGGTCGTGTGGGAAACCACGCGCGAGAGCGACACCCGCACCGAACACCTCAACGCCCTCATGTGCACCCCGCTGCACCACAACGGCTTCCTCTACGGCGTGTGCAGCTACGGTCAACTCCGCTGCTTGGAATGGAAATCCGGACGGCGACAATGGGAAACTTTCGCCGCCACCAGCGGCACCGGCGAAGAACGCTGGAGCAACGCCTTCCTGACTCGCCTCTCTCACCCCAGCGAAGACGGTCACCGCTTCATCATCTTTAACGAAAAAGGCGAACTCATCCTCACCCGCCTCACCCCAGAGGCCTACCAAGAAACCAGCCGGGCGTCGATCGTCACTCCCGATTGCCCATCGGTGAAAGACCGCCCCGTCGTCTGGACCCATCCCGCCTACGCCGGACGCCGCGCCTACGTGAAAAATAATTCGGAAATCGTCTGCGTCGACCTCGCCCCGTAAGCGGTGACCGATATCATCACCCTTCCCGACCACCGTCCTTCATGAAAATACCCACTATCTGTCACCCATGAATCACCTGACCGCCATTGCCCTCGCCGCCGCCCTGTTACCATGGGCCGCCCCCGCCGAAAACGTCTTTAACGGCAAGGACCTCTCCAACTGGCAGACCCGTAAGGAGGACAAAGGCAAAGACTGTTGGACCGTCGGCACCCCCAGCCTCCATCCCGACAACGCCAAAATCCTCTCCGTCCAGCCCACCCCCGAAGCCATCATCAACGTGGTCACGGCCCACGCTCAAAGCTGGGACCTCGCCACTAAGAAAAAGTGGGCTGGCCCCATCCGCATTGAGCTCGAGCTCATGGTGCCCCAAGGCTCCAATTCAGGCGTGTATGTCATGGGTGAATACGAAGTTCAGGTTCTCGACAGCCATGGCAAGGCCGACAAAGACATGGGTGCAGGCGACATCGGCGCCATCTACAGCGCCGCCGTCCCCAAGAAAAATGCTTCCCGTCAGCCCGGCGTCTGGCAGAAATTGACCATTGATTTTGCCCCGCCTGTTTTTGCCTCGGAAGGGACCAAAAAGGCCAATGCCAAATTCATCAAAGTCGTCCTCAATGGTGAAATCTTGCATGAAAATGTGGAGATGCAGGGGCCGACTCCGGGCGGCCTGACCGGCAAGGAAGCGAGTGAAGGGCCCTTGATGTTTCAGGGCAACCACGGCGCCGTGGCTTATCGCAACGTCACGATTGTGCCGCTGCCCTGATCGGCGCTCACTCGCGAAAGTGCTCGAAGCCGCCCTGCAGTGGCGGCTCATGGTGGCCGGCGGCGGCCACCGTGCCGATGCGCGTCAATGGCAGCCGCGGAAATTCCCGCGCCCAAGCCTCCAATAACGGCCCGCACCGGCGCGCCGGCACCGTGAAGAGCAACTCAAAGTCTTCTCCATCACCCAAAGCTTGCTCCAGCGAGCAGCCTCGATGTCGCGGAATACTCGCTAAATCCAGCGTCCACCCGACGCCGCTGGACGCCGCCAGCCGCGGCAAATCTTGGCCCAGCCCGTCGCTCACATCCATCATGGCCGCTGGTCGAAAATGCGAGGCCAGCCATCGCGCTTCCGCCAATCGCGGCTGAAACCGCAAATGCCGCCCGCTCTTCAAGGATCCTCCGAGCCGGCCGGTCACCAGAATCGCCTGCCCCGGACGCGCCCCCGATCGGCTGACCCAACCGCGCGCCGCCACTTCCCCCAGCAAGGAGACATTTAAAACCACCGGCGAACCGTCCGGGGCACCCGACGTCTCACCACCGACCACGGAAAAATCGAAGGCCCGCGCACAGCGAACTAGGCCGCGATACACTCCGCGCAGCCATGACACCGGCGTCCGGCCCGGCGCCACCACTGTCACCACCGCATGAGTCGGCCACCCGCCCATGGCCGCCATGTCGCTGACCGCTCGCGCCGCCGCCTTCCATCCGACCGCCTCCGGCGGCGAGGTCGCCAAAAAATGCACCCCCTCCACGACCACATCCGTCTTCAACAGCTGATAATGTCCTTTCCCCGTCGGCGGACGCATGACCGCACAATCGTCTCCGGGCCCGAGCACCACCGACGACGTCAGCGGCAACCCGACGGTCAGGTGCGCCACCAGCCGGTCTTCGCCCAGCCCAGATATCGTCACTCCCTGACTCATGGCTCCACCGGCAGTCCGTTGGTCCACAAACTAGCCGAACTCAACACATTGAATAAGGCATGAATCGCCACGGGTAAGGCCAGCCCACGCGACCACTCGTACGCCAACACCAACATCACGCCCAGCAACGCCAGCGGCACCAACCCCGCTAACGTGCCGTGAACCGCCCCAAACAAAACCGCCGTGAAAATCGTCGCAAAAGGAGCATCCGTCCCCTGCCGCAACGCCGGATACAAAAACCCGCGGAAAAGCGTCTCCTCCACCACCGGCGCCACCACACACGCCGCCAAGATAATCATCCCACGCACCATGAGATTCGGGTTCTCCGCCAGCTCCCGGACAATGTCCTGCGCCGCCGGCTCAAATCCCAGCGATGGCCAGACCTTCGTGTTCATCAGCCACGCCGCCCCATACACCACCACTCCCGCCAATACCGTCCAGACGACCGCCAACGGCGCCAAAACCGCCAGCCGCCGGGCATCCGGCAGCCCAAGCCACGCCGTCAGCCCGCGCCGACGCAACCCGCGTAAATAAAATAACAATCCCATCCACATCACCACCTGCCCGAACACCGACGCCACCACATCCTCCACCCTCAAGTCCCGCCCAGTCACCCGCTCGCCCATCACCCCAGCCTGCACGACCTGCCACCGTAAAAGAAAAATCAACCCCACCGCCACCACCAAGTCAGTGTAATCCGACGGCAGCCCAGGCCGCGGACGACCGTCCCACCCGGCCAACGAAATCACCCGCTCGCCAAACCAATGGTGCGCCAACAACCCGAGCGGCAGCGCCCACAATAAGCACTGCACCACATCCAATAAAATCTGGTGGCTGGCCGTAACAGCAGTCACAAAGGCTCGTGGCTTACTCCGCCCCCCCCGTCCACAAAAAATAACAACGCCCAGGCCGCATCGCCGGTCCACTGAGCCCCGGCACCTCCACCTGCACTTTCATCGCGCCACCGCCCGCCCCGCCGCCTGACTCAGCCAAAAAACCAAGGAAATCTCGCCAGCCCGGCGTGCGCGTGTACCGCACGACCTCAGCATCATCCACCCCGGCCAGCTGCTTGGCCGCCTCATACGCCGCTTCCACATACCCAACTTCATCAGCCAGCTTTTCGGCCACCGCCGCTTCTCCGAGGACCACCCGCCCGTCCGCCACCCCAGCACGCAACAGATCCACCGAAACCCCGCGGGCCGCCGACACAATGCCCACAAAACGCTCGTAGTTCCGCATCACCAACTCCTGGAAAAATGCCCGCTCCGGCTCGGTCATCGCCCGCGACATCGCCCCCGCATCCTTCATCGCTCCACTCTTGAACGTGCGCGTCTCGACACCCGCCTTCTCCATCAACCCCTGGACTCCATACCCGGACATGATGACTCCAATGCTCCCGGTAATCCCCGTCGGATGCGCCACAATCCGCTCAGCTCCGCAGGCGATATAATAGCCACCCGACGCGGCCACACTGTCCAAATACGCCACCACCGGCTTCTTGGCCGCCGCCTCCTTGACCGCCGCATACAACGTGTCCGAGGCCGTCACTTCGCCGCCCGGAGAATCAATGCGCAACACAATCGCCTTCACCCGCGAGTCCTCAACCGCCTGATGCAGCGCCCGCTTGATCTCTTCGACCATCGATCCACCCCCCGGCCCGCTATCACCCGTAATCACCCCAGTCACATCCAGCTGGACAATCCGGTCACGCGTACCCGGCTCCTCCGCCGCCACCAACTGCTCGGCTTCAAACGGCGCCGATTGCAATACCGGTGCTCCCCCGTCCATCGCAAACCCAGCTCCAGCCTGGCCCACCCAGAGCCCAACATTCAGCAAAACGCTCGCCAAAAGCAAAAGCACCAGCAAAACGCCCACACAGCCAAGAACTTTGGGTTTCATGAAAAGAAAGTTAAAACGAGATAATCCAGTCCGATCAGCCCCAAGAGTACCCGCGCTCACCTTCACCACAAGCCCCACTGCAGCCGAGTCACTCTCCCTCCCCCGTCCCCGCCTCTCTCACCCAATCATCTTGAAATCAATCAATCGCCGCTCCCGATGGACCCGCCACGGGATCACCGTGACCTCGCGGCCAGGCGCCAGATTGTAACGCGGGCGTCGACAAAAAAACCGTCCGCCCCCGGAGTCATACTCAAAATCACCATCCGGAAAATCCTCCGCACGCACCAGCCCGCGCACCGGCCACTCTCGCAACTCGACAAACACTCCCATCCGCCGGACCTCGACAATCACCGCCGGAAACGAGACCGGTGTCTTCCGCCTCAATAAGCCCGCAAAATATTCCGTCTGCATGAGCCGCTGGCTCTCCAGCTCCGCTTCAGCCGCCGTGCGCTCGGTCACACTCAAATGCTCGCAAAGGTCAACCATCCGCGCCTGCGATGGCGTGCGCTCGGCTGCGTCCGCACGGCTACCCTGCTTCGCTTCTAGGTTACCCAAAATCCGATGCACCAGCAAATCCGCATACCGCCGAATCGGACTGGTAAAATGCGTGTAATCTCCCTTGGCCAAACCGTAGTGACCGCGGGGCTCGGCCAAATAAACCGCCCGCTTCAAACTTTTTAACAACCCGAGTTTCAGCGCATGCTCGTCGGGACGACCTTTGGCCAGGGTCAGCAGTCGCTGCAACTCGGACCGCTGCGTCAAATCACCCACTCGCAAGCCGCTGCTTGCGACCAAAGTCGCATATTCCTCAAGCTTAGCTTCATCCGGGTCATCATGCACCCGGTACACTCCGGGCACGCGTGCGTCTTTGACCGCCTTCGCCACCGCTTCGTTCGCCGCCAACATGAATTCTTCAATCAATTGATGGCTCTCATCATTGTGCGTCGCCTTCAACCCGACCGGCTCACCTCGACCATTCAAAACCACCCGCACTTCAGGAAAATCAAGATCCAACGAGCCTTCGGCAAATCGCTTGCGCCGCAACAAGGAAGCCAGCGGCCACGCCCGGTCGAGGGCCGCCGATCGCCGCGCCGGATCGGCCGCTTTCATCTCGGCAAAGGCTTCTTCATACGTGAAACGACGACGACTGCGGATCACCGCCCGCCCAAAGCGCGCCTGCGTGCGCCGCCCCTTGGCATCAAATCGCATCACCGCCACCCTCGTCAACCGGTCGACCCCAGGCTGCAAACTACATAACCCGTTGCTCAACTTCTCCGGCAACATCGGCAAAACCCGGTCCGCCAAATACACGCTGGTCCCACGCTCGGACGCCTCCCGGTCAAGGGCCGTCCCCGGACGAACATAATAACTCACATCCGCAATGTGCACCGCCAGCTCCCACCCGCCGCCAGGTAACGCCTGCACCCAGATCGCATCATCAAAATCACGCGCATCATCAGGGTCAATCGTGATCACGTCGCGATCGCGCCAGTCTTCCCTCACCTCAAGCTCGCAGTCAGGAATCGTCGACGAAAACGCATCTACCTCCCGCAACACCTCATGCGAGAAAGCCACCGGCAGTCCGTACTTATGCACCAGCGCCAAAATGGTGAGACCAGGCGTGTCGGCTGGCCCCAATGATTTCACCAACCGCGCCACTGGCCGCCGGCCGCCTGGTTCCCACGACTCGACCCGCGCCAGCACTTTGTGGCCAGCTGGAACCACCGTGCGCTCGTCCGTCACCACATCAAATAATTCCGGCATCGCCGGATCATCCGGCCGCAACACCCACCCATGGCCGCGCTTTTGCACGGTGGCCACAAACCCTCGCTGGCTGCGCTCCAGAATCCGCACCACCCGACCTTCCACCCCGTCACGCGCCCGATTCATCCCAGCCTTCACCACCACCCGGTCTCCCGGCAACGCCAGGCCCGTCTCCGAAGCCGGCACATAAATGGCCACCATCCGCCCCAGATCCAGCCCTAGCACCCGCATCGCCGCCACCGTCTCCGGATCATGACGGTCCGGCGTAAAATGAGCCCCGCCCGTATGCAACAACCGCAGCGTCCCCGTCATCCCCCCCGGCGTGCGCTGACGCAACGTGTACGCCGACTTCCGTCCGCACAAGACCACTCCTTCGTCCTCCAGCCCACGCAATACTCCGCGGAAACGAGCCCGCTCATCCGGAGGCAGCCCGAGCACACGAGCCAACCCCGACTTCGTCAACGGTTGGTACCCGGCCGATCGCAATAAAACCAACACCTTCTCCCGCAGCGTATCGTCAGCATCAGATGACATTCATGACTGTCGCCGCGATCAGGGCGGTC
Organism: uncultured bacterium; assembly: GCA_903954065.1. GTDB lineage: Bacteria > Verrucomicrobiota > Verrucomicrobiia > Verrucomicrobiales > V1-33 > CAJBME01. Next base: position 16,629 of record CAJBME010000261.1, read on the forward strand.
GCAACGTCCGACTTTACGCCACAATCGACTTCATGACCTCCCCCGAAACATCCGTCAGCCGGAAATCGCGCCCAGCATGACGGTACGTCAGCTGCTCATGATCGAATCCCAGCAAATGCAACATGGTCGCATGCAAATCATGCACGCTGGCCGGATTCTCCACCGCCTTGAAACCGAATTCATCGGTCGCTCCGTACACCTGGCCCCCTTTGATGCCGCCCCCGGCCATCCAGACGCTAAATCCATAATGGTTGTGGTCGCGCCCCAACTTGGAAGCGCCGCCTTCCGCCAGTTCCACCGATGGCGTCCGCCCAAACTCGCCACCCCACAAAATCAACGTGTCCTCAAACATGCCGCGCTGCTTCAAGTCCGTCATGAGCGCCGCAATCGGACCGTCAATCTGCCCAGCTTGCGCCCGCAGTCCGCCCTCAATGGATTCATGATGGTCCCATGGCTGGCCCGCCCCATGCCAAAGCTGCACAAAACGCACTCCCCTCTCCAACAGCCGCCGCGCCATCAATGTCTGCCGCCCATGCACCGTGTCCCCATACATTTCACGAATCGACGCCGGCTCGCGGCTCACATCAAAGGCGTCAGTGGCATCAACCTGCATGCGGAAAGCCAACTCAAATGACTCCAGTCGCGCCTCCAGCCGTGGGTCGGCCCCGCGGCTATCACGATGCCGCCCGTTCATCTCCCGTAATAAATCAAGCTGCCGCCGCTGCGTCGACACCGAGGCATGCCCACTGCGGATATTCTCAATCAACCGGTCCACTTCCCGGTATTGCGGGTCGACAAATGTCCCTTGCAACGCCCCAGGTAAAAATCCTGCCTGCCAATTCTCCGAATCTTTGATCGGCATACCGCCCGGACACATAGCCACAAATCCCGGCAAATTCTGGTTCTCCGCCCCCAGTCCATACAATAACCACGAGCCAAAACTCGGCCTCGCCTGCACACTGTCACCGCAATTCATCAACATCAACGAGGGCTCGTGATTCGGCACCTGCGCATACATCGATCGCACCACCGCCATGCTGTCAGCATGGGCCGCTGTCTTCTCGAAAACTTCACTGATCTCCAGCCCGCTCTGGCCGTACTTTTTAAATTGAAACGGCGACGGAAAAGCCACGCCCGTTTTGCGCTCAGTGCGACGGTAATCGCCGGGCAACAACTGCCCCGCATAACGGTTCAACTGAGGTTTGGGATCAAAGGTATCAACGTGCGACGGCCCGCCGTTCAGGAAAAAATGAATGACCCGCTTGGCCTTGGGCGCAAAATGCGGTGCTCTCGCGATCAAAGGCGACGTCTCGCCCGCCTGCCCAGCCCCACCACCGAGCAGCAAGCCGCCCAGCCCGAGCCCGGTCCGGGCCAGAAACCCGCGGCGACTCACCATCGGACAATCAAAGGGATTCATAAAACGAGAAAGAAAGAAATGGGGGAATCACCAGTCGCAATGGCCGCTAATCAACAAAAGCAAACTCGTTCGACAGCAACAAGACCTGAGCATACTGCTCCCACGGCTGCAAATAGTCTGGCCCCGGACCGGTGGCCGGAAACCCGTCGGCCGCCGCCCACCGCCCGTCCCCCATGGCCACGCCCGGTGCCCAGACAAACTGGTCGCTGTCCAGCCCGTCGGCCACATCCACCACAAAATCCAAGGTGTCACCCACCTCGACCTCGATCGGGCCCGCCTCCATGCCCGCCTCGGCGGCATGGACCCGCGCCTCCCGCAAGACGCCGTGGCGACTCGAGATAATCCACCCGCGCACACCGTCGCCCGCAATCGGCTCGTGCCGGAGCACGCCGGAAATCACCGCCTGCCCGGCCACCGGCGCCACCCACCGCCGCACCACCGCCTGAGCCCGCGTATTGCCCGGGTGCCCGCCGTCCGCCGTCAGCTGCGCCCACCCCGTCTCGCCCCCCGGCCACGCCGCCGCCCCCTGCCACGCGCCGCCAGCCGCATGCGGCAACAGGCGGAACGCGGCCACCCGCTGCGTCGTTTCATCATAGGCCCCGGTTCCATGCTGCCACGCGGTCGACCGCGCCGCCGGTTCCGGCACCGCCTCGTCCCCAGCCGCCTGCACAAATCGCAGCGCTGCCGCCACTTCGCCATCACCCGCCGTCCGTTGATAGACCATCCGGTACAGCCGCTGCACCCGCTCGTCCTCAGCCAACCCGTCCACCAACGCCGCCAGGGCCCGCGCCCGCGCCGCCGCAAATGATCCGTTCAAGAAATACAGCGCCTGCTGCGGCACCGTGGTCTCATGCCGCACGGCCACATGAAGGTCAGGATTCGCAAAATCAAACGTGCGCAAGACGCCCGGCAAAAACTGGCGATCCACTTCTCCATAAACCGTGCGGCGCACGTTGCTCCCGTTCAACAAATCCTGCGGGCGCCCGCCCATCGTCTCGTCCAATTCGCCGGCCACCCGCAACATGCCATCCCGCAATTGCTCAAAGTCCAACCGGCGAGCGGCCGTCCCCGCGCCCAGCAGGTTCTCCTTACCGCCCGCCACCGCTTCCTCTGGCCTAGCGGCCAGCTGATACACCGTACTCGTCATCATCAATCGATGCATCGCCTTCAAGCTCCAGCCACCCGCCATCAATTTCCGCGCCAGCCAGTCGAGCAACTCAGGATGACTCGGCTCGCCCGCCCGCAATCCAAAATCACTCGGTGTCTTCACCAGCCCGGTCCCAAAATGATGCTGCCACAGCCGGTTCACCATCACCCGCGCCACCAACGGGTTGTCCACACTCGTGACCGCCCGCGCCAACTCCAGCCGACCACTTCCCGCCGAAAACGGTTGCCGCGTCGGTCCCGCCAGCACTTCTAAAAATTGCCTCGGCACTTCTTCTCCCAAATTGGCGGGCAACCCGCGAATAAACACTCTCGGGTTCAAAGCACGCTCGCCATCTTCTAATATCAAGGCCGCCGGCACCCCCATCTCAATCAGTCGACGATCGACGTCTCCCTGCAGCCGCCACATCGCTTCAATGACCGCCGTCGGGAAAAACATCTCGTTGTTCACGATCGCTGTGTCCGGCACCACCGTCGGCGACTGAGCGTCCCGAAGGAACGCGCGCACTTCGGCCGCGCCGGGTTCATCTGGCTGGCTCTCCGCTTCGTCCACCACCCGCTGATAACATCCGACCAGCGCCGCACGAGTGTCCGGCCCCGAGGCCAACACTTTCTTGACCAGTGGATTCAAACCCGGCTCCGCCAAAACCCGCGTCAGGATCGCCTCCGCCGCCCCGGCCCAGCCCGCCTCATCCAGTCCACTCAACGCCGTCCAAGGACCAAAAATCGGATGGCCCCCTCCTCCCGCATTCATCCGCAGAAAATCACGCCACCGCCGCACCGACGCCGGAATCAAATCCTCCGCCGGGATAATCTGGTCGAATCCTTCTTCTGGATATTTTCCCAACTCGAACTGCGCCGCTAGATAGTCGCCCACCCGCGCCCGCAACCGCACCGCTGCCTCTTCCCGCCGCGTCGCCATCGTCTCAGCCAATTCTTTCTGCTTCCCCGCCAACACCCCGTCATCCAGCCCCGCGAGAGGCACTAGCCGTTCATGGCTCGCCCGGAAAATGCCATAGAGCGAATAATAATCGGCGGTCGGAATCGGATCATACTTGTGATCATGACATCGCGCACACGAGACCGTTAAGCCCATCGTGCCGCGCGTCACCACATCAATCCGGTCGTCTATAATATCGTGCGTCACCCCAATAAAACGACGGCCGCCGGTCAAAAACCCCATGGCCGCTAAATCAGGCGAATCCGCCGGCACCACTTGGTCAGCGGCCAGCTGCAACAATAAAAATCGATCATACGGCAGGTCCTCATTCAACGCCCGGATGACCCAATCCCGGTACGCCGGTGCATGCACAAATTTCCGCTCTTCCCGCCCATACACATACCCTTTGGTGTCCGCATACCGCGCCACATCCAACCAATGACGCCCCCAGCGCTCCCCATACCGCGGACTACTCAGCAACCGCTCAATCAACCGCCCCACCGCCGCCTCCCGGTCCACCGCCGCCTCGTTCACAAAGGCCTCGACTTCATCCCCCGTCGGTGGCAGCCCGGTCAAATCAAAACTCATCCGACGCACCAACTCCCTCGGCGAGGCCAATTCCGCCGGGGCCACCCCCTCCCGCTCCAAGCGCGCCAAGACAAATCGATCAATCTCCGTCCGCACCCAGTCGCCCCGCCCCACCGCCGGCACCACCCACTCCCCTAAGGGCCGAAAGGCCCAGTGATCGCGCGCCCCCTCCGGTGGCACGACCGCCCCCAATACCGCCTCCACCCCGAACGCCCACCACCCAACACCCACGGCCATCCCCACCCCCGCATACCTCCGCCCCGCGCGACTCCACGACATCGCCGCCCGCAAAGAAAATAAACGCCTCAGGCCCGCTCTCATGCGTTCATCCTCGCCATCACGCGTCCGCGGTCAACCCTACGCCCCGCTCCCGATTTTCCACCCGCACCCCCCGCAGTTCACCCATCTTCGCCCCCCAGCCGAGGAGACGATACGCCCATCTCCAAAACCACGCTTTTTGGCCTGCGACCACCGGCCAAAAAGCGACTTCTCACATATCACTCCAGTTCGGACTACGTCGTGTGGGACCGACCCGACACAAAAACGCGCCCCATGCCCAGAACCCCCAAGACAGCCAGCCACGCCAAGCCCACCCCCGTCTCTGGCACTGATTGCGCGCCTCCCTTGCTGACGACGACATCATCAAAAAGCATGAAGTTGTCACCAAAACCTTGGGCTGTCGGGTCAAGCGTAAAACCCACACCCAAGTTGGCCAACGACGCCGTCGAGGCCCCATCCAAGGTGCCGTTAAAGTTGATGCCTTGAGTGGTCGACAGATCCTCGACCCGCGCCGAGAAAAGGGTGTCCGCGCCGCTCGCATCAAACTCCACACTCAAATCATAAAGCCCACCGTAAAAAAGCGCGTTCAGTGAAGAGGTCCGCGCGTTCAGGGCATCGTACCAGACAATGTTCAAGCGATCAGTCAACACCGGGTCCGGCTCGAACGCGATACTGAACTGCGGCACATTGTTCGCATCGTTATCGTTGTCGAAAATCACCGAGAACGAATCGCGGCCAGGAAAATTTGTGCTGGCCACAAAGTTTAAACTCAGGCTGACCCTCGTGTTGTTCAACGACGTGTTCACCCCGTGCTCAAGCACCACCCGATTCACGGACGGTTCAAAGTAATTCCCACCCAAGGCAGCGGCATTATTGGTCGGCGTCCCGAGAAACTGAAAAAAGGACACTTGATCGGTAGCGTCATTAATGGTCCACCCTTTCTGGCCAGCGACATTGGCAAACTCGGAATTGTCGTAACCTTCCGATGTCTCAAATCCCGCAGTGAAAACGGCGGCCTGCGCGCTCGTCATGATATTCATAGCAGCGATAAAAGCAGCGGTATAAATGACGGGCCTTCGCAACGAGGAAATCATGGCCTTGGGCAGGCTTAAGTGTGAGTTCATAATGTAAGTGTGGTAATTTTGGTTTATATAGTCTGTGGACGGATGCTGGCGGGAGAATGGGTCTCACATCGAATCTTTCTCGGTGTTTTCACGTGTGGGGACGGTCGACACAGGGAAAAGGCAAGATTATGGTAAATACAATTAATGCGATAAAAGCATGATTTTGATTGAGATAAGTTATCTTCAAAATATCTGAATCTTTGTAAAAAGTCGTGTATCTACGACTCACATGTGAGGGAGTTATCATCTTTGCGAGCGCGGTCAATTATAATTATGAAGATTAATTCAAGTGATTGCTTTCCTCACCAAACACAGAGGCGTCAGTAAACCTCTGGTTTTCCAATAAACTCAGCGCCTTCAGACCGTTGCCCTGGCCTCCTCCCCCGTGCCTCACCGCTCTGGTGCATCGTCGACCGTCGCTCGGATGATTTTGTTTCGGACTACGTAAAAAGCACCGCCCGGCCATGAGCCCGCTCGGGCCCGAATCCATCGCCGCCGGCTTGACCCGCCTCGTCTGCACCGGATGCGGCCTTATCCAACCGGCATCCATGGCGGCGCCGCGTTTTCACGGCGCACCGCAGGACCGCAGTAAAAATCGGTTTGCCTTTTGGCGTGGTCCGCTCAATCCCTTGCGGATCTATGAAAGGAATAAAAGCGTGGCTGGGCATCGAACGGGACGAGACGGGATGGAGGGAAAAGATCGTCGCCTCTCTGGGCGCTTTTTTGGCGATCGCCGGCATGATCGGATTAGGGCGCCATTTTCTCGGACCATCACCCGAGTCTTTTATCGTCTTGTCCATGGGCGCCACGGCGTTTTTGCTCTTCGTTGTTCCGCTCGGCAAACTCTCCCAGCCTTGGCCGGTACTGGCGGGACATGTACTCTCTGCGCTGGTTGGCGTGACCTGTCACAAGCTCATACCCGACACGACGCTGGCCGCAGCCTGCGCGGTGGGCTTCGCCGTCCTCGGCATGCAACTCCTGAATTGCCTCCATCCGCCTGCGGGATCGACCGCCCTCATCGCTGTGATGGCGGGCCCGAAGGTGAGCGCCTTGGGATATTCCTTCGTCCTCTGGCCGGTCGGCGTGAATGCGCTAGGCCTCGTGCTTTTTGCCGTAGCTTTCAACTTTTGGTTCCCTTGGCGGAGATATCCCGCCCGCTTCCACCGCCGCTAGGACGTCAGACATCGCCCGCCAGCCGCAACTTAGCGGGAGAACAAGCTGAACATCAACACGGCCTCGGAAACGAGCTCGCCATTCACCAAGCACCGGCCTCGGGCCTGTCCGATGCTCCGGCGGTTTTTAAGGATCTCGGCCTCGATGATCAACGTATCGCCAGGCACGACGGGTTTGCGAAATTTGACATCATTAGCGGACATGAAGTAGCCGATTTTTCCGACATTTTCTGGGATGCGCAGCATGAGGATGCTCGCGACCTGAGCCATGGCTTCGAGCTGGAGAACGCCCGGCATGATCGGGTGACCTGGGAAATGCCCTTGAAAAAACGGCTCATTGATAGTGACCGATTTGACGGCCGTACACTTGTTCTCGCCCTCAAAACCAATGACCCGGTCGACCATCAAGAAGGGGTAGCGATGCGGCAGAATGCGCATCACTTCGTTCACATCCAATACCGCTTCTCCCGTGGGCAAACTGACCGGCGCCGGCATCAGCGCATCCATCCGCCGGTAACTCTCCGCCAGCTTTTTCGCCATTTCCGTATTCGGCCCGTGCCCGGGCTTCACCGCAATGACATGACCCATGATTCTTTTGCCCGAAAGCATCAAGTCACCAATCAGATCCAAGATCTTGTGACGCGCCAGTTCCTCCGGAAAACGAAGCGGTTCCTTCGACAAAATAGCATCACCGCGGAGAACGATGGCATTTTCCAAACTCCCCCCTTTGATCAGTCCTTTTTCCAGCAGAGGCTGCACATCTTCGTAATGCACAAAAGTCCGCGCCGGCGCGATCTCGCGCTCATACGTCTCCGGCGTGACTTCCACGCTGTAAAATTGCGTGAACTGCGGGTGCCCGCCCGCCTGGGTCACGGAAATACGGAATTTTTTATCGGGAACAATGGTGACGAGACTCCCGGATTTCGTCTCCAGATGAATCGGCTCGCGCACCTCAAACACGCGGCGCAACGGCTCCTGCCGCACCAGCCCCGCCTTCTTAATGCACTCGACATAAGGCCGCGCCGAACCATCTCCAATCGGCGGTTCGTTGGCGTCCATCTCGATGATCGCATTGTCCACACCCATGCCCACCAGCGCGCTGATCACGTGCTCCACCGTGTGCACCTTCACACTGCCCTGGGCCAGCGTGGTGGCCCTCTCCACGGTCTGCACATTCTCCACTTTCGCCTCAATGAATGGCTGATCCTCTAAATCAACCCGGCGAAAACGGATGCCCGTATGTGGCTCGCCGGCCTTCAACGTCAGCGTCACTTTCTCCCCGGTATGGAGCGAAGTTCCGGTCAGACTGGTCGGCTTGGCAATCGTATGCTGAAAATCAATAGCTTGAGACATGGATGAGGATTCATAGTGCCCGGCTGCCCGCCACAGGCAAGAAAAGATCCTCAGCGCGACGGGGCCGCCCTCTCTTCCGGATGTCGAAAGCACTAGCCCCTCATCTGCGGCCTCTGCTTGACGCCAGCTGTGGCTGCGGCATGACCATGGCGTGCCACCGTGGCGTCCCATTGCCTTTAGCCCGAACTTTCGCGTCGTCGCCGAAACCGACGACTGGATCGTCGTCGACAAACCAGCCCCCCTCCAAGTCCACCCCGCCAAGCCCGATAGCCCACCCACACTGCTCGATGGCCTGCACCACCTGCTCGCCTACGACATCGCCAACGGCGCGCGCCTCTCGATCATCAATCGCCTCGATCGCGAAACCAGCGGCCTCGTCCTCGTCGCCAAAAACCCTCAAACCGCCCGCGTGTTTGGAAAAGCCATGATGCGGCGGCAGGTGGAAAAAAAGTACCTGGCCCTCGTCCGTGGATGGCCGATCGATGACCAGTTTGTCGTCGACGCCCCGCTGCGGCGGCGCGGTGAATTTGATCCGGAAGCACCCGTCTATTTAATGCAGGCCCCTCACCCAGAGGGAGCGCCCAGTCGCACCGAAGTCGTCGTCACCGACCGCTTCACTAAAACCGTATCGACCGGAGAAACTATCCGCTGTGCTCTCGTCATGGCCCGACCCGTGACCGGCCGCACCCACCAAATCCGCGTCCACCTCGCCCACGCCGGCCATCCGCTCATCGGCGATAAACTTTACGGCCCGGAAGGCGCCGCCCCTTACCTTGATCACATCGAATCCGGATGGTCGCCGTCCCTCGCTCAACGATTGCTCCTCCCGCGCCATGCCCTCCATTCGTCGTACCTCGCCATCACCACCGAAGCCGACGGTCGGCTGGCTTTCGAAGCGCCACTGCCACCCGAACTCACGACTTGGCGGGAACTCTGAACGTCCGGTTGCGTAGGGCTTACGTCTTTCGAACGCGCGCGGCGTTCCGCTAAAACCCACCACCGCACGCCAAACCCGTCTCATCCCGCCAGCGGCTGGCAGTTGCCATCGCCGCAGTCCATGCCACTGGTGTCCTCTACCCGCCCATCTCTCATCCGCTTTCCTTCCCCTCATCCCCGTTCTTCCCCCACTCTTTTGTTCTCATGCCGCTCTGGCTTGCCATTCTGCTGCCTGTCTTGCTGGCTTATCTAGCCGGAGCTACCCCATTTGGCTGGCTGGCCGGCAAGGCGCGCGGACTTGACTTGCGGGAGCATGGCAGCGGCAACATTGGCGCCACCAACGCCATGCGCGTCCTCGGCCGCGGTCTGGGGCTGCCCGTTTTCGGTCTCGATGTCCTGAAAGGTTTACTGCCCGTCCTCGGTGCCGCTTGGTGGTCTCACACTCACCCCGGGTTCGCCGGCCATCCGCTCGCCGCCCAGTCGACCCCGGTACTCGCCGGCCTGAGCGCCGTACTCGGTCACACTTTCACTTTCTGGCTCGGCTTTAAGGGAGGCAAAGGCGTGGCCACCAGCGCTGGTGTCATGCTCGGTCTCGCCCCATCCGCCCTGCTGGCTGCCGTCATCGTCTGGGCCGTAGGCCTGAAAACGTGCCGCTACGTCTCTCTTTCTTCTATCCTCGCCGGCTGGACGCTTCCGCTCGCCGTCACCGTCCACGCCTGGCACCACGGCCGCTGGAACATGCCGCTCGTCACTCTGGCCCTGCTCATCGCCGTGCTGGTCACCCACCGCCACCGCTCCAACCTCTCACGCATCGCCGCCGGTACGGAACCGAAAATCGGTAGCCCCAAGAGCCGCCCCCAGCACCCACCCGATGGCCCGCGCTAATCACGGAATCAAGCCGGCCCCCACCCCGCTCCCCTCGTCCGCCCACGCCACCCGCTCCCGCTCCAGACCGTGCCCACTACCACTCATATGAAACAAATCGGCATCATCGGCAGCGGCAGCTGGGGCACCGCACTGTCCGTCCTGCTCGCAGGCAACGCCGACAAAGTCATCGTCTGGGGACGCGAACCCAGCGTCATCGCCTCCATTAACTCCCTTCACCAAAACCCCGGCTACCTCCCAAATGTCGTCCTCCCAGACCACGTCAGCGCCACCACCACCCTCGCCGACCTCGCCACCTGCGACGCCATCTTCGTCGTGGTCCCGTCGAAAGCCGTCCGACCCGTGGCCCAACAACTGGCCACCCTCCCGCTCCCTCCAGAAACCCCACTCGTGAGCTGCATCAAAGGCATCGAAAATGGCTCCGGCCTGCGCATGTCCGAACTGCTGAGCGACGCCATGCCCGCCCAACCGGTAGCCGTCCTCTCCGGACCCAATCACGCCGAGGAAATTGCTCGCCGCCAGCCCGCCGCCGCCGTCATCGGCTGCACCAATCAGCTCATCGCCCGCCGCCTCCAAGACCTCGTCACCCTGCCCTGGTTCCGAGCCTATACCAGCGATGACCTCGTCGGCATCGAGTGGGGCGCCGCCGTCAAAAACGTCTTTGCCATCGCCAGCGGCCTCGCCAGCGGCCTCGGCCTCGGCGATAATGCCCGCGCCGCCCTCGTCACCCGCGGCCTAGCCGAAATGATCCGCCTCGGCACCGCCATGGGCGGTACCCCCGCTACCTTCCAAGGGCTCAGCGGCGTCGGCGACCTCGTCGTCACCTGCTACAGCGAACATAGCCGGAATAACCGCGTCGGCCAAGCCCTCGGCCGGGGAACGCCGCTCGCGTCCATCCTCGCGTCCATGACCATGGTCGCCGAAGGCGTCCCCAATACCGAATCAATTTACCACGCCGCCCGCCACACCGGGGTGCGCACGCCCATCATCGATACCGTATACGCTATTCTCTACCAAGGGCTTTCCCCACAAGAAGGACTGCGCGCATTGTTCGCCCGCGACCCGCGCCCCGAAGCCGAATAACCACTCGCCACGCAGGCGATCAGGCTCAAAAAAACATTCGGCGCCACCACTGTAGCCGGGTACGCCGGCCCCGGTTTCCACCATTGGCCCTCAGGCCACATCCCTCAAAATACGGATCCGAATCCGCTTCTTCGATTCCGGTCACCTGCCACCGCTCAAAAATACGTTCAGAGAGACGGTCGACGCCGCCACTGTAGCCGGGTACGCTGGCCCCGGTTTTCACACTTGGCCCCCAGGCCACATCCCTCAAAACACGGATCCGAATCCGCTTCTTCGAATCCGGTCACCTGCCACCGCTCAAAAATCGTTCGGAGAGGCGTTCGGCGCCGCCACTGTAGCCGGGTACGCTGGCCCCGGTTTCCACCATTGGCCCACAGGCCACATCCCTCAAAACACGGATCCGAATCCGCTTCTTCGATTCCGGTCCACATCTCAAAAATCGTTCGGAGAGACGTTCGGCCCTGCCACTGTAGCCGGGTACGCCGGCCCCGGTTTCCACACGTGGCCCACAGGCCACATCCCTCAAA
>CAJBME010000262.1 GCA_903954065.1 uncultured bacterium
ATTTGCGAGAGCAGGCCGGGCAGCAGCGAGCTGCAGGCGACCTTGTATCGCTGGGCGTGGCGGCGGTTAAACGACGGGGTCATGGGGGTGAGGGTGATCGAGGTGGTCCGATTAATCGCAGTGGAGGACTTCATTGCTTCCGAACAGCGTCCGCACGTAGGCGGCCATCGGTTCGACGTTTTCCCCAGTCGTGCCGGCTTCGGCGCGGTAGGCGGCGAGGAAGCTAGCGGCTTCGGCGCGTTCGAGGCTAGTGGCGGACCGGCCGAGGGCCAAGCGGGAGGCGAGCTCGATTTGGTCGTCTTCGGACCGGTGGTCGGCCTGCAGGCGTTGAGCGAAGGCCAGTGATTTGGCGTGAACGAACGGGTCGTTGAGGAAGTAGAGCGCTTGGGTTGGGACGGTGGTGATGCGGCGTTCGGCGGTGGAGGAATTCGGGTCTGCGCCGTCGAATAAGGCTAAAAACGGATGCCGTTTGATGCGTTGGACCATGAGGTAGAGACTTCTTTTGTCATGTTCGTAGACGGCGTTGAACGGGCCATGCTGGCTGTACCCCCACGTGTGGGCGGCGGGAAACGGGTGTTCGCGTCCCGGAGTGCGGTCGAGAGCGCCGCTGCTGGAGAGAATGGCATCGCGCAATTCCTCGGCGGTCAGGCGGCGGCGTGGAAAAACGTGGTACAGTGAGTCGTCATTCGGGGGCGATTCGCTGGTGGCGCTTGATTGCTGCCATGTGGCACTGAGCAGGATGAGCCGGTGCATGGCTTTGATTGACCATTCGCGGCGCACAAATTCTGTGGCGAGGTGGTCGAGTAGCTCGGGGTGGGTGGGTGGCTCGCTGCGGGTGCCGAAATCATTGGGGGTTTTGACCAGACCGCGGTTGAAATGGTAGAGCCAGAGGCGGTTGGCCATGACGCGGGCGGTGAGCGGGTTGTCACGGCGGGTCAGCCAGCGGGCGAGTTCCAGCCGGCCGCTGCTGGTCGCGGTGGTTGCGGCGGGTAATTCGGAGTGACCAAGGACCTGAATGAATCCGCGTGGGACTTCGGCGCCCGGAGTTTCTGGTTCGCCGCGGAGCTGGATCTTGGCCGGATGCGGTGTGCCTTCGGTGACCGCGTAGGCCAGCGGCACCGGACCGGTGGCGAGTTGTTGTTCGACCTCGAGCCGCCGGGATTCTTGGGCCGCCGTGATGGTTTCGATTTTTTTCCGCAATTCCTCGATGCGGGCGCGACGGGACGGTCTGGAATCGCCGGCGAGCTGAACCTCGGGGGCGGTCAGTGGGGGTAGGGGATCGCTGGAAACCATGAAATTGTCCGTATCGAGCGCGGGTTTGGCTCCGGCCATATGGCCACCGCTATCGATAAAGAGGTAGTCGATGCTGCCGTCCCAGCCGGACGCGAAGTGGCCGGAAAATGAATGATGAGCGGTCCGGGTGGCGACGGATCCGGTGAAAGATTTTGCAGTGAGGTCGAGGGTGAGCTGGACTTGGTGCCATGTGCCGGGCTCGAGCGGTGCGGCTACCTCGTAGGTATCGCCGCTGCGGTAGAAGAACGAAGTGGCATTGATACCGAGCTGCACGGCCGGTGAAGCGGGGGTGTGGCCGAGGTGAAACCGCCAGGTGCCGTCGCCGCCGCCGGGGAGACAGCGGAAGTCAAAGCTGGCATACACTTTGTGGCCGGTTGCTGGAGACCATGATTGTGGCAGTCGGTTGCCAAATCCGTTGTAGTCACTGGCGGCGGTGGCGGGCAGGTGGAGGCCGAGTGATCCGGCGGCATGGATATTCGTCAACGGGCTTTGAGCGTCGGCGGATATTTTGACGGTGCTATTCGGGCCGGGGTGCCAGTTGGCGGATGGGGGTGTGCCATTGGTCTGGGCTTCCAGATCGCCATCCATACCGGCCAGTGTGGTGAGTTCGGTCTGAAGTGCGGCCAGTGCCAGGGCCGGGGCCTCGGGGGTGGGGGCGGGATGAGTGGATGATACCGGTGGAATCGGCGTCGATTGCACGCTGATGTTATCAACGCTGAGGGTCGATCGCTGGCCGGGGCTGGCCTCTGGGGAGTCGAGCGCCACAAAATGGATGGTGCGGGGGGCTGGGCCAGACAGTGGCTGAGTGGCAATGGCGGCTGTCTGGTCAGGTGTTCCGACCGTGCCGGAAAAAGTGCCAGCCTCCAGATCCAGAGTTAGCTGCAGGCAATTCCAGTCGCCTGGTTTGGGGAGGGGGACTGGCATCACCCCATTGGCCGTCGGAAACGACACCGATTCATGGGAAATGAAGACCTCGACAGCTGGGATACCGGGTTGTCCGACTGTGAAACGATGGACGCCCGTGGTGTCGGGGCCACTGGTCGCGGCGCGAAATTCTAGATTCACATGGACCACTCCTTGCTTCAGGGAGGGATGAATCATCTGGCGCATGGAATAACCGGCGGCCTCCGCAGGGATGATGGCTCCTACACTGCCAAATGGATGCAGATGCTTGAACGGGCTTTGGGCGCCCGGATCGACCGACACCCGGCCATCATAAAACCACGGCGGCACCACCACTCCGTAACTGCCGCCAGAGGCGGGTTTTTGCATTTCGAAATCACCATCCATGTCATCCAGCGACCGGAGAACGGCGGAAGGAGTGATGCCCAAGGAGGCGAAACTCGATTGCATCTCTGCCCACTTCGAACGCGATTCGACGACCGGTACCAGCGGCACTAAGGCCCGATAGCGGTTTTTTTGCTCCGAGCCCGGGAAGGCAAAACGCGTGCTCGCGAAGATTCCGTAGAGACCGTAATAATCTTTCATCGAAACCGGATCAAATTTGTGGTCGTGACAGCGCGCACAACCGACCGTCAACCCGAGGACGCTCTGGCCTAGCGTATCGATGGTATCCTGAATGGTGAGGTGATGATAGTTTTCTGAATCGAATCCAAACCGTCGCGACAGGGCGAGGTATCCGGTGGCGGTGACTTGTTGGGCGTATTTTTCTCCGGGCGCCTCGCGGGCGATGATGTCCCCGGCGATTTGTTCGTGGAGGAACTGGTCGTATGGGACGTCGTTGTTAAAGGCGTCGACCACGTAGTTGCGGTAGCGCCACGCCTCGGGCAGCGGGTAATCGGCGGTATCACCGGCTGTATCGGCGTAGCGGACGACATCGAGCCAGTGCCGGCCCCAGTGTTCGCCGTACTGTGGGGAAGCGAGTAGGCGGTCAACCACTCTTGTGAAGGCGTCGGGTGAGGTGTCGGCGAGGAAGGTATCGATCTCTTCCGGCGTTGGCGGCAGGCCTGTGAGGTCAAAAGTGGCGCGGCGGATGAGGGTGAGCGCGCTGGCTGGCGGTGACGGTTGCAGGCCGCGGGCTTCGATGGGGGCGAGGATAAAGGGATCGATGGAAGTACGGCTCCAGGCGGAGTCCCGGACCGGCGGTGGGGCTGGGTCTTGCACTGGCTCGAGAGACCATGGCCGCGGAGCTTGGCGTTTTTTGTCATCCGGCGTTTCCGGGTAAGGAGCGCCCATCTGCACCCATGCGGTGAGGTCGGTGATCGCGGTTTCGGGGAGCTTTTGGCCGCCGCTTTTGGGCGGTGGCATCTGGCGGTCGGGATGATCGTAGCGAACGGCTTGGATCAACAGGCTGGCTTCGGGGTCGCCAGGGACGACGACCGGACCGTCGATGCCGCCTTTGAAGAATTCCTCCTTGGTATCCATGATCAGGGAGCCCCCGATTTTGGCGGCTCCGGCGCTGTGACATTGGTAACAATGCTCCGCCAAAACCGGACGGATACGGTTCTCGAAAAACTCGAGACCGGAGGATACGGTGCCAGTGGCGGAAATCGTTGATCCTGCCATTAGGAGGACAACATTCAGGATCCGTGCGACCGCCCGGCGGACGGACGTGACTATGGGTTCTGAGGGGGCAGGCATTGCTTAAAGTGTCGACATCCTCGCGGCCATGGGAAGCGAATAATCATACAAAGAAACCTGACTACCCACTCGCCGACACAGGCTCACGACCTGAACCCCAACGGGGCGCCATGCGAGAGCCCAGGGCGTTGCCCTCGTCGTTACACACAAGTCATTGGTCGCGGAGTTGCCAAACGAAGGACAAGTCATGGAGGCGATTGAGGCCTTGCCACATTGTTTGCACCCCTGGAGGACTTGCCGACTTACCGCCGCGCTCGATCCAGCCGCCGAGTTTGCCCACGAGCTTGAGTTTTTCGCCTAAAGTTGGGGCGTGGCCAAGGATCTGCGGTTAGATGTCGGCGCCTTCGGGTCGTGAGTTGAGTCGATGGCTCCAGCTGTCCTCTGTCCTCCTCAGGGG
>CAJBME010000263.1 GCA_903954065.1 uncultured bacterium
CACGGCCCAGGCGGCAAAGCCGCCACTGTAGCCGGGGACGCTGGGCCCGGTTTCCACACTTGGCCCGGGAGCGCTGACGTCCGCGTCGGCGTGTACGAAACCGCTGATTCGCATCCCAAAAAAGACGTTCGGTGAGACGTTCAGTGAGGCGTTCCGCGCCGCAACCGGGGTCAGCGACCCACGACTAGTGCGTCAGTAAGTAGCCAGTGCGTCTCGCTCTGGAAATGAAAACAATCCAGACCGGGACGGTCTGGCTACCAAAAGATGCAAATCTGAAACCACGGCCCAGGCGGCAAAGCCGCCACTGTAGCCGGGGACGCTGGGCCCGGTTTCCACAACTGGCCCGGGAGCGCCGAGGTATGGATCTGAGTTAATCGTAGATCTGGGTTGATTCTAAAGGCGTGTGGTCCGCAGGTCTAGCTCACCTTAGGCTTCCGCTTATTGTATCTTCAATACTCCTTTACCCTTGATGAACTTTGGGGAGTTATCGGCATCGTAGGTGCCAGAAGCTTGCGGTTTACCATCGAGCTCCAGCTTAATAATACGCATCTCGCCGCTGAAACTCAGATCCAACATTCCTCCTGGTAAGATGGAGACATCCGTCTTGTCTCCAAGGCTGTTCGCATTCGGAAGAAGCAGCGTCCCCTGCTTTACAACAGTCGGGCCAGTGTATGTATTTTCGCCGGAGAGCGTCCAGTTACCGGCACCTGTTTTCGTGATGGCGGTTGTCGCCTTGCCTTGGCGGTCATAGACGTTGTCGATAGGGAAGGCGAGTTCGCCGGCGCCGGAACCAGCGAGGACGATGGTTTTGTTTTCCCCATAGCCGGACATTACGAAAGGACTGGTCAGTTTCAGCAGGCCCGTGCCGGATTGATCTAGGGTGATGGTGTCTCCAGCGCCGGGCAGATTCAGAGTCCGGTCGGTGGTCTCGCCCTTACCGGTATAAGTCAAGGTGCTGCCGCCACTGATAAAAATCTCCCCGTCGGCATCGCTTGTCGGCGCGCCCAGACTACTGCTCGGCCTTCCTTTCACCACGCTGTTGAGGGATTCCACGCTGAGTGTGCCGCCTTCCACCCTCGTTTGTCCACTGAAGGTATTGGCTCCTGAGAGTTTCAACGTCCCTGCACCACATTTCTTAAAATGGATGCCACCGCCACCGGGACCTTTCGAGTCGGTGATCGCTACCGCGAGTTCCTGTACTACCGTGGCCCCGGTCGTATCAATACCAAAGGTACTGCGTTCCAACAATCCATTCTGATTGATATCGGTGGTGAGGTTCTTCAGCATCGTTTCAGCCTGCGCAGCGGTGAATGCGCTGGGACCGCCTACGTGCAGACGAAGTTCGCCGGCCGCTCCATTGACGGTGATGTTGGCAGGAGTCCATCGGTCTGGTTCGTTATTGTAAAGTGATCCCATGACTTCCATGAGGCCCATTTCCACCAAAGTTGGTCCCGTATACGTATTACGTCCGAAAAGTTTGATCGTCCCACTCTTCGTTCCGTGGTCCACGCGGTGACCCGTCTGGGTGAGTCCGCCTGGACCGCTGATTCCACTTTCCTGGTCATCGAACACAAGGGTGTCTGGACAACTGAGCTTGGTATTTCCTTTCAACGTGACCGGACCGCTCCAGCGACCATTGCCACCCGAAAATATCTTCCCGCCATTCGCGGTGAGTGGATTCATCACCGCATCGCCACCGATCCCTATCGCCCCCTCGTTGTTGATAGCAACAGGCCCCGTTCCAAGCCCCTGCTTCTGAACAGACAAGGAACCATCATTCACGATCGTTCCACCGCTGTAGGTGTTGGTCGGATTGCTGACATGGAGCGAGTGCGGGCCCTCCTTGATCAAACCTCCTTTGCCGGAAATGACACCCGGCAGGAAGACGCGTGTGTCATCGAGTTCGAGCCCGTCGATGATAAGATCAGCGTCAAGCCGAATGGGCGCTTTGATCGTAACCTCCGAGCGGGCCTGACTGTTCATGTAAGGTTGCATCGACGAACCGCTCTTGGTAAAAACCAAAGTCCCACTGCCAATCCATGTCGGGAACGAACCCGTACAGTTGAGTTGATTGAGCACGAAATCACCAGGGGACTCTCTGGTGACCGAAAAACTTCCAGGTGCCGCAAAGTTCAGAATCGCGTCGGCATTACCTTCACCGGCCGGACCTGCCGCAACTCCCAACTGATTTTTCCAGTTGCTGCCGTCATCAAAGTTTCCGCCGTCTTGCGCCGTCCACGTGAAATGGACCGGCGTGGCAGATGGCACCGCTTTGACCGTATAATCCTTGGTGGAACCGTCCTGAGCGGTGATCTTGTAAACTTGCGGAGTGGAGAAATTCCTCACCGTTCCCGAGGCCGGAGCAGCGGTAGCAAAACGGGCAAGTTCAAAGACCGGAGCCAGCGCCGTCACGTCGGCAGTCGGAGGAACTATCATCGTGATCGTGGTTCCGTTGATGGCCGTAGTGACTGCATCAGGCAACCGCAGACGATAAATTTCCTTCACCGTCCATAAACCTGTGAGCTCTTCTGGAAACGTATAACCCCTTCGTTTCCGCTTGCTGGGCACAAACGGCTTGTCGCCTTGCACCAAGCGCAGAGGCTCTGCTTTTTCCTGATTGGACCGCGGAGGCGTCTTGGTGGGCGGCAACTGAGCGGCCTTCACAGGGTCAATGTACTCCACCAGATCGCGCATGGCGATTACCTTGTAGTGGTTATCCTTCATGTATTCGACCAAGTCCTCGAATATGTCAGGATCAATTCCCACGCCCGCATGCTCCATGTCCGGCGTACCATGAAACGTGATGACGACAATCCTACCCCCAACAGCCTGCTGCACCGCACTGATCAGCCCATCGATCGTCTGCCCCACCCCGCCGGCCGCAAATGAGGGAACATCGAAGGGATTATCCTTCGTTGGATCATAAGTGCGACCATGACCGCCCCTCGCGAAAGTATAACCCCAACTTTGTAAGAGTGGATAGAACTTTGGATTCGTATCATAGAACGGCCAGCAAAACGTTGTCGGTCTCGGAATTCGGTTCGCAATCATTGCATCCTCCAGCGTCCACACATACGCCTGGCATCCTCCGACATCCGTCATCGACAACTGGCCGTGTCCACGAGTGTGATTTCCAATCTCGAATCCCTGTTCAGACATCGTCCGAATCTGTCGCCACGTCATATACCAATCCTTGCGCTCGCGAAACAGATAGGCATCAGACACATAGAACGTTCCATTGAAACCATGTTTTTTGAGGATTGGCGCCGCAATTGTCGCATGACTTGCACAGCCGTCATCAAAGGTAAAGACCACAAGTCTTTCGGGAATCGGTTTCTTCAGAATCCCAAAGGGATCATCCCCCTTTGCCGACTCCGCCCCGCACACGGATGCCCATGTGAGCAGTATAGCAGCTATGATGTTTTCGCTCATTCGATCTGGCATGAAATGGGTTTTCACTGATCCTTGGGTTCTCTGTGATGGATTCAACGCCCTATCACCTCGGAAACAAATCCAGAATAACCTGCGCGTAGAGACGGTGCCCGAAATCGTTCGGATGGTTCACGTTGTTGCCGCTGATATCCGAGAAGTTCTTTTTCTTGAGGATTTCGATCCACGGAGTCGTCACATCCGCCAGAGCCACGTGATCCGTCACCAGCCCACGCAGAAAATTCGATTTCCAGATGAACCCATCGGCACCGGCGAACAGTGGATTCATGGTCATGGGGGCGACCAGCACGAGGTCAGCATCAGGATTCCCGGCCATCACTTGATCGCGCATTTTTGTCATCTTCGTGTCATAGCCACCGCCGTCATTCATACCAAACGCCAGAATGACGAGATCCGGCTTTTCCGCCGTCACCCGGGGAACCATTTCCACTCCCCAGCCAGCCTCCGCCCCGGCGGCACCAAAATTCACCAGAGTCACCTTCGAGCCGAACCGTTTCTCCAACGTGTTGGCGACCAATTGCGGATAGGCCGGTTGATAGGGTTCGGCTAACGATTCCTTGAATCCTGATGCATTGAATCCTTGGGTGATGCTGTCGCCCAAGGCCACGAGCTTGATTGGCTGTTTGGCCCTGAGCTTGGCCAAAACGCGGGTCAATTGTTCCGGCGAGGGTTTCACTTCCACGGGCCACGGGTCAGTCTTGTGCCAGTAAGAAACCTGTACCTGCAGATCGTGAAAGAACCGGCCTTCGGAATGGAGAACCGTGGCGAACATGTTCGGGCTGCCTTGCGGTGGAACCATCTGCGCAGCTGTCTTAAAAGGGATGCGGGAAGTCAACGTGAGTTCAATGAGGTTCGTGCCGGGCTTCCAGGTATAATCCTTTCCCTCTTCATAAATCATCGTGTGATCCGGATGAGTGATCTGGAACTTTTCGCTAGGAATAAAAAGCAGTTTTCCGGTGGCCAACGGCTGACCTTCCTCCTGAATAAAGAGCACCGGCTCATGGTCACTGGACTGAGAGCGCCAAAGTGGCTCCCCTAACACCTTCCCCGGGCCCGACCTCTCCGCCTTTTCGGACCCATCGTCGGCCAGCAACAGCACGCTGCAGCAGAGCCCCCATAAAACTGTTCCTATGAATGATTTTCTCATGAATGAAGGTGGTTTTTTACAGAAACTGAACGACGACTATCCGCTGGCAACTGAATAAAATCATACAAAAAATCTATGCCACATCATCATGACACCGCCGGATGGGCTCAGGAAAACGGCTACGATTACCACGCCGAAACCCAAGGGGCCATTTCCAAAGAAGCGCGCGGCCTCGCTGTCTTCAGGAAGGCAGAGAGGTTCAGAGATCATGTTCAAGGTATCCATCGGAACCGGCCGTTCGAGATCCTCGATTTCGAGAAGCAGACGCAAGAGGGCGATATGTATGGATCTGTTTGGCATACTGTTATCCTGATTCCCACCACCGGACTCGATCTCCCGAATTTCGATCTTGTGCCGCGGCGCGAGACGGGAGGAATGAATTTCCTAGGCATCAAGGGGCTAGAATTGAAGCTGTCCGCAACCGCAACAATTGATGAGAGGCAGATGGTCGATGCGTTCGACAAAAACTACAGCCTCTTCGGTGGTGGTGCCTTTGATGCCTTGGAGGCGTCGATCAAATCTGCCCCTCACCGAGTTCCCAGCCTTGCTGAGACGGCCTCGATCTGCAAACCCAGCGTCTTGAGTTTCCTTTCCACTGCCGTCACCGGTTACATTGAGGTGCGGGACGGATACGTGGCCATATGTGCTCCGAAAACCCGGATCATCACGGGGGCTTTCAATGACACGATCCTTCGTGGAAGGGAGCGCGAAAGTCTGCTGTCCGTCGCCAACGACCTGCTGGATGTGCTGGAGAGTTCAGCGAGGGAGGCACCACTTCGCGCACTGACTCTGGAGAACACATTCCGTCCAGCTCAATTTCTCGGTACTCTCATCGGATCCGCCCTCGGGTTTTTTGTTGGCTTGATTGTGAGTATCATTTTGTTTTTTATGTTAGATAGCAAATATTTACTCCTGATCCCACTTCCGATACTTGGAGGTATCGTCCTCGGACGCTTCATCGGCAACAGGCTCATGCGAGCCAAATGATCTGTCTGCCTTTCGCGCAGGGACCGCAGCACCCGTCGAACGGATTCAAAATTCTTTGAAGCAAGTCTTTGCGGGTGCCAGTGAGCCCGAGATGAGCCGCCAAAGGGTCATCGGCCATCAGAATGTGACTGCCCACTCAGAATAGTCCCATCGTCAGCGTGATCAAAATCCCACCATCTGAGGCATTTGGGGGAGTGGGCGCCTGCGTGGTTTGAACGAATATTGACATCATGATGTCAACTTCACGTTCTCCGTTGTGTTCCACTCAAATTCATCCATGCCAACTAAAACTGGCCACTGATATGACTACCAAAAAGAAATGGCTGATTTTTCTGCCCGCGGCCATGGCCGGCCTCAGTTCGCTTTCTCCATTTATTGAGACGCTGAAGTCCGAGGATGATGCACTGTTGATTACCTACTCGAGCGCCATTTCGGGGGACGAAAGGAAGTTGGTGCCCGCGGTGGGCGAGGCAGCGAAAGAAGTCGTCGGGGCAAAGGGCGAAACTCCCGCGGCCGTACTGACCTTGGAAAAATCTGCCGTTGCTCCCGCCAGCCCGCGTGGGGCGATCCGCGTACTTTTTCTCGGAAGTGAGGCCGCTGGCAGCCGCAAGCATTGCCACACCGTGATGCGTGATTTTGGCCGCGATGCGCTGTGGTTTGACTACGCCGCAGACCCTGCACTGGTGACGCCGGAGTGGATCGCGCAGTTTGATGCCGTGTTACTGGATGCTCCTGCGGCCACGTTCCCCGCGCTGGCGGGAGTACCGCAGGCGAAAGTCGTGACTACTGATTTCACTCACGCCAGCAGCAATCCCGCGCCGGATGATTTTCTGATCTCGCTGAAAGAAAAACTCCTCACCGCCGCCGGCCCGCAACGCCGGGAGGAATGGGTGAAGTTCATCCAAACCCGCGAAACTGAAAAGCGTGAGGTCAAGCCCACCGTGGCCAACTACGAACGGCGCCCGCAACCGCTCACCTATCAGTATCCACTCAGCGTCACCGGCAGCATGGAGCGCACCCAAGTCGCACCCGATCTCCGACTCGAGCTCTTTGCCGCAGAGCCGGATATCGCCAAACCCATTGCCATGGCGTGGGATGACCGCGGCCGCTGCTGGGTGGCGGAAACGAGCGACTATCCACACGGTGTGACCCCCGACGGCGAGGGAAATGACCGCATCAAAATCTGTGAGGACACCAATGGCGACGGCAAGGCAGACAAATTCACCGTCTTCGCCGACAAGCTGAACATCCCCACCAGCCTAACGTTTGCCAACGGCGGGCTCATCGTCAGCCAGCCGCCACGATTCCTTTTTCTGAAAGACACCAACGGCGATGACCAAGCGGATGTGCGTCAGGATATCATCACCGGCTGGGGCATCGGCGACACCCACGCGCAGGCCAACAACTTGCATTACGGCATCGACAACTGGTTCTACGGCTGCGTCGGCTATTCGGCCTTTGATGGCACCGTGGGCGGTGAACGAAAGCGGTTCATGCAGGGCACTTACCGCTTCAAGGCGGACGGTTCGGCGCTGGAATTTCTGCATCAGTTCAGCAACAATTCCTGGGGCCAAAGCGCCAATACGGCAGGCGATCAATTCGGCGGTACGGCCAATGGCGCGCCGATCTTCTACGGCGGCATTCCGGCAACGCATGTACCTGCCAAAATGAGGGTGATGACAGCAAAGAAAATCAATACAGAAGAGAGCGTCCACACCATTACTCCTCATTACCGCCAGGTTGACGTGATGGGTGGCTACACGGCTGCCGCAGGGTCGAGTTTCATCGAGTCGGCCAAACTGCCCGCCCGTCTTCAGGGGATGGCCATGGTGTGCGAGCCGACCATGAAAACGGTAAGCCTCATGGACGTGCAAGCCGCCGGAGCAGGCATGACGGCGGGCGATGGATTCAACCTCGTGGCCAGCACGGATGAATGGATGTCCCCGGTCTTTGCGGAGGTCGGGCCGGATGGTGCGGTCTGGATCGCGGACTGGCAGAATTACATCATTCAGCACAATCCCACGCCGAGCGAACGCAGCGGGGGCTACACCGCCAAAACCGGTCCTGGCGGGGCGCATGAAAACGACCTGCGCGATCATTCCCGCGGACGAATCTACCGCGTGGTGTGGAGCGAGGCCAAAGAGCCGGCGGCCCTGCAAAAACTGATCCCAACAGATCCCGCACAACTAGTGGCCGCGCTGGGCAGCGACATCCAGGAGCGCCGCCTTTCCGCCCAGCGTCTGCTCGTAGAGGGCAAGCTGACCGCAGCCGCAGAGCCGCTGAAAAAGCTGCTAGCCGCAAATGATGGATCGGTCGCCGCCTTGCACGCGCTGTGGACGCTGCAAGGAATGGGCGCGCTGAATGCGGATTCGTTAGGTGCCGCACTACTCGCCAACGACGCCCGTCTGCGGCGGAATGCGGTGCGCGCTCTGTCGGCAGATGCGGCCGGGCAAAAACTGTATTTCGGCTCCGGCGTAGTGACCGATGCAGACCTCGTGACGCGCCTAGCCGCACTGGTGAAGCTGGCCGAGTTCCCCACCACTCCGGAAATCCAGACGCTGGTGAAAAAGCTGGCGGTAGATGGGACCAACCAAGCTGACGAGTGGCTGCGCGAGGCGACCCGCGTGCTCATGAGCAAGCATCAGGCCGAGGCCGTCTTTACAGAGGGACCCAACTTATTGCCAAATCCCAACCTTGAAAAGGCCGGCGCAGATGGACTCCCCGAAGGCTGGATAAGAAATGATGACATTGGTCGCAGCGGCCCTCTCCGCGCCCCTTCCAACGCCACCTGGAAAATGACCAGCGCCGGCCGTAACGGCTCCCAAGCAGTGACCTGCAATCTGCCAGAGTCGAGTTTTTCCGCCCTGTATGTCGAAGTGCCTCTGAAGCCTAACACTGAATACCGCCTCAGCGGGTGGGCTAAGGCCGCGAATTTTTCCGGAGGCCGGATTGGCATCAGCGACCGGCTCAGCCGCGTGGAGACCGATCGTCTGACAAGGAGTTCAGACTGGACACTCATTGAAGCTACCTACAACAGCGGCAGTAATCCGAAGGCCAGCATCATGTTGTCCCATTTCGGAAAAGGAGACAGTACGTTCGATGATCTGAAGTTCTGTGAACTCATCCCGCAGGCAGAGCCCGATGCCGAGGCTGTCGCCGTCGGCGACGTCAAACGCGGGGAGGAAATCTTCTGGAAGCATCCCGTCGCAGCCTGCATGAACTGTCACATGCTCGGCGGCAAAGGCAGCCCTGTCGGCCCCGCGCTCGATGGCATCGCGAAAACCAAAGACGAAGCCTATCTGATCCAAAGCCTCGAGGACCCGAATGCCATACTGGCCGAAACCTACAAAGCCACGCCCATTTCCCCCATGCCGCCGATGCGTCTTATCCTCAAACCACAGGAATTCGAGGATGTGAAGGAATTCCTCAAATCCCTCAAATAGCCCAATACGTTTTTATCATATTCACCGCCATCCACTTATGAAATTTCACCTCATCCTTGCCGCGCTCGCATTCCTGCCCGGCATGGTCGCCGCTCAAGAGGCCAGCGGCATCCAGAATGCCGAGGCCGGCAAGGCTCAAGAAAATCCAGGACGGGGCCGTGGCCGCGGTTTCGGCAGTCCGATCGTTCTCGGCGAGGATGACAAGCCCGCCTTTATGGCTCCACAGGATGATTTCGATAAAGCCCGCGACGGCATTGCTCACGGCAAATTAGAAATGGTCGAGTATGATTCCAAATCCGTGGGCACGAAACGCAAGGCGAATGTCTATACGCCGCCAGGCTATTCCTCCGACAAAAAGTATCCCGTGCTCTATTTGCTGCACGGCATCGGCGGGGACGAAAGCGAATGGGAACGGGGCGGACATCCTGAAATCATTCTGGATAACCTGATCGCTGACAAAAAAGCGGAGCCCATGATCATCGTTATGCCCAATGGACGGGCGCAGAAGGACGACCGTCCCGGCCCGGATGCCATGAAGACAGCTCCGGCGTTCGCCGAGTTTGACAAGGATCTGCTGGGCTCGCTCATCCCGTTCATTGAATCCAACTATTCCGTGAAAGTTGACCGCGAAAGCCGAGCTCTGGCGGGCCTCTCCATGGGAGGCGGGCAGTCGCTGAACTTCGGTCTCGGTAATCTCGACACCTTCGCATGGGTCGGGGGATTTTCCTCCGCTCCGAATACAAAACCAGCCGCCGAACTGGTCCCGGATCCTGAGAAGACCACCAAA
The DNA here is from genome assembly GCA_903954065.1 of uncultured bacterium. Lineage (GTDB taxonomy): Bacteria > Verrucomicrobiota > Verrucomicrobiia > Verrucomicrobiales > V1-33 > CAJBME01. The sequence goes on from CAJBME010000263.1 coordinate 9,815, forward strand.
GCCCTCAAGCTGCTCTGGATTTCCTGCGGCAACAAGGACGGCCTCATCCGGATCAGTCAAGAGATGCATACTTACCTCAAGGCCAAGAAGGTGCCCCACACGTGGCATGTGGACGAGCACAAACATGACTTCCAGCACTGGAAGAAGGCGCTCTGCCAGTTCTCCCAAATGATCTTCAAGCCCGCAGCGGAGTAATCGCCCTGCGACCTTCAGTCGCGGTGTCGCTGCCTGAGATTGAGTGACGGTGCAGGCGGCGGTGAGGGTGATAAAGTGGCAGGAGGTCATGAAGAGGGAAGGTCGGCGTACTTGCGGTTCCGACAGAACGCAGCAGTATCGTCACCACATGAGCCTGTCTCTCATCCCACATTGGCTGACCTGGAGAAAAGCCGCTCTGCTTTTGGTCATCAGCCTTTCGCTGTCTGTCTTCGCCATTTTGGGAAGTGACGCCTGGATCCGACGCTCTTCCCGTCATTGCCATACCACGGTGGAGACCGTGCCCTTCACTCCCGTCGCCCTCGTACTTGGCTGCTCGCCGAAGATCGGCGGTCGGCCTAACCTTTTTTTCCATCATCGCATCGATGCCGCCGCGGCATTGCACCGCGCGGGCAAGGTAAAAGCCTTCATCATGAGCGGAGACAATGGCACTAGGGATTATGACGAACCCACAGCCATGAAGGAAGCACTCGTCGCTCAAGGCGTGCCGGAAGCCGCGATTTATTGCGACTACGCTGGCTTTCGCACCCTCGATTCCGTGGTGCGCGCTCAGAGCATCTTTGGTCAGTCGCGCTTCATCATCGTTTCCCAGCATTTTCACAATGAGCGGGCCATCTTCCTCGCCCGGCGGCGCGGCCTGGATGCCGTGGGTTTCGATGCTGCCGATGTCTCCCGCAGCATTGCCCCCACGACGTATTGGCGCGAATACCTAGCCCGTGTTCAGGCGGTACTCGACGTGACCCTACTCCAAACACAGCCCAAATTCGACGGACCGCCGGTGATGATCACGCAGACGGCCGCGCCCTGACCGGCACTGCTTGAGCACTGCGCAAACGACGTGCGCGTTCACCGGCCCGTCGATGTTTGGCATGAATGTCGCGCCCTCCACATGCGGCTCTTCCGTCAGTGACAACCGGAGTCACGTCCACACTGGCTTATTTAGCGGCGGCGGGCGCGGCGGCGGCGGCCGTACGAGCAGCGAGTTCCTCGGGGCGCCCGCAATTCCAGATGTAGTACATTTCTTCTGGGCTGGGGATCCGCAGTGGCCGAACCAGACGGAAGCCGATCCATTTGGCATCGGTCAGATACCACAGGCTTTTAGGCAGCTGCGGATCGGTTTGTTTCCATTGATCTTTGGATGGACGGCGCGCGGAGCTACGCAACTCAACCGCGTCGTCGAACCATGAACCGCCTCGAGCCGTGCGCCCCCACAGGGTGGACGGTTTAGCCCATGGATTGAGCGCCTCCGCACCCCAGGCGGCGTAGCCTTTCGGATCATACTGGTCCAGTACCCACTCCATCACGTTGCCGTGCAGATCATGCAGCCCCCATGGGTTAGGCTTTTTGGTTCCGACCTTCTGATACTGATTGTCGGACACGCCTTCCATGCTGTTATCGAAATACCAAGCGTAGTCGGCCAGCTGATTGGCGTCATCGCCGAAGGAATACGCGGTCGTGGTCCCGGCCCGGCAAGCGTATTCCCACTCCGCTTCGGTGGGCAGGCGATAGAAATGCCCCGTCTGCGCGCTCAGCCACTGGCAATATTTAAGGGCCGCATGCTCGGTCATAGAAATGGCCGGGAATCCATCCTGCCCCATGCCAAAACTCATCTCCATATAGGGCGCCGTCGGACTGGAAACAATATCAACCGGCTCGTCCGCTGGTGCCGGCGTCTTTTTAGCCCCATCTTTATAACGGTCGATCGGCGTCACCTGAAACGGCAGATATTCGTTCCATGTCACTTCATGCCGCCCCATCCAAAATGAATCAACGCTGACTTTAACCTGCGGACCTTCATCTGGCTTGCGTCCTGCCTCGCCCTCCGGACTCCCCATCAGGAACGTCCCGCCCTTGACCGGCACCATGCTGTACGCGGCCCCCGTTTTGGGAACAACACCCTCGTAATCCTTCATGTCCGTCTCTGTCGACTGCGCCACGATGCGCGCGTGGATTTTTTTGACGAGTTCCAAATCATCCGGATTAGGCGGACGTCCCGTCTGCTTCGCCTCGCGAGCTACCAGCGGATCCAGCCCGTCCGGCCAAACCGCTCCTTGGGCAATCCACATCCGAACTTGATCAATCTGCTCCTTCGCTAGCGGCCCGCCACTCTTGGCCGGCGGCATCAAATCGTCATGATCTGCCGGATGATTCATCAGGACAAAAACCGCACTCTGCTCCGCCTGAAACGGAACAATCGCGTCCCCATAATCACCGTCCTTCTTAAACGCCGACGCCATCGTCGTCATATCATAGTCACCCTTCATCTTGTCCGGATTGTGACAACTGATACACGCCGTCTCGAAAATCGGCTGAATGTGCTTCACAAAATCAATCCGCGGCTGCTGCTTCAGCGTCACTCCTTCCGGCCACTCCGCCCCCGCCGCAATCCATGCCCGGAGAACTTCCGTCTGGGATTTGGCCAGCGGCGGACCATCCTTGGCCGGTGGCATCACATCATCGTCGTCAGCCGCCAGCACCGTCGTCGTATATAATGCACTTTTTTCAGGCTCGCCCGGAATCAACATCGCTCCGTCATCACCCGCCTTAAAGGCCTCCGCCATCGTGTCCAGCCGATAGTCGCCCTGCTGCTTCGTCTCCCCATGACAATGAACACAGGCCGACTCCAAAATCGGGCGGACCTGCGCATTAAAATCAACAACGGCCGCCTCCTGCCCGCGCCCCGCCGAGGCGGTCAACGCAAACAGCAAGGAGCCAGAATAAAGGCCAAATCGAGCAGTCAGGTTCTTCATGGATCTCATGTCAATACGCCAACAAAGCACGCCCGGGCGCCGGAGCAAGAGTGGAGAAACACTCTCTCACGTCGCCGCACTCCACCGCACCTCGCCAAACCCCGCTACGGCTTCACGCCCAGACACCGGCATCACTGGCATCGCCAAGGGCATGTCTCGGGATAGGGACATCTCCTAGTGTTCTCAGGCGGAAACAATTGTGACGTACATCGAAGGCGTGATTGTCAGGCACCAGCCATCCGGCTTAAGCTGAATTCGATTGATTCGATCATTTTTCGATCACTCTGTCTCTTTTTTGGCCCCAGACCGGCCCCCACCGCGATGCTGCACCGACCGTCCCTGCGCACTTCCATCACCCTGTCGCTTCTCGGCTTCGGTGGGTTGATCATTGCGCTCAATCTCCTGATGATGAACCGCCTCCACAGCGGCATCTCGAGCAGCGCTTTCGCCGATGGCGGCGCCCTGCGCGCGGAGGCCTACCGGCGAGCCGTCGTTTTCTCATTGATCGAGGCCGGCGTTGTCGTCATCGGATCGCTGGCCATGTGGTGGGGCTGGGACCGGTGCATCACCCGGCGAGCGGAACACGTCAGAGACTCAGCCGAGCGACTCGACCGCGGTGACACCCCCGATGCCCCGTTGGTCGGTCACGACGAAATCTCCCGGATCTCGCAGGCTTTGCACGCCGCCCACATGCGCCTCAACCACCAAGCCGCCGAATTGCGCGCCCGCGAAGAACGATATCGCCTGATGGTCGAAAGCATTCCTTCGATGGTTTTCACCTGCCGGAATGACGTCATCGAATACGCCAATCCCGCCGCCGTCTCGCTCCTCGGCGCGGCCAGCGCCGCCAACCTCATCGGCCGCACTCCCTACGACCTCATGGAACCGGGCGAACACGCGGCCGCACGTCAAAGCCTCGAACACCTCTGGCACCACGGCGGCAGCATCTCCGACCTCGAACAACGCCTCCGTCACGCCGACGGCCAACTCCTCCACGCGGAAATAGCCGCCACTCGCTTCCAAGACGAACGCGGCCATGCCCTCCAGATCGTCGCCAATGACGTGACCGCACGAAGAGAAGCCGAAGCCAAAAGAAAAGAACTCACCCGCGAACTCGCTGAGAAAAATCAGGAACTGGAACACCTCCTCTACGTCGCCAGTCACGACCTCCGCTCCCCACTCGTCAATATCCAAGGGTTCGCCCGCCTCCTCGATCGCGAATGGAAATACCTCGGCGAAAACCTGCTCAACTGCCCGGACGCCGCCGCCCGCCAAGCCTTCGCCACCACCGAACCGAAAATCCCCCGCGCTCTGGATTACATTAGCGCCGGCGTGCGACGCATCGACCTCCTCCTCGAAGGACTGCTCCGCGTCTCGCGTCTCGGCCGCGCCGCCCTCGACATCCAGCCACTCGACCCAACACCCGTTCTCGCTGAAGTCCTTGATCCTCTGCGATTTCAAATCGAGGAAGCCGAAGCCACCATCGAAACCACCGCGCTACCCAGCTGTCTAGCCGACCGCTTCATGCTGAGCCAGGCGCTCGCTAATCTGCTCGACAACGCCCTCAAATACCGCGTCAGCGGCCGTCCGTGCCACCTGCGCATCAGCGGACGAATCGAGGACGGCCGCGCCCTGTACGACATCGCCGACAACGGCCCAGGCATCGCCCCGGATGACCAACCACGCATCTTTGAAATCTTCCGACGCCTCCAGCCCGACACGACTCCCGGCCAAGGCGTGGGACTAACCCTGGTTCAACGCTGCCTTGCACGAATGGATGGCCGGGTCACCCTGCAATCGACCGAAGGCACAGGCAGCATTTTTACCATCGACCTACCTGCAGCCTGATCCACCCATTTTGAGCACAGTGACCACCCCTACCTTGCATCCCGCCTCATCCGCCACCGACCTACCGATCCTCGTGGCTGACGACGATGCGGGCGTCTGCCTTCTGATGGAAGACACGCTGCGAGGCGAAGGGTTTAACGTGGTTTCGGTGCATACGGGTCGGCAGGTACTCGACTGGCTCGCGCATCACCGGGCCCAGCTATTGTTGCTAGATGTGCGCCTGCCGGACATGGATGGATCGGCTGTTTTGGAAAACCTCGCGCGCCAAAGTGCCTCGCTGCCGTTTCTTATCATCAGCGGACTTTCTGACGCCAAGGTGGCCGTGGATTACATGCGTCGCGGCGCGCGCGACTACCTGATTAAGGACGCTCATTTTCTTGATCTTGTTCCCACGGTGGTGCGACGGGTGCTACGGGAGCTCGAGCGGGACGCCCAAATCGTCCGATTGCAGCGCGAAATCTTGGAGATTTCCGAGCGTGAGCAGCGACGGATCGGACAGGACATTCACGACGACCTGTGCCAGCGACTGGCCGCTCTGAAAATGAAACTCCAGCATCTGGCTGAAAACTTGGAAACCGCGGCGCCGGAACTGGCTGGCGACGCCAAAGCCATCAGCCAGCATCTGGGTGAAGCTACCCAGGTGGCGCGCGGCTTGGCCAGAGGGTTGTCTCCCGTTGACATTGGCCATGATGGACTGCCCGCCGCCCTGCTCGGTCTCGTCCGCTCGGCCGGAGACATTTTCCAAATCCGCTGCCAGCTCCATGTGGGAGGAACCTGTGGCCCGCTTGACCATCATGCCGCCACTCAGTTGTATCGTATCGCTCAAGAAGCGATTGCCAATGCGGTCAAGCACGCTGCGGCCACGCGGGTCGACGTCTTTTTAGACTGTGCGGCCTGTCCGGCGACGCTCACTATTATCAATGACGGAATGCCCTTTGCCCGCCCGCCCAAAGAGTCAGGCCTCGGCCTGCACTTGATGCGCCAACGCGCTGAGAGCATCCGTGCCATTCTCGAATTCTCGGACCAGCCCCCCGGCGGAACCACCGCCGTGCGGGTCATCCTGCCCACCACATGAAAAAAGAAGTCAAATCCGCCGCCGCCTCCGCTGCACCCGCTGCCGCGCCCGCCATTCCTTCGCCCAAACGCATTCGGGTGGCGATCGTGGAAGACCATACACTCATGCGTGAAGGCCTCGCACAGCTCGTTAACAGCCAACCTGATATGACCGTTATCGTCGAAGCCGGCGACGCCGCCTCCGGACTGAGCGGCATCCTCGAAGCGCAGCCTGACCTAGCGCTGGTCGACATCACCCTACCAGGGCGAAACGGTCTGGAATTGGTGAAGGACGTGGTGGCCCAGATGCCAAAGCTCCCGATTTTGGTGGTTTCGATGCATGACGAGACGCTGTATGCGGAGCGGGCGCTCAAGGCTGGGGCCAAAGGGTATTTGATGAAGGACAGCGACAAGGCGACGATTGTTTCCGCGCTGCGCCGGATTTTATCGGGCGGGTTTTATGTCAGCGACAAAATGGCGGGGGAAATTTTTTCTTCGTTTGCTGGCAAAACGGCGGCCAAAGGTGGGGAGACCAGCGGAGGAGCGGTCTCCAAACTGAGCGACCGGGAATTTGAGGTTTTTGAGCACCTTGGGGCCGGCCTCAGCACCAACGAGATTGCGGAGCGCCTCGGCATCTCCCCGAAAACCGTCGAGGTCCACCGCGCCCGCATCCGCGAAAAACTCGACCTCCCGAATGGCGCTGCCCTCGTCCGCTTCGCGGTGCGCTGGGTGGAAACTCGCAACCTCGGTGCTCCCAGCGGACGCTAGTCCGCATCAAAATCAATCACCACTTTGCCAAAGTGACTGGCGCCGGAAAGATGCGCATACGCCGCCGGCACGTCGCTAAAACTAAAAACGCGGTCAATCACCGGCCGCACGCCTGAGCGATCAATACTGCGCACCATCGCCGCAAAAGCCTCAGCATGACCCACATAAATGCCGCTCACTTCGGCATTTTTAGCCACCAGCGGGAAAAGTGATGCCTCGGACGCGCCCAGACCGGTGAGTACACCGATGAGCGCAAGATGTCCGCCGGCCGCGAGCGCCTGTATAGAGCACCCTAGCGTGCCCGGCCCGCCCACTTCCAAAACATGATCCACCCCGCGCCCGCCGGACAGCCGCAAGACTTCTTCATCCCATTTCGGAAACCGATGGTAGTTCACAGTGTGAGCCGCCCCGAGCGCACGCGCGCGATCCAACTTGGCGTCGCTCGATGACGTGATAAAAACTTCCGCTCCCGCCGCCACCGCCAGCTGCAGGGCCCAGACCGAGACGCCGCCCGTGCCCAGCAAAAGCACCGACTGCCCGGGCCGAAACCGCCCGCGCTCAAACAACGCCGTCCACGCCGTCAAGGCCGCACACGGCAACGTGGCGCCCTCAAGAAAAGAAAACCCGGCCGGCAGTCGCGCCAACCCATGCTCAGGGAAAACCGCCAGCTCGCGCATGACCCCGTCCACCGGCCCGCCCAGCGCCGATCGATGATACCCACTCTCAAATCGCCCCGCCCGCCAGTCGCGGAAAAACAAGCCCACCACCCGGTCGCCCACCTGCCACTTCGTCACCGCGCCGCCGACCGCCACAACTTCACCGGCCCCATCAGACGCGGGCACACGCCCAGCCACATGCCGCTCGGGAAGCGAAGCCACCAGCAAATCACGATAATTCAAACTGGCCGCCCGCAGGCGAACCACTACTTCATGCGGCCCGGGCTCCGGCCCGACTTCAGGCCGGTCTGTTCTTTCAAGGTTTTCCCAGCCAGGCTGAGGTCCGAGTTGCCATTGTTTCATAAGTCATTCCTTCATCCAACAGGCTGCCCTATCTCCATCCACTGGCTCAGCGTCGCCCACACCCCATCACGGTCCGTCGTCACTTCTTCGCGCTGCGCCAGATGCTTCACTTTTAAAACCGGCCACTCAGCCCCCACGACGACCGCCGTGCGCGCCCCAGCGGCCTCGGCCGCCTGAAATTGACGACCCACCTTAGCCGCTGCCAGCACCAAGTCAGCCCGCAGCCCGCGTCCGCGCAGGTCCTGCAGCAGCCGCAGGGCGTCCGCCCTGCGTTCTTCGTCCGCCACCACCACCCACACATCCAGCGCCGCCGCCGTCGCCAGCGCCTCGTGCAAGCGCGCACATGGTCCGGGCGTTTCTTCCAATAAATTCCCCAACACCACATCTCCCATGCCAAATCCCGCTGCCGGCATACTGACCGCCCCATCCGAAAGCGTGGACACCAGATGATCATACCGCCCGCCTCCAGCAATCGCCCTCGCCCCAGCCCGCAATGAGAAAAACTCAAAGACCGTCCCCGTGTAGTACGCCAGTCCACGCACAATACCGGGGTCAATGCGCACAAACCCACCAAGCCCCCGAGCCGTCAGATCATCGATCACCGGCCCCAACGGCCCCGGCTCCTCGCGCGCCGACACCATAAAGGCAGCCACCGCCTCGCGACTGGTCCCCAACGCCTGCAATTTGGCGTCCATCACCGCCGGCGGGTCTTTCTCCCACTTGTCAATCAACTGCAGAAACGCCGTGGTCCGATCGGCCTCGATGCCGGCAGTCATCAAAAATCGATCCCAAAGCGCCCGGTCACTCAAACGCACGGCAAAATCATCACTCGTGAACCCCAGCGACCGCAGAGCCTCGATCCCGAGCGCGATCAATTCGGCGTCGGCCGCCGGTGAAGCCTCACCTAGAATGTCGGCATTCCATTGATAAAACTCACGCAATCTTCCTTTTTGCGGGGCCTCGTAGCGAAAACACGGCCCGATTTGAAACCATTTCAGAGGTTTTTTAAAGTCGCGATGCCGGGCCGCGACGATGCGGGCCAGCGTGGGGGTCAGCTCCGGTCGCAGCGCCACCTCGCGTTCGCCTTTGTCCGTGAAATGGAACAACTGACCGATGATTTCGTCGCCGCTCTTTTTGCGATACAGGTCGGTGCTCTCCAGCGTGGGTCCTTCCCATTCCACGAAACCAGCCCGCGCAGCCGCCCCCCTCCAAGCGGCAAAAACATAGTTGCGCACCGCACACTCGCGCGGTGTCAAATCACGAAATCCAGGAAGTGAGGCGATGGCAGAAGAAGACATGGGTCGAATCGAATTCTCACCATAAATCAAACCGGCAAGATCACAGTTGAAATTTGCCGCTGCGACCGGGAAATGACCGCCTCAACGCCACTCTTGCACCAGCCGAAGGAACGGAGACGATGATCATCGCGTGAATCCACCCCCATTTCCCCTGATCTTCGCTCTCCTCAGCAGCGCCCTCGCCCTCGGTCTGGCCGCAGCCCCCTCCGCCCCGACCCCGCCCAACATCGTGGTCATCGTGGCCGATGACTTGGGCTTCAATGACCTCGGCTCGAGCGGACGCAAGGACCATGCCACACCCCACCTCGACCGGTTCGCCTCCCAAGGGTGGCGCGCCACCCAGGCCAGCGCCGCCGCCCCGCTCTGCTCAGCCTCTAGAGCCGCCCTGCTGACCGGCAAACACCCCGCCCGCCTGCACCTCACAACCTACCTGCCCGGACGCGCCGACACCCCCGCCCAAAAACTCCGGTCGCCACGCATCGAAGGACAACTCCCGCTCGAAGAAGTCACCATCGCCGAATTCCTGCGCGAGGCCGGTTACGCCACCGCCTGCCTCGGCAAATGGCATCTCGGCCACTCCGCCTTCGGCCCGGCCGCTCAGGGGTTCCAAACCGTCCACCCAGGCCGCTCCGTCACCACCCCATCCGCCAGCGAAGGAAGTAAGGGCGAAATGGAACTGGCCACCGCCGCCGCCGACTTCATCCACTCCCACCGCGATCGTCCATTTTTCCTCTACATCGCCCATGACAGCCCGCACCTCCCGTATGCCGCCACCCCGGAAGACGTGGCCCGCCACCGCGACGCCTTCAACCCAACGTACGCCGCAGTCATCGAATCGCTAGACGCCTCCGTCGGACGCGTGCTCGAAGCCATCGACAGCCATGACCTCGCTGCGCGCACGCTCGTCGTGTTTGCCAGCGACAATGGAGGCCTGCATGTGCCGGAACTAGGACAGGACCCGCCCACCCACAACTCCCCACTCCGCGCCGGCAAAGGGTTCCTCTACGAGGGCGGATTGCGCGTCCCGCTGCTCGTCCGCTGGCCCGGCGTCACCACCCCCGGCTCAGTCAGCGAGCAACCCGTCATCCTCACCGACTTGCTGCCCACCCTGCTCGAGGCCGCCGGTCAAAATCCCGCCACCACCACCGGACCACTCGATGGCGTCAGCCTCATGCCGCTGCTCCGCGGGGACTCTCTGCCGCCCCGCGACCTGTACTGGCATTTCCCCCACTACAGCAATCAAGGCGGCCGCCCCAGCGGCGCCCTGCGCCAAGATCAATGGAAACTCATTGAAAACTTCGAAGACGGAACCGTAGAATTGTACGACCTGAAGGCCGATCCCAGCGAATCCCTCAACCTCGCCACCACCACCCCGGAAGTGGCTGAGCGTCTGAAAGCACGCCTGACCAGCTGGCGCGACCGCCACGGCGCCCAGATGCCGGTGGCCAATCCGGAATTTGTCAGCACCGCGGCCGCCCCGCTCTACCGCGACACCGATGTGACCACCCCGCCAGCGGCCACCACGGCGGCGGAAGCAGGTCGGCAATGGGCGCCCTGGCGCGCGGCCATGGATGCCGCGGCGGCTGGCCGGTCACCCTCCGTGCGCACTCCCGACGACACCATCCGCCTGCTGGCCCGCCACGCGCGGACCCACGGCCGCACCATGCGCTATGAACCGGAACCCTTTAAAGACACGCTCGGGTACTGGGTGGATGCAGGTGACTGGGCCGACTGGACATTGGATATTCCCAAAGCAGGCGTTTACGAAGTCGAGGTCCTGCAAGGATGCGGCGGTGGCAATGGTGGATCAGAGGTGGAGGTGCGCCTCGGCGGCCAGTCGCTTCGCTTCACCGTCCGGGAAACCGGCCACTTTCAACATTTCATTCAGGTCCCGGTGGGAGAAGTCACACTGGCGGCCGGCCCGCACACGCTGGAGCTGCGCCCACTCACCAAGGCCAAAGCTGCCGTCATGGACGTCCGCCGCGTAGTCGTCCGACCCGCCGCCCAGCGCTAAATCAGAAGCCTCGTCCCGCCGCTTCGCTGCCGATTTAAAAAAAGGGGTCAGGAGAAGATTATTGACCCTTTGCAGCGGCGACCTGTGAGTGAAAAGGCCGCGGAAGGCGAGGAGACCGCTTTCCGGTAACCGGCCCACCCAGCAGGCGATGACATTTTCCGCTGGGCGGACGGTCGAAGCCATGAGGTTTCAAGAACTGGATGGCCGCGGACTTCCGGGGCGCGGGGCAGCGCGACGGCTCCTCCGCGTATGCCACCGTTACACGTCAGCGTGGTCCGGATTTCCTGTGGGCCGGTTGCTAGGTGCACGCCCGCCGCAAGTTCTTCGACGCCGCTCGAGCAGGCGAGCGTGTTGGCACCTGGTTCGTGCGCCAGATCGCTTTCTTTGGCAGGGATCACATCAGATCCGAAAACTCACCCGTGCTATCGGAGAACTTGTCGGTCTCAGCACCCATCTTCTGCGCAACGGAAAGAAGCACGTTAGAGAGCGGTGGGTGCTTCTCGGGATCATGCGCGATGTGCTGGCCGTGCTTCAGGCCCCAGGCCGCACCACCAGCGACGATGAGGGGTAGATTCTTCGGGGAATGCTCGCCACCCGGACCGCTATTCATACCCGAGCCGTAGACGATCATCGTGTGATCGAGCATGGAACGACCGCCTTCGTCGGTAGACTGGAGGAAGGTGAGAAAACGGTTCAGTCTGGAAAGATAGCCACGATCCACGGCCGCTAGTTTCGTGAGCATCCCTGGATCGCCGCCATGATGGGAGAGTTCGTGATGGTTTTCGCCGCCGATGCCGAATCCGCCCGCCTCACGCGCCCACTCAAAGGTGATGACGCGCGTAGCGTCCGTGACGAAGGCGAGATAACTGATTTCCAGCATGACATCGAGCCACATGGGACGGTCATGGGAGTCGCCCGGTTTGCTATTGAGCTGGAGTCCCTGGGGATCGATCTTTGATTTTGGCACATCAACCCACTCCACCTGCCGTTGCACTCGCAACTCGGTTTCACGGACGGAGGCGAGGTATTCGGCGAGCTTGGTTTGATCGGAGCGCCCGAGTTTTTTATCAAGTGCTCTGGCCTCTCCAAGAACATCGTCGAGGATGCTGCGTTTCTCAGCGTAGCGCTTGAGTGTAGCCTCGCGCGATGCAGCATCATCGGGGACGAAGAGTCGCTCAAAAAGCCGCTGCGGACTATTCTCGGCGGGAAGCGGCGTACCATTGCGATCAAAGGCCAGCGTGTGACTGTGCCCGGCCCCACCTGTTCCGGACATATCGCTGATCTCGAGAGAAGGAAAGCGTGTTTTCGCGCCGATCTTCTCGGCGATGACTTGATCCACCGAGATGGTATTGGTGTAATCTTTGCCGGGCACCGCGCGCAGATGAGCGCCTGTGAGCCACGTGTCGCCACCGCTGTGACCGCCTGTGGAATGCGGATGGCCGAGGCCGGTGAGCACACTGAAGTTCGCCCGATGCTCCTTCAAGGTTTCGAGCGTGGGGGAGAGCGTATAGCCCTTGCCCTTGGATTCGGGCATCCATTCGAGGATGTTCACACCATTCGAGACATAGCAAAAAATGGCACGTGCCGCGGGCTGGGTGCCTGACTTGAGCAGCGGCTGGTAGGTCGAGGGCGCGGCATGAACCGAGCGGGGCGACATGGCCTCCAGCAAAGGCAAAGAAAGCGAGACGCCGAGTCCACGCAAAGCGGTGCGGCGGGAGATGGGGGTGTGAAAGAGTGGTATCATTGTTACTTGGTAGTAAATGATTTGGATGTGACGATGGCAGCAATGAGTGAGCTAATGGTATATTTCCCCTCTTTCATCTGCTCAACGAAGCTACGTATGGCCGGCCGGTCGGAGAAGCCGAGTTCTCGGCCCAGCGCATAGGTGGTGAGCTGGCTGGCCAAAGAAGTCAAAAAGAGGTCCTCTTTATTCAAGAGCTGCTCCTGCAGTCCTTCGACGCCGATGAACTCGGTGCCGTCGGGCATCTTCGCGCTGGCATCAATAATCGGGTCGTCCTTTTCGATGCGTCCGTTGTAGCCGTGACCCTCCTGCTCGCGCCATTCGCCGGTGGCGTTGAAGTTTTCGAGGGATAGGCCGAGCGGGTCGATTTTGTTATGGCAGCGGGCGCAAGAGGCCGCTTCGCGATGGATGGAGAGGCGCTGGCGCACAGTGGCTTTGTCGATGCCGGGAACTTTTGTCTGGATCTCGCCGACATTCGCCACAGGCAGACCGGGATCGGTGCCGAGCAGTGTTTTCATCACCCACACACCGCGCACCACGGGCGAGGTGCGGGTGCCGTTCGACGTGATACTGTGAATCGAGGCCTGGGTGATGAGACCACCGCGATGGGACTCCGGCGGTGCAGGCACGCGGCGGATGGCATCGCCTCGCACGCCGGGGATGCCGTAGAAGCGGGCCAGACGCTCATTGATAGTGACAAAGTCGCTTTTGATGAGGTTGCGGGCATCGAGATCATTGCGCAGCACTTCGGTGAAGAAACCTTCTGTCTCGCGCACGATGGAGATTTCAAAATGGCGGTCGTATTCGGGATACAGCGTCAGTGAAGGAGGATTCGCGCCGACTTTGCGCAAGCCGAGCCACTGACCGGCGAAATTTTTCACGAAAGCGTCGCTACGGGCATCGGCAAGGAGGCGCTTCACTTGAGTCCGCATGACCTCGGGCTTGGTGAGCTTGCCGGAGACGGCGAGTTGCGTGAGTTCATCATCTGGCATCGAAGACCACAGAAAATACGAGAGGCGCGAGGCGAGTTCGTGAGGTGAGAGCGGGCGAGGATTGGCCTGGGGAGCCTCGGGCTCGACGAGGTAAAGAAAGTGCGGCGAGGCCAACACAGCAGCGAGTGGAACCTTGATGGCTTCCACGAATGAAGGCTTCTCGGCACGCCATTTGTCGAAGAGCGCGACCTTCGCATCCACCTCCTCCGCTTTCACTGGACGGCGATACGCCTTTGTCATGAAGCGTGTCATGACTTCACGTGCGTAAGCTTTCTCGTCCTTGTCTTTGGTCGGCGAATCAAACAGCACGCGCTGATGACTTGGCGGCGGCCAGCTTGTATAGACGGGGCCTTCGAGTTCGATCCAGTCGATCAAGAGCGAGGGACGCGCAAAAGCGTCGCCACCTTGCATCCAGAAATTCTCCAGCATCTTTGGAATCTCATAGCCGTTTCTCAGGTCCAGGCCGGCAGTGAGTGGGGTGAAGTGCGCACGCACCTCGTAGTTCTGCGGCGCTGACTCGCGGGCATCGATATCCATCTCAGCGATCACCCTGGGCGTTCCACCGAGATACTGCGTGAGCTTTACGCGCGAGGGACCGTAGTCATAGCACTGATGCGCCACAAAGTGCTGCAGGTCACGATCGAACGCTTGCTCGTGATATACTGCACTCTCAGGCTCCCTTGCCATATCGTCGTCGCGCCGCTTCGCCAGCATCATCCTAGCCGAAGCGACCACTTCATCACGCGACGGCACACGACTCGCGGCGCGAAAGCGGATCACATACTCGCCCTCATGCGGGACCGTAAAGTCACGGAAGCCCACACCTTTGTCCCAGGAGTCATGATGGATTACCGTGAACCCGTTCTCTGTCTCGTTCTCACCGTCATTGAGCAGAATGTTCTGATCATCGCGCTTTACCCTCAGACGGTCACCGCCCATCGTGTTCTCCTCAGGCTCAAAGTGCCACTTGATGGCTACCGGCTGCGCGCCCTCGACCAGCGCACGATCCAAAATTTGCCGCGCCGCGGCATAATACAACTCAACCTGCATCGGCGACATCGTCAGCGCCTGCCCGTTGTTGTCGAAGCCGCCCGCTGGCGGGTCTTCTGGGAACTTCTCAGAAGGCTGGAAGCCTACGCCCACGAGATCACGAATCGTGTTGTCATACTCCGACCGGTTCATACGCCGCAGTACCACGCGAGTGGAACGCTTTGCCATCTCCCCACGCGCTAATTCCATCTCCAGCCATGAGACGAACGTCGCCGCTGCCTCCGACGCAGGCTGCGGTTCCTCCTCTGGCGGCATCTCGTGTCCGTTGATGGAGTTCACGACCTCTTTCCATTTTGAAGCCACCAACGGATCACCAAAATCATTGGCCAGCGTATCCAGCCGCAGCTTGCCCTTTTCCTTCTCCGGCCCGTGGCATGTCACGCAGTGCGCTTGAATGAATGGCTGCACGATACCGGAGTAGCCGGCAGCGTCCGGCTTTAACGCGATGTCATCCGCGAAAGCGGAGCAGATGGCAAAAATGCTGATCAAAAGGCAACCGATGATCTTCATTATGGCATGTCAGGGCAAAGCGGGAAATAGTGAAACCCGAAACAAGCAGACGTAGAGCGACCTACGATGAAGGGAATCGAACCGTCGCCACATACTCCGCAACCGCACGAGTCACCTCGCCCGCGACATCCCCGCGGGCCTGCGCGAAAGGCGGACGAAACCACGGGAATGACCCGACAAGATCGGCCGTGACGAGGATTTGTCCGTCACAGCCAGATCCCGAGCCAATGCCAATGGTCGGACACTGCACCGCTCGGGAAATTTCCTGAGCTACCGCGGCGACCACATCCTCCACCACCAGCGCCACCACCCCGGCGGCATCCAGCGCGAGGGCATCGGCCATCAGCGCCTCGGCCTGCTCTGGAGTCCGGCCCTTCTTTTTGTACCCGCCTTCCACCCGCACGCTCTGCGGCAGCATGCCAATGTGTCCGACCAGCGGGATCCCGGCGTCGATGATCACCCGCACTTGAGCCAAATGACTGACGCCTCCTTCCAGCTTAACCGCCTGCGCCCCGGCCCGCACCAACTCACGAGCCGTCGCCAACGCTTGCTCCGGCGTTTCATACGTTTCAAACGGAAGATCGGCGACCACCGGCGTACGCACCACCCCGCGGCACACGGCCCGCGTATGATGCAGCATATCGGCCAGCGTGACTTCCGTGGTGTCCGCATACCCCAGCTCCACCATGCCCAACGAGTCACCGACCAGAATAAAATCCAGCCCGGCCTCATCCAATAAACGCGCCACCGGATACGTCGCGGCGGTTAGCGTGGCCAGCGGCCGGCCCGACCTCTTGAGATTTAAAAATGTTTCCTTCATATCACCAGTCACGGGTTACCATCACCAACGGTGGCTCATCGGTCGGCAGCGCCTCCAGCAGCGACGACACGCTCGCTTCATGACCAGGCAGCAACAGGCCGGGCCTGATTTCCGAAAGTGGTTCCAACACAAACCGGCGTTGCGCCAGCCGAGGATGCGGCAGCTCAAGAACCTCATCGCTTACCACCAGCCGGTCGGCATAGAGTAAATCCAGATCAATCGTGCGCGGATCGTTCTTGGCCCTCTCCCAAGGCCGCCCCAACGCCACCTCAACCTCTCGCAATCGCTCAAGCAACTGCCGTGGCTCACCAAAAAATCCGATCTCCATGACCGCGTTAAAAAATGACGGCGTCCCTGGCTCACACCCGACCGGCGCCGTCTCATACACCGGTGACTTCAATACCGGTTGCGAAAAATCCGCCAACAACCCAATCGCCTCAGCCGCCGCCCGCAAACACCACAGCCGGTCACCCACATTCGAACCAAGCGAAATCCCGCAGCGGTGAATGGTAGTCGGCACAAGCCCGCGGGTGGTCGGTTGACGGATCATGAACGTGATAGCAGAGCGATATTACCGTGGAATCGTTTCTGCCGAGCGCAAATGCAGTTGTGCCCTTATCCTGCTCCAGCACCCGATTATCGCGGGCCGACCCATCCGAAACCGCCGACTCCAGCTTCGGCTCGCCCGCATCACCGTTTCCGGCAACTCCGTTATGAATCGCACCCGTCTCAAGCCAAGTCCAGCGGCCCGGTGCTGTCTCCAAAACTCGCCACGGGTGTCCCCATACGCTCGAGCATCGCCGCGTAAAGATTGCACAACGGCGTCCCCTTTTCGTAGGCGAGGTGGCGTCCCGGCGTAATCGTGCCCCCGGCCCGGCCCGCCACCAGGATAGGCAAGTTGTCTGGCTGATGGCTGTTGCCGTCGGAAATGCTGGAGCCCGACAAAATCATGCTGTTGTCCAGCAACGTCCGATCCCCTTCTTTCACCGCCATCAGCTTGTCGAGGAAATACGCCAGCTGTTCGTTATGCCATGCATTGATTTTTGCATATGGCTCGAATTTTTCAGCCTTTCCTTGATGGTGACTGAATTCATGATGCCCGCCGTCGCAGCCGGGAATGAGATGCCCGAAATTTTTGCCCGACACGTCGTTGGCAAACATGAACGTACTCAGGCGGGTGGAGTCGGTGCGAAAAGCCAGCACCATCAAATCCATCATGAGCCGCACATGCGCCTGGTGATCGCCCGGCGCGCCCACCGGAGCGGCCTCCGCATGACCGTCAATCCGCTCGGAAGGACGCCATACCCGCGGGTCTGGCTGAGAGAAAAATGACAGCCTTTTTTCCACGTCGCGCACCGCATCAAGATATTCGTCCAACTTAAATTGGTCATCGCGCCCCAGCCGCCCCCGCAATGATTTGGCGTCACTGAGAACAAGATCGAGCAGCGCTTGGCGATCGCCACTGGCCCGCGTGTCATCAATGCGCCCACCCTTCAGCACACTGAACAGCCGCGCAAAGGCCGCTCGGGGGTCGATCTCGCGCGCCACCGGCTGCGACGGCGACCGCCACGACACATAGGATCCGTACAGTCGCGTGTATCCGACAATCGAATCGATCCCGGAAATCACGGGATCAATCCCAAGCTCCAGCGACGGCAATGGCGTCAGCCCGCCAATCTGCTGCGCACAAATTTGGTCGATGCTAGCACTGCCGACACTCAGGTCTTTGCCGGTCGTTTTTTTGACGAGCAGGCCGGTAAGAAAGTTGGCGGTTTTGGCATAATGCCCGTCGCCACCATGGCTATGTTTTTTGTCGAGCCCTGAAAACACGAGCATGTTTTCACGGTGGCGGGCGAGCGGCTGAAGCGACGGCGTGAGCTCGTATTCTGCGCCCGCTTTTTCAGGAAACCATGACGGCCGCCAGACGCCATTTGGAAAATAAAGACAGGCCATGCGCACAGGTGCCTGCAGCGATCCCGCGACATTAACGCCAGAGGCAGCTGTCGGCGAGGCCGGAGCCAGAATGTCTCCCATGGCGTCCAGCAGCGGCAGGCCAAGCGAAACACCCAGTCCGCGCAGAAACAAACGGCGAGGGATATGCCAGGATTTTCTCATAAATTATTCGGGAGCAGCCGTTGAAACCGACGTTTCACTGGCAGGATAAAAGCGGTGTCGAAAAGGCAAGCTCAGAACAATCGCCTGCACCGCCCCCTGCGGACGCGCCTCGCGATCCCGCAACGACTGCATGGCCGCATCAATGACACAGTTGTCAAAACGATTGAGCTCGCGCCCGAGCGCATAGCCGGTCAGACGGCGCATCAACTGCCGCAAGATGGCCTCACGGCGAGCCAGCAACACCTGCTTCATCTCCGCCGGTCCATTAAAACTCTCGCCCGATGGCAGGGTGCCTGTGGCATCCACCGCCTCCGTACGCAGCCGACCAAGGACATCAAATGTCTCTAATCCAAAGCCCAGTGGATCCATCTTGTTGTGGCACCCCGAACAGTCAGGATTCTTGCGGTGCACTTCCAGCTGCTGCCGCAGCGAGACCGCGGTCAGCCCGGCCTCTCCTTCCGCCAACGCCGGCACATCCGGCGGCGGCGGCGGCACCTTATCGCCTAACAGTGTGTCAAGTATCCACCGCCCCCGCAAGACCGGACTCGTCCGCAGCGGAAATGACGTCAATGTGTGCACCGCCGCCATGCCAAGCAACCCACCGCGCTCCCGCCCGCTCAAAGCCACCCGCTCGTACCCGCCCGCCGCCGCCGCCGCCCCTGCGGCCACTCCATAATGCGCCGCCAGCCGGGCATCCACAAAGGTATAGTCCGCATCCAACAACCGCGTCAGCGGCTCGTTGTCGCGCACCAGATGATTGAAAAAAACCGCCACTTCACCACGCATCGACGCCGCCAACGCATCGTCAAATTCAGGAAATCGCACCGGATCAGGACGGACTTCAGATCCAAGCTTGTCCAACTCCAGCCACTGCATCGCAAATCGCTCGCCCAACGAGTCAGCCCGCGGGTCCGCCAATAACCGAAGCACTTCAGCCGCCAGCACCTCGTCCCGAAGTAATTCCCCCGTTTCAGCCAAACGAAATAACGCTTCGTCCGGCATCGAAGACCACAAAAAATACGACAACCGCGAAGCGAGCGGAAAGGCCCCCAGCGGCTGCGTGCCAGTTTCATCCGGCTCAGGCTCAACCAGAAACAAAAAATGCGGCGAGACCAATACCCCTTGCAACGCCAGCCGCAAACTCGGCGTAAATCCCTCGCCACGCTCGCTGCGACGGTCAAACAAGGCCAAATATTGGTCCACCTCGTTCGCCGTCACCGACCGCCGGAACGCCCGCTTCATAAATCGCTCCAATACCAGCCGCGCCGCCTCCCGCGGCGGCCGCTCGCCACCAGCGAACTCCCCCAACAACCGCTCGCGCGCCCGCTGCCCGTCAGCCGACAGCTCAGCTTCCCCCTCGGGCAACACCGCCAGCACCACCGCCTCGGCCGCCGCTAGGTATTTTTCAATGGCCAACGGCGACGTAAACAACGTGTCACCCGTCGCATCAAACCCCTCGCCGCCCGCTCCATCCGCCGGCAAATCCTTCGATAACCCAAGATCAAGTCCCACCAAATCGCGAATGGTTCGGTCATACTCACCACGCGTCAGCCGACGGCTCATCACATGCCCTTCATAAAAACTCTGAGTGCGATCACTGGCCAGCTTGGTGCAGTCGATTTCAGGTTTTGGCAAGCGTCCCAGCCAGTTCAGGAATTGGTCGCGCACCCCGCCTTCCGGAGACGGTTTGCCCTCGGGAGGCATTTCAAAAGCAAAAATCCTCTCTCGAACGTTTTCCCACAAGGCTGTGTCCTTAACGATTTGTTCGTAATCCAAATGCGCCGTTAAATCGAGGTCCCCCTTCGCTTTGTCCGCCCGATGGCATTCATGACAATATTTTTCCAGCAGCGGGAGGATGGTGATCCGATATTCATCGGCATGAGTGGGATCCGCCCACACGGGCACTGGAGCCAGCAGGCTGGCCGTCACGAATATGAACCGGAAAATGAAACAACGAGAAATCATAAGGACCGGCACCCAAGCAGAGCGCACAGAGCGCCATGGATAATACGCTCGAATCATCATCAACGATGCCCCCGCCTTCAAGGTCAACCGATCCTCCCCGCCCCATCACCCTTTTCTCCCACCGGGGTTTCCCCGAAAGCGGTAAAATTCCATCATACCACATGCTGAAACGCGACTTTTCAGCATCATCATATTCCTGCATGGCGATCACCGCCCTCAGCCCGGCCCCCCTCCCCCGCCCGCATCCCATTTTCCGCCACCCTGATGATCCGCCCCCGCCGCTCACGCTCCCCACTGCTGGCTTCATGCCACACGAGATCCGCGATTTCATGGCCTCTCTCCGGCAATCCCAACCCATCACATCTCAATGAAAATCATCACTCTACTCATAGCCTCACTGCTCGCCAGCAGCGCTGGCGCTGAATCCGTCCTCCGCCTCGGGATCGTCGGCCTCGACACCTCTCACGTCACCGCCTTCACCGAAATCCTGCACAACCCACAAGCCCCCGGTCACGTCCCCGGCGCCCGCGTGGTCGCCGCCTTCAAAGGCGGCAGCCCGGACATCCCGTCCAGCATCGGCCGCGTGGAGGAATTTACCGCGACCCTTCAGAATTCCCACGGCGTCGAAATCTGCGACACCATTGAAGACATGTGCCGCCGGGTCGACGCCGTCATGATCGAGAGCGTGGACGGACGGCCCCACCTCGAACAAGCGCGCGCTGTGATCGCCGCCAAAAAACCCGTTTACATCGACAAACCGCTGAGCGGCACTCTCGCCGGAGCCCTCGAGATTTTCCGCCTCGCCCGCGAACAGGCTGTGCCCATCTTCACTTCCTCTTCGCTGCGTTTCGCCTCCAGCACGCAGGCTGTCCGCTCCGGCAGTATCGGCCCCGTCGTCAGCGCCGAGACCACCAGTCCGGCGCACCTCGAAAAATCGCATCCGGATCTGTTCTGGTACGGCGTACACGGATGCGAGTCGCTCTTCACGGTGATGGGTACTGGCTGTGAAAAAGTCGTACGAACAACTACTGCGGATGGGAAAATCGAGGTCACCGGCCATTGGGCCGGCGGCCGCACCGGCGTTTTCCGCGAGAGCGATTCCTATGGCGGCACCGCCCGCAGCGCGACCGGTCAAGGTGCCATCGGAGCCTTCGACGGCTATGCCCCGCTGGTCGCCGAAATCATCAAATTCTTTCGAACCGGCGTCCCCCCAGTCAGCGAAGCCGAAACAACCGAATTATTCGCCTTCATGGAAGCCGCCGACGAAAGCAAACGCCGCCACGGCCAACCGGTCACTCTCGCCGAGGTCCTCGCCCTCGCCCGCGCGCAAAAACCTTGAGCCGCCGCGGCCCTATAGAGGGAGGGACGCTGGCCACGGTTTCCACCATTGGCCCTCAGGCCACATCCCTCAAACGCCGGATACGAACGCACTCATTCGAATCCAGCGCGTTCGAACCGGACTCAAAAAAACGTTCGGAGAGACGTTCGGTGAGGCGCGCGCCGCCACGGTCGTATCCGGCTTCGCTGCAAAGACCGGGCGGCTCCGGGGCCAGCGACCCCAGCTACAGAAGACCCCGATACGAAACAACGACGCCGGCGGCCAAGCCGCCACTGTAGCCGGGTACGTTGGCCCCGGTTTCCACTACTGGCCCCAATAGAACACACCGCGCAGGTTGCTGTCTTGGTCATTCAGTTCGTTCTTCTCGAGAACGCCG
>CAJBME010000264.1 GCA_903954065.1 uncultured bacterium
GAGTCTTGCTTGGTTCATCAGCTATTTTGGTACAAGTGAGCAATTCAGTTTAAGTCGCCGTTTTATTGTGTGGATGTCAAAATTTATTTTTTCGACAGAACGCGCGCTGGATTGCCAGCGACCGTCGCGCCAGCCGGCACGTCGCGAGTGACCACGCTGCCGGCACCAACGAGGGCTTTCTCGCCCACCGTCACTCCGCCCAACAGCGTGACGCCTGATCCAATCGACGCCCCCTTGCGCACGAAAGTTCGCTGGCATTCCCAATCCGCTTCCGTCTGCAAGGCCCCTCCGTCCGCCGTCGCCCGCGGATGCCGGTCGTTCACAAAGGTGACCCCATGACCAATAAAGACTTCGTCCTCAATAGTCACTCCCTCGCAAATAAACGTATGACTGCTGATCTTGCAGCGGGCGCCAATGGAAGCGCCTTTTTGGATTTCGACAAAAGTTCCAATTTTCGTCTCATCACCGATTTCGCATCCGTACAAATTGACGAAGGCAAACATTTTCACATCGCGCCCGAGCTTGACATCGGGGGCGACGCGAACCCCCATGGTATTGGAATCCGGGTTCATACGGGGATGAGTTGGGCCGGAGCTACCGAGCCATTGATCAGATCCGCCCGGGATGAAACGGCAGGGCCCGCGCTCGTCACCGGCACCGGGATCGCTGGGCGGTTCAAAGCCACCGGGGCCCCATTGCTCCGCAACGACTGCGACGATGCCTCCAAAATGCGAACCAACTCCAGTCCCTGACGTCCATCGGTCACCGGGGTGTTGCCGCTGCGGATGCAATCAATAAAATGCTGGCACTCGGTTTTGAGCGGCTCCTCCTGCCGGAGGTAGGGAATATGACTGTCGCCATAATGGTACGAATACTGAAAGTCGCCGAAAGTATCGTAGTGAGGCGGACGATCAACCCGCACATCGTAAACCCGAATAGCCTGCTGGGCCTGCAGGTCGTCATAGATGATCATGCCCTTGGTCCCGACAATGGTCATTTCCCGCACTTTCCGGGGTTCCAGCCAGCTACTCTGAATAGTGGCAAACCGATCTTTACCAAAAGCCAGTGACATATTGGTCACGTCCTCGATACCTGGCGTGACGTGGGCGTTCCCCTGACAGTTGACCGTGCCGGGATATTCACCGAGCAGGTGCAAAATGATCGAAATATCATGCGGGGCCAGATCCCAGGCCACATTGATGTCCTTTTGAAACAACCCAAGATTCAAACGCCGGGCATTAATATAGCGAATGTCGCCGATTTCCCCAGAACGAATGATCTCGCCGATTTTGCGGACCGCGGCCGAATACAAAAACGTGTGCCCGACCATCAAAATCAGTCCGTTTTTCTCGGCCAACTCGACCAGTTCCTCACACTCGGCCACCGAAGCCGCCATCGGCTTCTCAATCATCACATGTTTGCCGGCCGTCAAAGCCGCCTGAGCCAGCGGAAAATGATATTTGACCGGCGCCGCCACTACCACCGCATCCACCCCCTGATCACCCAGCAACTCAGTGTAGTCCGTAACCCCGTTCACCTCCGGATACAACTGGCGCATGTGCCTCAGCCGGTCTTCATTCAAATCACACAACGTCTTGACCTGACAGTGAGCGGCATTTCGAAAATTTCGAACCAGATTGGGGCCCCAATAGCCACAGCCAACAACGCCGACAGAGAGTGAAGTCATAGTCTTATTCGGTTTTTTGTATTTGTAAGAGGGGTTCTGCCCGCACTTCTAGTCTGAAGTGGATGCGCCATCGTCGACGGCGTCGGAAGCAGCGAGGGAGAGGATGTACGGGCGAGCGCGGAGACGAGCTCGGGGCTATCGGTGGGGGCAGGGTTCTGCCGCACGCAATTAAAGAAAAAATCGGGAAGGGAGATTCCGGACCGAACCTCCTGCTCCTCCGAAGCGGGGTTCTTGTTGACCAAACCTGCCTTTATTTAATCGGCTTCAGCGTTGCACGCGACTCTGCATACTGCAGAAGCATCGCTGGCACCGTCGCCAGCAGAATGGCCACATCGAGCCAGAAATTCATGCGGGCAATATACTGCAAATCAAGACTGATCATTTGTTCAAAAGTCAGCTTGTTCTTGCCGCTCACCTGCCAGTAACCCGTCAGACCTGGAAGAACCCCAACCCGGACTTTCTGAGCCTCAGTAAAGAACGCGACTTCATTCGGGGTCGAAGGGCGGGGCCCCACCAAACTCATGTGGCCCATCAAGATGTTGAGCAACTGCGGTAGCTCGTCCAAACCGATCGCACGCAGGCACCGCCCCCCCGGAATAATGCGAGGATCAGCCTGACCGTCGAGCTTGGTCATCGGCGCATTGGTCTTAATCAACTGTTCCAGATGCTGCTCGTGACTCGATGTCAACGCATCAACCTTCATACTCCGAAACTTCAAAATATTAAAAACACACCCCCCGCGCCCAATCCGCGCTTGCCGGTAAAAAACTGGGCCTGGAGAAACAATCTTGATCCATGCCGCGATCACCACCGCCAGCGGAAACCACAAAGGAAATAACAAACCAATTACTAGGCAATCCATTCCGCGCTTCCATGCCGGAATCGGCTCGACCACCACAGTCGCCGGCGTCTGAACCGCGGCCTTGACCGCGGCCCGCCGACGCCGACGGCCCACAATGTCTCGGACCTTCACCAGCCCGTCCGCCCCGGCCACAAAAGCCGCCATCCGCAATGAAGGGGATGTTGAGTCAGAGCCTAAGAAGCTGCCGCCCTTGGTCACCGCTGGAATGGATGACCATGTCGAAAATTCGGGAGATTTCATAATTTAACACATGAGTGATAGTTTGCAACAATAAGTTTTGTCATATTGACTATAATTGCTGTTTTTCTATAAGCAATCACAATTTCTATAATTTTCTTATTTTTTCGACTCGTCGTCTTGAAAACGCTCATAAACCAAGGACTCCCCGGTTCATTTTTGCCATTTGTTGCACTCTTTGCTCTTTGAACAATGAATACGGGGCCCGCGCCACATGTCGACCCGAGCGGCTCTCAGAAATAAGACGAGAACCACTGAAGAAATTGCCACAATGAGAAGCGCAGGAGGATGAGATCGGAGAGGAGTTCATTTGAACGATGTGGCTAGAAGCGGTTTTTTTGGAATTGATAATAATTTACAATACGGGACTCATTAGAGAAAAGTCAGTCCCCTTTAGAGGGTATAAAAAACGTAAAGGCCCAGCTTAATCGATTCACTCAGTAAACTGGCTATTTTTATTATAATCAATATGATAATTTCTCAAAATCTCGAATCATTCTTGATCAAGGAGATTCTGCGTGAGGGGAATTTCCTGTGGGCATTGGCCTCCGAGTGGGCCGCCGATTTTTTGATCGTGACCGCGCAGAATGGCCAAAAAATGGGATTTTGCCGTGGGGCTCTGGCCTCAGGGCCGTCAAAAAAGCTTAAAAATTTCTATCGGGATGGACAACTGGTGAAGAAATGCCGGCCGTTCATTCTCGCGACTTGCGAGCTGGCTGGATCGTGACTCCTGCTTATGATGGCAGACGAAATGAGGACCCCGACCCTGCGATCCCGCTCGCGCTTCCGTTCGCTTGGTGAGCGAACTGGCTGGCTGTTGTGTGCCTCGTTTTTATGGATACCGTTTTCCCGGACGATGGCGGCGGAGGAGTTGGGATTTAATCGGGATATCCGGCCGATTCTCTCCAACACTTGTTTTCCCTGCCATGGTCCGGACGAGAAGAAGCGTGCCGGCGGCCTGCGCCTTGATGTACGCGAGGCCGCCACGGCGGTCATGGAGAGTGGGCGAGCGGCCATTGTGCCTGGCCAGCCTGATGAAAGCGAACTCATGCGCCGCGTTTTAGTGCATGATGAGGACGAGCAGATGCCGCCACCAGAGGCCAAGCGTCCGCCACTGTCCGCCGAAGACGTGGCCACCTTGAAGACGTGGATCCGAGCAGGGGCTCCGTATGAAGTCCACTGGGCGTTTCAGCCGGTAAAAAAAACCGTCCCTCCCGCGGTCCGACAGGAAACCTGGGTTCGGAACGACATTGACCGCTTTATTCTCTCACGACTCGAGGCGGAGGGTATGACCCCATCCCCCGAAGCGGATCCGGCCACGCTGGCCCGCCGATTGGCACTCGACCTGACCGGGCTGCCCATCGAGACCACCGCGCCTGAAAGCGTGGAAGCGAAAGGCTCATACGAATCATTCGTGGAAAGCCAGCTCGCCAGTCCGCATCATGGGGAGCGATGGGGGCGGCACTGGCTGGACCAAGCCCGATATGCGGATTCGAACGGGTATGCCATTGACGGGGACCGGCCGATGTGGCCGTTCCGCGACTGGGTCATCGCGGCGATCAACGATGACCTTCCTTTTGACCAGTTTACCATCGAGCAACTGGCAGGAGACTTATTACCGGAGGCGACCAAATTTCAGCGGGCCGCCACTGCTTTTCACCGGAATACGTTAATTAACGAAGAGGGAGGAGTCGATCCGGAGCAATTTCGTGTCGAATCGGTGGTCGACCGCGTCCGCACCACGGGAACGGTCTGGCTGGGACTCACGATCGGGTGCGCTCAATGTCACACCCACAAATATGATCCTTTGACCCACAAGGAGTACCATCGACTGCTGGCCTACTTCAATTCCGGCACGGACCGCAACGACAAAGGGGCGACGATTCCTATCGTTGAAGGAGAGTTACTGCAGAGAACTCCTGTTCAAGCCGTGGCCGATGAGGGAGCCGGCGCCCCGGAGGAAAAGCCGGTGGCGGATACCCGCACGGCCCATTTGATGGTAATGGAGGATTTGCCCGAGCCACGGGAGACCTACGTCATGATTCGCGGTGATTTTACGCGACCCGATCGTGAGACAGGATCCCTGACTCCGGGCATTCCTGCCATTTTTGGGACTCCTTTGTCGGCGGAGGTTCCCGACCGTCATTCCACCCGGCTGGATCTTGCGCGCTGGCTTGTTTCTCCAGACAACCCATTGACGGCGCGGGTGACGGTCAACCGCGTCTGGATGCGTTATTTCGGACGAGGGCTGGTCGAGACCGAGGAGGATTTTGGCACGCAGGGTACACCGCCGAGCCACCCCGAGCTGCTCGACTGGCTGGCCGCTGAATTTATAAAGGGCGGATGGTCCATGAAGGCATTGCATCGATTGATCGTCACCAGCGCCACGTATCGCCAATCATCTCGGACCCGCCCAGATTTGATCGATAAAGACCCGCAGAACATACTTTTGGCGCGCCAGTCGCGCCTTCGAGTGGAGGCCGAGATCATCCGCGATCTGGCCCTCTCCGCCGGCGACCTGCTTAACCGCAAACTCGGCGGGCCGAGCGTCCGCCCACCGCAGCCGGAAGGAGTCTATGCCTTCACCCAGCAGGCGAAGAAATGGGAAACGTCCACTAGCTCCGACCGCTACCGAAGAGGGCTCTATACATTCTTTTACCGCAGCGCGCCGTATCCCCTTTTCGGCACCTTTGACGCCCCTGACTTCCAAACGACCTGCACCCGCCGCTCGCGCTCGAATACCCCGCTGCAATCACTGGCGCTGGCCAATGACCCAGTCTTTCTCGAATGTTCACGGGGGCTAGCCCGCCGGGTCATGCAGGATGTACCCGGCCCGTTTCTAGAAAACCTAGAGTCACGCCTGGCCCGCGCCTTTGTACTGGCACTTCATCGACCCGCCTCCCTTCGTGAGTTGAACTTGTTGCACCAGCACGCGCAGCGGCAGTGGACCCGCTTTCAATCGGCCCCGGCAGAGGCCACCGCCATGGCGGACACGCTGGAAGAAGCGGTCCTGACGAGTGCCGCCCGGGTCCTGCTCAACCTCGACAGCTTCATCACCCGCGAATGAATCCCCCCTCACACGGCACGTCCAACAGCCTCCGCGATCTCACCAGACGGCATTTTTTTGGCCGCTGCGCCATGGGAGTAGGAAGTATGGCGCTGCAGTCGCTGCTGGCCCGCGACCAACCCGCCGCGACCGTGCCGCTCGACCCCCTTCGCCCGCTCAGCCCGCGACCGCCGCCGAGGCCGGCCCCGGCCAAAAGCGTGATCTTCCTTTTTATGGCCGGCGGTCCGAGCCAGTTGGAGCTTTTTGACGACAAACCAGCCCTGCGGCGTCTGGACGGCCAGCCCCCACCTCCCAGCCTGCTCTCGGGTCGGCGGTTCGCCTTCCTCAAAGGCAACGAAACCTTACTGGGTTCACGCCGCACTTTCAGCCAGCACGGCCAGTGCGGCATGACAATCAGCGACTTACTTCCACATCACCACAGGATCGCCGACGACGTGTGCTGGCTGCGCGGCATGACCACCGACTTTTTTAATCACGGACCGGCCAAACTTTTCATGAATACCGGCTTCCAAGCGCCGGGCCGCCCCGCCCTCGGAGCGTGGGCGACCTATGGACTTGGTAGCGCCTCCAGCGACCTGCCCGGATTCATTGTCCTTCAGAGCGGACCACGCGGCCCGCGCGCCGGCTCGGCACTGTGGAGCAGCGGATTCCTCCCCACCTCTTTTCAGGGAGTCCCCTTCCGCGCTACCGGCGATCCCATCCTCCACCTTCGCAGCCCGCATGGGCTAAGCCGTGAAGCCGAACTCGACTTCCAAACCACCGTCTCCGCCCTGAATCACGAACAACTCGCGGCCGCCGGTGATCCGGAAATCCTCACCCGCCTCAATAGCTACGAAACAGCCTACCGCATGCAAACCAGCGCGCCGGAACTCATGGATCTCTCGCGCGAAAATGAAAGCACCCTCGCCTTGTACGGGTGCTCCCGAGAAAAACCCTCCTACGCCCGCAATTGCTTGCTCGCCCGCCGACTCATCGAACGAGGCGTACGCTTTGTCCAGCTCTACCACACCGACTGGGATCACCACGGTGATCAAGTCAATAATCTCAACGAACAACTCGAACTGCGC
The DNA here is from genome assembly GCA_903954065.1 of uncultured bacterium. Classification (GTDB taxonomy): domain Bacteria; phylum Verrucomicrobiota; class Verrucomicrobiia; order Verrucomicrobiales; family V1-33; genus CAJBME01. The sequence goes on from CAJBME010000264.1 coordinate 6,921, forward strand.
TGCCGCGAAGTAGACCAAGCCAGCGCCGCCCTCATCATCGATCTCAAACAACGAGGGCTGCTGGATGATACCCTCGTGGTCTGGGGCGGCGAGTTCGGGCGCACCCCGATGGGCGAAGTCCGGGACACCATCGGACGGGATCACCATGTGGATGCCTTCACCATGTGGGCCGCAGGAGGCGGCATCAAACCCGGCCTTATCCATGGCGCCACCGATGAACTCGGCTTCGGCGTCGTAGAAAATGCCGTTCACGTCCACGACCTGCACGCCACCCTGCTGCAACAGCTCGGCTTTGACCACGAACAACTCACGTGGCGATTCCAAGGCCGCGATTTCCGTTTGACCGACGTCCACGGCCGCCCCATCACGGAAATCCTCTCGTAAAACGTAAAAAAGCGACGAATCCGCCATCATTTCCGGGGTGGCCAAGCGGCCGCCTCGGGATACGGTGCTGTTTCACTAACAGAACTTGTTATGCGCCCCACGACCCATACCACCCGACGCAATTTCCTCAGAACAGCATCGATTACTTCTGCTATTTTTGGTGCTCCGGCAGCCCAGCTGACAGGTGAAGAGACCCGACGGGCCGGTCAAAACGGGGGACGAGCGCGGAACATTATTTTTATGGTCAGCGACGGGATGAACCATGGAGCCTTATCGCTGGCCCAGCATTTTTTGGGGCGGAATGGCGGTAAAGACACTCATTGGACGAAACTGTACCGAGATCATCCAGTGGTCCGGTGCCTCGCCGAGACCTATTCGGCCAATAGTCTCGTGACGGATTCGGCGGCGGCGGCCAGCGCCTGGGGAGGAGGACACCGGGTGGATAATGGACGGCTCAATATCACTCCGGACGGCGTGCCCAAGGCCCCACTCCAGACAAAACTCAAACAAGCCAAAATCCTGACCGGACTAGTCAGCACGGCCACCATCACCCATGCTACCCCGGCCGGATTCGCGGTGACGGTCGACTCTCGCGGCAAGGAAGAGGAAATTGCCGAACAATATGCGGCCCATCGCGTCGATGTCATGCTGGGGGGCGGGCGGAAATTCTTCAATGACGACCTGAAGCGCGCAATGACGAAGGAAGGGTACGAAATCCTGCAGTCCAAAGCCGACTTGGAAGCGGCCACAGCCGCGACGGCCCGGCCGGTCTTGGGGGTTTTTGCGGAAGGCTATCTACCTTATGCCATTGACCGGGCGGCGGATGAATCGCTGCAGAAAAAAATACCCTTGTTGAGCGAGATGGCCCGTTTTGCGGTGGATCGCTTGTCGGCTCTTCCGAATGACGGATGGTTCTTGATGGTGGAGGGGGCCCGCATTGATCATTGTGGCCATGCCAACGATGCTGCCGGCAGCATTCACGAACAGCTGGCTTTCGATCAGGCCGTCGGCGCCATGGTGGAGTATGTTTCGGGACGAAACGACACGCTGCTGATCGTGACCACCGATCACGGCTGCGGTGGACTGCAACTCAATGGCGGGGCGGGAAAATCGGGCCAACCGATGGCCCCCGGCATCTATGGTGGAACCAACGAGGCCTTTGATCAACTCCGTCAATTTAAGCTGTCCCTCGAGGGAATGGCCACCCAAGCCGGTGGTCTGAGTGGTCCCCCGCTCCGGGAATTTCTCAAAATGCACAGTGGGCTGGAGCTGAACGACGACGAAATCAAAGCCGTGCAAGGTCTCAAAAGCCATAACTTAGCCAGAGTTTTCGCCACTCACCATGGGGTCAGCTGGACGAGCGGCAATCATACAGCCGACTTGGTAGAGTTTTGCGCACTCGGACCAGGCAGCCAGCTATTCCCCGCCTTTGTCCGGAACTATGAAGTCCACAATCTGCTTCTGCAGGCCTACGGACTGGCCTGATCCATGAAAAAACCGGGCGGCCGGAGCGCCGAGCGGCGCCCCCCGCGGACCAAGGGCGCGAGAGCGAGCCGCCGCCGTCCCGCCGCTGAGCCGCCGCTGAGCCGCCGCTGAGCCGCTGCATCCAATGCGAGTGCCGTTGCGTTTTATTGGGTTTCAACCACATTGCTCCATGCCAAACGCTGCCCTTGATTTTCCGATCAACCTCGACGCCTCGACGCGCGAATTTCCACCCTTCAGTCTGACCCGACTGCTGGGAACCGTGTTCACACCCACGCAGGATTGTCGCGTCTGCATCCTCATTGATCTGGAAAACCCCGCGGAAGAAATGACCGATTTCGGGTTTCTTCGCAATCCCCAGTACTCGATTCAGCGTCACGCTCACGACGTCTTTTATCAGGGATTGTTGAATGGTGGAATGGAGGAACTAGGGCTGACTGGAGGTGAGATTTTCGCCTACAAGATGACATATGGTTCAAATCTTGATTTGGACGACGAGGCATGGACGCCTTCGGGAGCGCAGATCAGTCTGACTCAGGATGTTTATCCGGAATATGACCTGATTCTCTGCATCAGCACCTACTCAGCCACGGCCCCCTTGACGGCGCTGGCGAAAAAATTCCTTTTCCGTGGCGCTACCATGCACGGGATGAATCCTGTTATTTTGCGGACCGGTCTGGCGGTTGATTACAATGAAGTGAGCCGCGATGCGGAGAAGCTTCGTTTGGCCATGACTCGGGCGGACGAGATCGACATTGATTTCGAACTGGAAGGGGGTGAAATCCTGACGGCTAAGCTGTTGCTTGACGGTCAGGAGGCGCAAAAGTCCCATGGTTTGTGCCAGGGACGGGAGCCGGACATTGCCAATTTACCCGCGGGAGAGGTGTATTTTGTACCGACCGGAGCGGAAGGGTTTTTCCCGATGAAGTATGCGGACGGCACGCTGGGCAAGCTGACGGTGACCGGCGGTCGCATTATCATGAGTGAATTGTTGGAAGGTGATCCGGCCACTATTGCGGATCATAACCAGAGGCTTGCTGACGACCCTATGACCGGAGTTCTGGGCGAGCTTGGCTTTGGCACTCAGGTACTGCCAGTGTCCGCAGCCGACATCCAAGATGAGAAAGTTCTAGGCACTTGCCATCTAGCCACCGGCCGGGACGATCATCTCGGGGGCCATATCACGCCGGATCTGTTCAAACACCACCGGAATGCCACCCATGACGACATCCTCTTTGCTCCTCACAAAACACCCAATTTTAACCTCAAAGAAGTGCGCATGAAACGGGGTGATGAGCAGGAAATCCTCATTGAGAATTTCCGTCCGTCCCACTATTTGCTCACCGCCCTGACTCGTTAAACAAGGGATTTCACCATCACCTTCGAGTTTCTGCCGCTAGCCAGCAGTTTTTGGCGGCGGGCCGGCGGCAGGATGCTCGCCGGCGCTGATTTGAAGCCGCATTTTTGCTCGAAATAACGCCACGCCTGCGTGCTCAGGGCAAGAATGCGCTCAGCCCCCCGCTCGCGCGCTTTCTTTTCGGCAAAAGCGACCAGTTTGCGGCCGTGGCCGGAGTTTTCATGCGAGTTGCGGATGTAAAGACACGCCAGCTCCGCCAGTTTGTGCTCCGGATAATGATGCACAGCCACCACCCCAACCGGATTGCCGTCGGTCTCTAGTAGGAAATAATCTCCCAAGGCCGCCTTCATCTCGCGCCGGGTCCGCGGTAAAATCTCGTCATCCGCAACCGACTGGCGAATCATGCTCATCATCGCCGGAATATCATAAACCTCCGCAGGACGAATCTGTTGGTATTCGTCAGCGTATATCATCGTACCCACTCCCTCGTTGCTAAAAAGCTCGTCCAGCAACACCTCGCCATCCAGTCCGTTGACGATATGAACCCGCGCAATCCCGCTCGCACAGGCCCGCGCCGCATTGGAAAGCGCGGAAATCGTCGCTAAATCACTCTTGGGATCAAGCGTGGTCGCCAGTTTTTTCGCCTCCTCAATCGAAAGCGCCGGCAGACGAGACCCGTCGGCATTCTTCAAACCTGCAGCCGTCACATAAATGATTTTTTGTGCCTTCATGGCAATGGCCACCGCCAAGGCCGCCGCATCGGAATTGAGGCGCAACACGCCCCCCTGCCCGTCATACCCAATGGGTGAAACAACCGGAATCATCTCGTTGGCAAGAATCGCCTGCAACCCACGAGCATCCACTTTCTCCACAGTACCCGTATGCTCGAGATCCCGCCCTTTAATGATGCCAGCCGGATGCGCTTCGAGCCATGTGCCCACCGCCCCACGCAGATCAACCGCCGTCAATTGCTGGAGAATGTGACTGTCGAGCAGATTGATCGCCTCTTCAGAAATCTCCAGCGTCACAGCATCCGTCAGCCCCAATCCATCAGAACTCGTAATGGGCACACCCCGCGCCGTCGAAAGAGCCCGAATCTGGTGACTGGCTCCGTGCACCAATACAACCTTGACACTCAATGAGTCGAGCACCGCAATATCCAGCAGCAAACCGAGGAAATACTCGCTTGCGACCACCTCGCCATCAACGGCGATGACAAAAACGGCGCCGCGGAATTGCGGCACATATTGCAGGATACCGCGCAGGTCCGCGAATTTCATGATGAAGATGATTTCAGAGGGTAGACTGAGAATAAACGCGAGGTGATGGAATCTGATTACGAAGTTGAGCCGGGGCCGGGGCGGGTGCTAGGTAGTGGATGAACCTCACCACACCCTCGTTGTTGGCCTTTTGTGTCGTCTTCTCCACCGGAGCAGGGATGGTTTCGTGTCGTTCGATACCGTCCACCGCCAGCTTAACGGACAGCGAGGCCTTCTTCCAGAGTGAAGTGAAGCCGATTTTTGAAATGAATTGCCTGGTGTGCCATCAGGGCGCATCCCCCGAGGGCCCCGGCCGCCTGAATTTATCAACGCGCGAAACCACTCTGGCCGGCCGTTCAAAAACCGGACTTTGCTCGAGTAATAAGCAAATCCCGGAATACCGGGTGTTGATTCCCCCGGGGCGGTTAGGGTTGGCGTAATGAATCGCCGCCGTTTTCTCACGACCTCAGGAGCCATGCTCACCCCTGCCTCATGGGCGGCGCTCACTCCGGGGTCGGTGCGGACGATCTCGCTTTTTCACACGACTGATCTTCACGGACATATTTTACCGACCCAATCGTACGAAGGACTGGTCAATGTCGGTGGCCTCGCCCGTTGCGCCACCGTCATCAAACAATGGCGCGCCGAATCACCGCACCATCTGCTCGTGGATGTCGGCGACCTGTATCAAGGAACGGAGGTGGGGCTGCGCTCGAAGGGGCAGGTCATGGTCAGCCTGCTCAATGCGCTCCACTATGACGCTTGGATCCTTGGTAATCATGATTTTGACTGGGGTCGCGACGCACTGGATGCGGCCATGGCCAAGGCCGCCTGCCCCATTCTGGCAGGAAACCTTCGTTTCGGAGGACGAGCGGCAGGTGATCAGGAAAAAGGCAGCCCACTGGCACGACTGGCCCCGCATCTCCTGCGGGAGGTAGGCGGCATCAAAATTGGCATTGTGGGCGCGGTGACACCGGGACTGGCCAGCTGGCTGACACCTCAAGTCCTGCGAGATGTTGAGGCTCTTGACCCCCTAGAACCCGTGCGTGCGTCCGTCCGTGAACTGAAAGCAGCCGGAGCCCAAGCCATTATTGTCGCCGGCCACATGGGTTTGCGCAGCGTGGATTTTCTTCGCGATGATTTTGCCAACCGGGTTTCGGATCTGACCAAGGAAGTACTCGATGTGGATGCCTTCATTGGCGGGCATACGCATCAAGACATTCCAACCGCCCGGACGCACCGGGTCCCCTATTCCCAAGCCGGCTATCATGGAATCCACCTCGGACGGCTTGATCTCGCCTTCCACGTCGAGAGCGGCAAGCTTTTGAGCGTACGCCCCTTCACCGTCATGATGGACGATAGATATGCGCTCGATCCCGGCGTGCTGTCGCTCGTCAAAGAAGATTTGGACATCGCGGAAACTGAGTTGAATAAACCGGTCGGGCGGGTCGTAGGACGACTCTCAGCCAAAGCCGGACCCGGCGCTCCCAGCCAACAGGAACAGTTGATCGCCCAGGCCATCAAAGAAGCACTGCTAAGCCGAGCCGTGCCGGTAGACGGCGTGCTGCACGGTTCTTTTTCCAATCAAGACCTCGAGCCCGGCCCGAAATCCGTGGCCGATCTCTGGAACCTCATGCCCTATGAAAACGGGGTCGTTACCAGCTCGCTCACTCACGCCGAAATAGTCGTCATCCTTGAAGAAGCCTTTACCAGCGAACGCAACAGTCGGAATCTCATGGGCTTCACCGTGCGTACCACCGGGACCAGAAAAAACCCAAAAATCACCGAGCTGCTCGATGCCGCAGGCCAGCCGTTGGATCCATTCCACCGCCACCGCATCGCCTTTAATAGCTACGATGCCCAATCGGCAGGCGAACGACTCCCACGCCTTCGGGAAATCCTGCGCCAACCCGAGGCGGAAACCACCTTTCATCACTTGGAAACGCGCCACGCCATGATCGATTTCTTCCAAAAACATGGAACGGTATCCTCATCCACGATCGGGGCAGCTGGGTGACGGCCGGGATCAATACGATTTTTAGCGAAGAGTTACAATAAATCACCGTCTCGCGACGTCTTAATGACGATGAAACGCGATTCCAGCCCTCACTCGACCCCACCTCTCAGCACGGAGCGCGGGAAGTTGTTGCGCGATTATTTTTTAAATGCCCTGACCCTCGCCTTGATGAAGGAAATGAGCACCTCGGCGACGACTGCCACCAGCCCGACACCCCCAACCGTGAGACCGCGCGCAGAACGCACCCCGTCGCCGGCCTGAAATCAGCGCCAACCTACAATCAGAGCGGCAACATGAGCTGCCTCACCGGAGCGAAACTGCGCCGGTGAAGAGGTGTCACCCCGAGCGAGGCCAGCGCCGCCAGATGGGCCGCCGTTCCGTAACCTTTGTGCCGGTCAAAACCATAACCCGGAAACTGCCGGTCGGCCGCTGTCATCAATCGATCCCGAGTCACCTTCGCGATGACACTGGCCGCGGCAATGGACAAACTCAGCGCATCCCCACCGACAACAGCCTGATGAACAAAAGGAAATGGCACCATGGGCAGGCCATCAACCAATAAAGCGCAAGGCCGCTCCGGCAACGCCCGTACCGCGCGCTCCATCGCCAAATGAGACGCCCGCAAAATATTCAAACGGTCGATCTCCTCCACATCAGCGGACCCGATGCCAATCAATACCCGCGAGTCAGCCTGTAGCTCGCCAAAAATCCGCTCTCTTCGCGCTGGGGTCAGCTTCTTGGAATCATTGAGAACCGAGTGACAAAAATCAGAAGGAAGCACCACCGCCGCCGCTACCACCGGACCCGCCAGACAGCCGCGCCCCACCTCGTCCACACCCGCCACCCACCGGGCTCCCGCCAGCCAATGCGCCCGCTCATACTCCAATGTGCATGCCATAAGATTTCAAGAAAAGGCCCGGCCCCCTCATCGGGAGACCGGGCCATCGTGACAGTCAAGCGCAGTCCAGACTACTCTTCAGGATTGAAGAGGTTGTTCTGGTCGATTTCTTCGCTGTAACCAGTGGAGAACAGCTCAACCTTCTGACCACCGCGGGTCGCCATCACTTTGAAGTTATCGGCGGACTTGATAGGCTCCGCTTTGGCGGCGCCGCTCACGTACACGATGATGGCTTTCGTACCTTTCCAGACGCCACCTTTCTTGTTCGGCACGTCGGTGTATTGTCCTTTCTGCTCCGAGAAGCCGTCCGCCAACAAAGGCAGATTGGAGGTCGAAGTCGTATTCAGACCGCTGAGGTAAGCCCAATGGTTCTCACCGCGCTCCAGACACTGGGCGAAGTCGGGTTTGTTGCCGATGTCACCATCCGGTCCTTTGCCGCCCTTGGAGCTCGCGTGCCAGGCTGAATTCTGCACGTAAAATGGTTTTTCTTCCTGCAGCTGGTCAGGGAACATCTTGCGGAAGGCGTCGTTGGCGCTGTTTTCCGCAATAGGGAATGTCCCTTCGTTGTCATTTGCATACAACATGAGGGCCTTGTGAATACCGCCCGCCTGCAGCGTGGAGGTCGTGACCGCGGCACTCATACGAGCCGTGTTCATGACCGGAAGGGCCACCGAAGCGAGCAGCGCGATGATCGAAATGACCACGAGCAGTTCGACCAGGGTGAACCCTTTATTCGACTGTTTGTTGATTTTCATTGAGTTATGGGTTTATATGCTATTATTATTTTATGTTCTAAACAAGGCGGCTTTCTCGGCCCGGACATTCCGGCTTCCAATCAACCGTCACCGAAGCGTAAGGAATCCCCCTAGAATCAGCAACTCCAATCAAACTCCCGGCCGAAAATATGTTCAAGAGCATTTTAAAAAATCATTCTGATGAGCGACGCTTGGACCCATGAGCTTTATTTCTGAAGGATATCGGGTGGAGTGCGCGCCGGACGCCGCGGCCGCGGGCCTTCGAGCGGCGGAGCTGGGGGCTGCTATGATGCGTGCGGCGGTGGCCCAGCGTGGAGGGGCGTCGGTGATTCTGGCCACTGGGGCCTCGCAGGCGTCCATGCTGCACGCTTTGGCGGCCGCCCCCGGGTTAGCATGGGAGAAGGTAACGTTTTTTCATTTGGACGAATATCTCGGCCTGCCTGTGACGCATCCAGCCTCATTCCGGCGGTACTTATGGGAGCGCTTTCAAGCACGTCTGCCAGTGCCGGTCAGAGCCTTTCATTATCTGGACGGCGAAGCCCCCGATCCAGCCGCCGAATGTGCCCGCATGGGGCGGCTCCTCTCGGAAGAAACCGTTGATGTCGCCATGATCGGCATCGGGGAAAATGCCCATCTCGCCTTTAACGACCCTCCCGCTGACTTCACCACCGAAGAACCTTATCTGGTCGTGGAACTCGATGACGCCTGCCGCCGCCAGCAACTGGGTGAAGGATGGTTTCCCACACTCGAGGCCGTGCCCCGCAAAGCTCTCAGCATGAGCATTCGGCAACTCCTCAAAAGCAGAGCACTAGTCGTCACCGTACCCGACCAACGCAAGGCCATCGCCGTCCGCGACAGCCTTGAAGGCCCCATCTCACCACTGGTCCCAGCCTCGATTTTACGCCAACATGGCTGCTGCCATGTGATTTTAGACCCGGCTTCAGCTTCTCTGTGCACATCGCTGACGCCGCCCACCATCCCTGCGGCCAGGGCGGAAACAACAGGAGGGTGAAGGCAAGCCGCTGATCACGCCAGCCGCTGCGCTAGCCATGCTGGGAGATCGCTGATTTTGACGCGATGCTGGGCGCCCCCATCGCGCTCGCGGACGGTCACTGTGTCCTGCAACTCCGGCCCTTGTTCCCCGAGGGTCTCGAAATCAACAGTCACGCCAAAGGGCGTGCCCACTTCATCTTGGCGGGCATAGCGGCGGCCGATGCTGGCGGTCTCGTCATAGAAACACACCATGGATTTTCGGAGCAGGGCATGGACTTCGCGCGCTTTGGCCACGAGTTCAGGCTTGTTTTTGAGCAACGGAAAAATGCCGACTTTGATCGGGGCCACCCGGGGGTGGAGGCGCAGCACGGTGATCGTTTCACTCTTCCCTTTGTCGTCCGTTTTGACTTCTTCGCAGAA
>CAJBME010000265.1 GCA_903954065.1 uncultured bacterium
CCACCGTCGACACCCCCACCGTCGACACCCCCACCGTCGACACCCCCACCGTCGACACCCCCACCGTCGACACCCCCACCGTCGACACCCCCACCGTCGACACCCCCATCGTCGACCTTACCACATCAAGAGGCGCCGAGCAGGAGTCGATGCCCGAGAGACCTGGATTGCCGGCCCCGTCACCGGACACAGGCTCGTCCGCATCAAAACCATTTCATCCTGAAGAAGAGCCGCTGCTTTTTACGACACCGTTGAAGAGCCCTGCGCCTGCGAAGCCAGCGATTCGATCCACCTCCACGACCCGAGCGTCGGCCAAACCATCTAACCCTGAGCCTGAAGATTTTCTATTTAAGATGTAAATAAAATATATAAATCCTTAGTTATCAATAATTTAATCATTAAGCACACATTCGGCAATTTGGGTCCAGAGAGCTTCGATTTCCGACGGACGGACGGATGGACGCGCTGCTCGGGTGAACCAATAGCGGGCATTGTTTTCATCGCCTTCGATCAGGTGCAGCAACGCGTGGATCCATGAGCCTACTGGCGTATCGATGTCTTGGGCGATGGTGTGAGCTTCCTCCCAGCGGTCTGCGTGGACGAACCACAAAGCCCGGGCCTCGTCCGACAGGCCGGCGGGCGGAGAATTCTCTGACGAAGCGGAAAGCTTGAGTTGAGCGACTGTCATGTCACTGATCCTCCCGCGGCCGCCCCATCTTGCATCCCATTTTTGGTATTCTAACCAAACGATTTCTTGCCCGTCACCCAGCCGCTTTTAAGCTAAAGGCCATTTTCTTATGAATCCACTTCACACCGAATCCGCGGTCAAATCCCGCTATGCTGCCGGAGCCCGGGTGTTCGAACAGCAGCTCTGCTGCGCCGTCCAATATCGTCCGGAGCTGCTCAAGATTATTCCGGCCGAAGTGATCGAGCGCGATTACGGCTGCGGCGATCCCTCGCAACATGTTCATCCGGGCGAGACGGTGCTCGACCTCGGCAGCGGCACTGGCAAGATTTGCTTTATTGCCGCGCAAATTGTCGGCCCCACAGGGCGTGTCATTGGCATCGACATGACGGATGAGATGCTTGCCGTCGCTCGCCGGGCCGCGCCCGTTGTGGCCGAACGCCTGGGGTATGCCACGGTCGAATTTCGCAAAGGCCGGATCCAGGACCTTGAGCTCGATCTGGAAAAACTCGATGAGCTCCTCGTCTCATCGCCGATCACCGATGCCACCTCCTTCCTCGCTGTGGAAGAAATGGTCAAGGAACTGCGCTGCACCCAGCCGCTCGTGGCTGATCAGTCGGTCGATGTCGTCGTCTCCAACTGCGTGCTTAATCTCGTGGCCACCAGCGCCAAAAGGGACCTTTTTTCCGAGATTTTCCGGGTTCTTAAAAACGGCGGACGCGCTGTCATCTCGGATATTGTGAGTGATCAGGATGTTCCCGTAGCCATGCAACAGGACCCTGAACTCTGGAGCGGATGCATTTCAGGCGCCCTCACCGAAACAAGTTTTATCGAGGCGTTCACTCAGGCCGGTTTCAACAGCATCCGTATCCTGAAGCGTGACGCCGAGCCATGGCGCACGGTCAATGGCATCGATTTTCGCTCAGTGACGCTAGAGGCCACCAAGGGCGCATCCAGAAATCAACCGTCGCCCACTCCCACCGAGACAGGATGCTGCACGGGCTCCAGCTGCTGCTAAAAACCAGCGCAAGACACCCACTCATTGACTGCCCGTCGGCGACAAAAGTGGGTGTCTCAGATTGATCCACCTTTCAAGGTTACGCACTTGAGTTTGGCGGCAGTCACCGCTTCTGTGCATAAGTATGATTAATCCGAAGTGTCCGATCTGCGAAATGACAGATGTTCTCAAACATCCTGCTCATTATGAGTGTGAAACCTGCAGTTATGAGTGGGCCCGGGGGGACGTTTTCGATGAACCGGATGCGGAGCGCGTCGTCAAGGACGCTTACGGCAATGTCCTGGCGGACGGCGACATTGTGGCCATGATCAAGGATCTGAAACTCAAAGGTTCTTCTGAAGTCCTCAAAGTCGGCACCAAATCGAAGCCGATCCGCCTTGTTGAAGGGGACCACGAAATTTCGTGCAAGATGAATGGCATAGCCATCGGGCTGAAGGCGTGTTTCGTGAAGAAAGTGGTCAGTTAGGCGGCACTTTTTCCGGCCCTGGGTCCAGCACCACGCGGAATCCGATGTTGGATTCCTGCTGGGCGACGGGCACGGCACTGCGAAAGCTGCTCAGCAGGGTGTTCTTTTTATAATCAGCCCAGCTACCGCCGCGCACGACGCCGTAAGTGCTATAGTTGCTGGTGGTCGTACCTCCGCCAAAATCTTCCGCGACCCACTCCCAGACGTTGCCTCCGAGATCGTGAAGTCCGGAAGCCGAGGGCAGGAAACTGCCAACCGGCGAAGTAAACGTGAAGGCGTCCGTACCTGGCAGCAACCGGTCACCCGCCTTTTCGAGGGAGACTTTACCTGCGACGGATTGATCGGCAAAATTGCCGCTTTGCGGAGGCGGAGGCCAGACGTACCCCCAAGGGTACACGCCACGAATCCGCGAATTCCGCTCCATCGGGGTCGTACCCCGTTCGTTGGGAACCCCGGCGGCCAGACTCCATTCCGCGTCCGTCGGCAGCCGGTAAGCCCAGCCCGACTCGAGTCTTCCTTCCGAAATCTCTTTACTGGTCAGCCATTTACAAAACATCTGGGCATCTTCACGATCCACTTCCACCACCGGATGATCCGGCCCTTGGTCCAGATCCGTGGCATGTGCGCGGCCGGTCGCGGCCAGAAAAACCTCGTAATCACGCACCCGCGTCTCCCAAATGCTGAATTGCAATCCGCCCATCGGCCGAAAGATCTGCCCCAGCCCGTTCTGCCATTCCTGATCGAACATGGCCAGCAAACTGCGTTCCATCACGGCCTCCAACTCGAGCCGCTTCGCTGGATTAATTTCTCCTTCCAGGCGCCGCGCGTGATGCCCGCCCAGCCGCACTTCAAAGACTACCGGCCCCACCAGTCGGCGTGACAATGTCAATGGCGTGACCCCAATCAGGATGTCTCCTTCGTACACTTCCGCCCCCGCCGGCGTGGAGGTCAGGACAACTTCGCCAAATTGCCGCAGCCCCGCCACCAGCCGGAAAGACAAATGATCGCGGGTCGTATCATCCCTCGTCGGACTGATGCCCTCCCCCACTTCCTCAATCCGATAATAATGATCAACACTGAAAAACCCGCGCCTCCGATCGGCCTCTTCAATCCACGTTCGGTACGTCTCCGCATCGCGCCGCGGCACAAACACAATAAAACTCGTCGCCGTCTCCCCCGGTGGCCTCCACGGCAAAACTTCCCCTTCGCGAAATTGCCCATCATGCGCCTGCACAAAACACTCGCGCGTCGTCGGCAACATCGCCACATGCTCAGCCCCACGCGGCTGAAAAACGAGCCCTAAACTATTGCGCCACGGCTGGCCCACCTGCGGGGGGTTCCAAAACTCGAGCGGTGTCGCCAACTCGGAAGCCTGGTTTTCCACAATATTCGCAATGCGGGTCACTTCGCGATACTCCGCCAGCCGCAGCGTGACCGGAACCGGCCCCGCCGGAACATCCACCACCTCCAGCGGCGTCACGCCTCGCCGCTCGCCCGCAATCCATACTTCCGCCCCCGCCGGATCCGTCGTCAACCGCAACCGCCCCACCTCCGGCAACGGCGGCAATGGAGGCCCGACAAAAACAAATTCCTCCGGACCCACCGCCACCTCCTCACTCGCCGCCGGCTCGACCCGGTTTCGAAAATCCCCTCGACGCCAGCCCCCCGGCTCCCACCCCGCCCACATCAGCAGTCCGAACCCCGCCGCCGCCAACCACACCCGCTTGCGCACCACCACCGCCCGCGCCCGCTTCCGCCCGCCATGCAATACCCGCCGCAAATCCTCCGCCATATCATGCGCGTCCGGATAACGATCGTTAGGGTCCGGCGCACACGCCCGACAGATCACTTCATTCAACGCCCGCCACTTCTTCCGGTCGCCCACCCGCGTCATGTCATCCGGCAATGCCGGAAACTCCAGCCGGTCCTGCCCGGTGCTCAATTCATACAACACCATCCCCAACGAATACGTGTCCGCTTGCGGCGTACCTGGCCCTTCAGGTGGCACAAACCCCTCAGTCCCAACATACGTCCGCTGCCCATAGGCTGCCACCAACCCGATGTCAGCCAACTGCGCCACCCCGTCAATAAAGACCACATTCGACGGCTTCACATCACGATGAATCAACCCATGCCGGTGCAAATGCGCCAGCGCGTCCGCCAATAACAACCCCACCTCAATCACCGTATCCAATCCCAAATGCGCGCTGTCCTTCTTGTCGGTCCCCAACGTGCGCGCCTCATACTCAGCCGGAATAATCGCACGCCCCGCATACCGGTCGTCCGCCAACTCCATCACACAAAAATAAAACCCCTGCTCCGCATTCCGCCCGACATGCAAAATGTCAATCAAACCAGGATGGCTGCGCGAAATAGGTTCAAAACTCCGAATCCCCTCAAATTCCCGCTCAAACGTCCGCTCCATCTCAAAGTCAGCACGCCGCACGACTTTAACCGCCCGTAAGACGCCCGTCACCGCCCGCGCCATCCACACTTCCCCATACGACCCACGCCCAATGCATCGCAAAACCTCATGGTCAGGAATGCACGGCGGCGCCAACGGCGGTGGGGGAATCGACATAAAATCAGCTCTATACTGAGCCGGATGCCGCCCCGACGCAATCACCGAGGCACCCGAGATCACATCAGCCAGTTGCTGAGACTCCACCCTCCATACCCTGATCATCCAGATCGCACGGCGCGCGCTGAGTACGCGCTGAGCGCGTGCTGCCAGTCTCGCGCGCCCTTGCCAGCGCCCACCTCACCGCAAATCGCATTTTGTGCATGTCGACCGCCCATTTCGCCGCATGATAGCCCTCGCATCCCGAACCTCCCACATCCATGACCCGCATCCATGTCACTGACTCTGCTTCACACCGCCGATTGGCAGCTGGGAAAACCTTTTGGCAGTCTGCAGGACGAAGCCAAACGCCACCGTCTGCAGGACCAGCGGTTGCGGACTGTGCGCGCCATGGCCGACACCATCGATCAGACGCAAGCATCCTTACTGCTGGTAGCCGGTGATCTATTTGACTCCCCGCATGTCACCAAAGCCACCATCTCATCGGCGTGTGCCGCCATTGGCTCGCTGCGAATCCCGGTTTTTGTCATTCCTGGGAACCACGATCACGGCGGCCCGGACAGCTTGTGGGAACAGGAGTTTTTCCAGCGGGAAAAACAAGAACTCGCCCCCAACCTGCACGTCCTGCTGACCCCGAAGCCGGTCATTCTGGACTCGGCCATCCTCTTCCCTGCCCCCCTGCTCCGCCGTCATGAGCCGGGCGACCCCACGGCCTGGATTCGCCAGGCCCTCCACGACCCTTCGCTACCAGACGACCGCCCCCGCATCGTCCTCGCCCATGGTACCATCCAAGGGTTTGGTTCAGTCCAAGAAGAAGAAGACGGTCTGCCCTCCGTCGCCAACTGGATCGACCTCTCCAGCCTACCAATCGAGGCCATCGATTATATCGCTCTGGGTGACTGGCATGGGACCAAACAAATCAACGCCAAAACATGGTACAGCGGCACCCCCGAAACCGACCGCTTTCCCAAAGGCGAAGCCAATGACCCGGGCCACGTGCTCCGCGTCACCCTGACCCGAGGCCAGCTGCCCGTCGTGGAAAAAATCCCCAGTACCACCTGCCAGTGGAAACAAATAGCGTTCCGCTTCTCCGATGACGCCAGCCTCGACCTGCTCTCCTCCCGCCTCGATGCCATGGTCGCTACCCGCGGAGATCAGCACCTCATCCTGCTGTCACTCGAAGGAACCCTCGGCCTCGAAGCCGCCGCCCGGCTGGAATCACTGCTGGAAACATGGAAAGAACGTCTCGTGCGCCTCAAACTCGATCAGCGCGTGACCATCGCCCCGTCCGAAGACGAGGTCGCCGCCCTGACCCGCCGCACCGAGGACCCACTCATCTCCAGCGTGGCCACCCAACTCGTCGCGAAAATCCATGGCGACACCGAAGAAGCCGCCATCGCCCGCCTCGCCCTGCGCGAATTGCACGCCGCCATGGCCTGAAACCCACCAACGGCCCGCCTCCCTCCATTTTTCCGCCCCCGTTCTCACCGTCCACCGCCCCCCATGCGTTTGTTGTCCATCACTGTGCGGAACTACCGCATCCACCAAAACCTGACCGTGACATTCGAGCCCGGCAGAAACCTGATCGGCGGCCGGAATGAATCTGGCAAAAGCACCCTCGTGCAGGCCGCTCACCGCGCCCTCTTCCTCCGCGCCAAAACCGGAGGCAAAATACAAAAAGAAATGGTCTCGACCATTCACCTCGGCGATCCGGAGGTTATCCTCCATTTCGAGGCCGCCGACCGCCAGTGGGAACTGGAAAAACGATTTGCTATCTCCAGGGGCAGCACCCGGCTGACCAGCCAGGGACAGATCACGCTGCTCGATGCCGAGGCCGAATCCAAGTTGGCTGAGTTGCTGAAGATCGAACCCGCGGGCGGTCATGGGGCCGCTGGTCAGCTGGCCTCGCTTTGGGCCCATCTCTGGGTGTGGCAAGGAAGTTCTGGCGCGGATCCGGCCGCTTATGCCACCGAACACACCGACACCCTCGTCCAGCGGCTCCAAAAAGACGGCCTAGGCGCCGTGATGCAGTCGGCCCACGACCAGCGCGTCGCCGCTCACATGGCCGACCTGTACGACTCCCTGTTTACCGCCACCGGAAAACCCAAAGCCGGCTCCAGCCCAGAGCTGGCCCGGGAAAACCTCGAAGCAGCCGAACGCGCGCTGCAGCTCGCCACCGAATCGGCCACCCGCCTCCATCAGGCCGTGCAGGATCACGCCCGCGCCGAGCGCGACATCGCCGAAGCCGCGGCCGCCCGGCCCGCCCTGCTCACTCAGCTGGCCGCCACCGACCAAAATATCCGCCAGGTCGAAGAGCTGCGCCGCCAGGAGATCGTTCAGCGTCAGGAACAAGAACATGCCGCCGCCCGCCGTGATCAGCTGGCCAAAGCCCACACCCGCATTCTTGATCTCCAGCAAGCACACGCAGCCAGTGCCCAGTTGTTGCGCCCAGCCGAAGAGAAACTCGCCGAGCTCGCCGCCACCGAAAAATCCGCACAGATCCGGTCCGAAACCGCCGCCCGCACACTGCGCGAATCGGCGGCCCGCACGCGCGAGGCCCGCCTGCAACATGACCTCGCCGCCGCCATCGTCGCCACCCTCGACAAAACAGCCGCCCATCAACGCGTTCTCGATCGCGCCACCACCGTCGAGTCCATCCGCAACGAGCTCAACGCCCTTCAGGCTAGGCTTTCGCCCCTGCCCGTCCTGACCGGCCCGAACATCACCCGTTTGCGCAAGCTCGAACGCGACGCCAGCCACGCCCAAACCACCCTCGAGGCCATGGCCACCGGTCTCGAAATCATCGCTTCTCCTCAGCCCGTACTCCTCGATGGCATCCCGCTCGCGCCGGGCGCCACCACCATTCTTACCGATGTCGGTGAACTGAAAACCAGCGACGGCACCTGCGTGCGCATTCACCCAGGCGGAGGCACCTCGCTCGCCGACTGCCGCGCCCAAGCCGAAACCACCCGTCTCGCGCTGGCAGCCGCCCTTCTCACTCACACCGTGCGCGACGTGGAAGAAGCCGCGACCATTCTGGAACAACGGCAACAGCTCGAGCCGGAGATAACCCGGCTCCACCTCCGCTGGAAAGATCTCGGTGGCGAAACCATCGCCACCGAAATCGCACACGCCGCCGCCGAACGGGAAAGCGCCTGCGCCGAAGCCGCCCGCCGCCAGGCCCTCGCCGGCTCCGATCCGGCCGCTCACACCATCACCACTCTCGCCGAAGCCGACACCCACCTCGCCGAAACCCGCTCCACCCTGGCCGCCGCCGAAACCAACGAAACCGCCGCCCGCCAAGCCGCCGAAACCGCCCACGATCAATGGCAGACCGCTACCCACTCCCACCAACAACACCAGAACCAAATCACCGCCGACCGGCAAAACCAACGCGACCTGGAAACCCAAATCAGAATCCACGAGGAAAACAACGGCCCAGCCACCACCCGCCTGCAAGCCATCGCCACCGCTCACGAAGCCGAACAACTCGCTGCCAGTCAACTACAAGCCACCCGCCAAGCCGTGGCTTCCCTGTCCCCGGAAACTCTAGCCTCCGATCAACAACGGCTGCAACGCGCCCTCAGCTTACAAGAAAACCGGCGCCGCGACGCCGAAAACCAACAGCTCATCGCCCGCAGCCGCTTCACCCTCGATGGCAGCAGCGACCCCGAAACCGACGTCCAAACAGCCCACGCCCGGGCCGAAGCCGCACGCGAAACCTTCGCCTCCGAATACCGCCGAGCCCGCGCCGTCGCCATGCTCCACCACCATTTTGTCGCCTCCCGCGACTCCATCAACCAGTCGCTCGTCGAGCCGCTCGCCGCCAAGATTTCCGGCTACCTCCAGTGCCTCTTCGGCCATGGCACCGAAGCCCGCGTCAGTCTGTCAAAATCCGGCATCGAAAGCCTCGACCTCATCCGTCCCGGGGGACACACATTCCACTTCGACTCCCTCAGCGGCGGGGCCAAAGAACAAGTGGCCGCCGCCACCCGGCTCGCCATGGCCGAAATCCTCGCCGCCGATCACGATGGCTGCCTGCCCGTCGTCTTCGACGACGCCTTCGCCTACACCGACCCCGAACGCGTCCAATCATTGCAACGCATGCTCAGCCTCGCCTCGCTTCGTGGCCTGCAGGTCATCCTCCTCACCTGCACGCCCAATGAGTACTCCGCCTTCGGCGCTCACGAAACCCGCCTGCCCTGAGCATCGAGTCGGTGAGGACTCTGGCGACACGGATGAACCACGCCGCCCCAGCGAGCGCTCGACCAGCCGTCACGGCACAGTCTGCAGGTACGCCACGATCGAGGCCACCTCGACATCGGTCATGGCACCGGTCACGTCAGGCATCATGGAACGGCCCCGAATATAGCCGGCAGCTTTAAGGTCTGCGAGCGCCACTTTGACCGGAACTCCACCCATCAGGAGGATGGTGAGCTCATTGACGTCCTCCGTGCGTTTAAAACCTTCAATAAGAGTCCCATCGTGTTTCTCGGCCCGATAGAGTTGGAACACATTCTCCGCCGCGGCATTGGGCGCCACGATAGCCGTGAGCAAACCATCAAGATCCCGGCGGGCCGAGCCGTCCAGCGGCGGAGCAAATCCCACGCCGCGGCCGTGAATCATGTGGCAGGTCAGACAAATGTTTTCCACCAACACCTGGCCATCGGCCGCTTTGGCCATGGGAAGCGCCGCCTTGACGGCCGCCAATCGTTTTGCCACCTGCGCCGTCTGCTCGACCGTGGGCGGCGGATCCGTGGAGAGAACTGTATCCCACTTCGATTCCGCGGCCAGCGCGGCGCCGGATTTGGTTTCGGCCAGCATGAGCAGGAAATCATGAAAGGCTCGTTCGTATGACCCTCCGAGCGCCAAATATGACCCATTCCATCCGGCCACACTATCTTGGGGCGCTGGACTGACCATCGCCTGGTTGAGCCAAGCGACATGCTCGGGCACGACCGGCCCCGCCGCGCGGCGGAAATACCGAAGGATTTCATAACGGACGGTCCAGCTCGTTTCGGAGCCGAGCGGCTGCAGCAAAGTGAAGCCGATGTCTTCAGGCACGCGCAACGAGGACATCGCCCGAATACTCTCACGCCGCAGATCGATCGATGAGCTCGCGAGCAACTGGCGCCACAAGCTGGCCTCAAAATGCCCCAGTTCCTCCAGCGACCAAAGGGCGTGGATGCGCGCATCGACCGCGACATTTTCATCCTTCAGCAAGGCCACCAGCGCGGGAATGGTTTCTTTGGCCTGACGCTGGCCGATCTGGTGCCAGGCGGCCCGCATTTCCCACGTATTGTCCGCGGTCAGATGGGCTGGAAGCGCCGCGGTGGCGACCTTTGTCATGTCCAGAACCTGAGGCGCCGGCTGGCTTTGATGCCGAACGCGCCAGACCCGGCCGCGTTCTTTGTCGCGGGCGGGATGGTCGCGGGCAATTTCGTTGTGAGAAATGATCCGGTTATACCAATCTGTAATGTAAAGACATCCATCCGGACCGAAGGTAATCGCGATCGGACGGAACATCTGATCCTCACACGTCACCAGATCACCCGCCTTGGCAAAACTCCACACCCCCGCAGCCGACAACGTGCCACGCACAGCATGAATCTTGCCTAAAATCGGATTCGCCACATAAAACAACCCCTGCCACGGCGCTGGATAGGAGCCGGTTAGGCTGTCGCATATCGCCATACCCGAAAACCCAGTGCCTCCCAAATCAAGGTCCTGCGCCGTCGGCGGATGCATCGGCGACGCCGGATGCAACTTCGTTTCAATGAAGCTCGGATAGGTCGTATCCTCCTCAAATGGCACCATGCTGTACCCCAGATCGTTGGCCTCATGGAAAAATACCCGGCCGGTCCGACTGTGCGCCCACGCCCAGATATTATTCAAGCCCGCCCCAATAATATGCGTGTCCGTGCCGTCCGGCTTCATCGAGGCGATCAACGTTTTGTTAAATTCAAAGGCCCGCCCCGAAGCATCGGTCATCTTGCCCTGATTCAGTACTCCTTGTGAATAAACAATGCGCCCACCTGGCATCTGCGTCAGTTGGTGCGGCAAGGTGTGCGTGTCCTGCACCCCAAACCCACGAACCAACACCTTGCGGTCGTCCGCCTTTCCATCACCATCACGGTCATCAAGATACAAGATCTCGGGACCCTGGGCCACCAAGGCCCCTCGACCGTACGGCAACACACTCATCGGCATCACCATGCCCTCCGCAAATGATCTCGCCGTATGCGGCCCCGGCCCCAGCGGAGCATCAATCACCACCACCCGATCATTCGCTGGCCGCTGCCAAACAGCTGGTTCTTGGTCACGAGGGTATTCCGTCGCCGTCACCGACCACATCCGCCCCGCATCATCAAATGCCGTCATGACCGGCTTCGGCAGCCCGGTTTCCTCGCTCGCCACTAGCTCCATTGTGAATCCTTCCGGCACGACAAAAGTCGCCAATTGCTCCGCCGGTGACTTCGGCTGCACATCAAGTCGATTCCCTTCCTTGACGGCCGGTGCCGCTGGTTTGACCGACTTTAATGGGGGCGCCAGCGCCGCCAGATCCGCCGTTCCACCGGGAGCCAGCATCACATAATCCAAACCCAACATGTAATTCTTGATGGCCGCTTCATGAGCCCCCGTGAGCGTGAAAGAAAGCCGGTGAGCCCCCGCCGTAAGCGAGACCGCCTCCCCCAGCGCCATCACCCCGGTATGCTTGACCCCGTCATTAAAAAAATCCACCGCCTCCACCAGTTTCACGCCATCCAGCGAAATATCGAAAATGCCGTAATCCACCGCCTTCGTCAGCCCAGCGCCAATCCGGTAAAGCCCGTCCGCCGGCACGGTCACCTCCAACTCAAGCTCATCCCCAGGTTGCGCCTGCGTCCACCACAGCTGCGCGTCTCCACTCCACCCACCCTCACCAAAGGATCTCAAATCTTGACGCTCCGCACGCCCCGACGACTTTAGTACCTTCAGCGATTCGCCTTCCAGTAAGTGCACCGCCGGCTCCGCCGCCATCGACACCATCGCTATACCCAAAAAAAGTGTCAGTCCACAAAGACCGAATGAGCATGAGGTAGAATTAAAACAATGGGACATCATTAAAAAAAGGGGGTCTCCAATGGTCATGAGATCAGCCGCATCCTCAAGGAGAAATACGCACCGCGCCAGTACACGCACTCTTCCGTCCCCCACCCCAAAAATAGCAAGCTTTTTAAACGCCAACCCACTCAACCATGGACCTACGCCATTCCTGCAAGTGCCTCCATTGCAACACTGTGATTTCGCTCGACGATGTCAATGTCGCTTCGGATTTGGCGCTGTGTCGCCACTGCGGCCGGACCATGAAGTTTTCTGAAATCGCCCCGATGGCCGGAGCCGCCGAGGTCGACGAACTCCATCCGCCCAAGGGAGTGCGGCTCGAAGAGAGCGTGATTCACGGACAGACGATCATCTACAAGAAGATTTCTCCCGTCGTCTATTTTCTGATTCCTTTTACTGCGGTGTGGTCCGGGGGGTCGATGTTCGGGATCTATGGCACGCAGATTGCCAAGGGCAGGTTTGATTTGTACTCGAGCTTGTTCGGTCTGCCGTTTTTGCTCGGGACGATTGTATTAGTGAGTATTATTCTGTTCAACTTGTTCGGTCGCTGGCAAATCTCGTTTTCGGGTGGCACGCTGGCCGTCGCGTTGCGACTAGGTCCGCTGGCCTGGACACGGCGGCATCCGTATGATCAGAGCACGCGTGTGCGCATTCATCATTCGCCCGATGTGACCGTCAATGACCGTCCCCAACAGCTGATCTTCGTGGAGACTCAAGGCCGGACGCTTAAATTCGGATCCACAATCCCCGAAGCCGCCAGAGTTTTCATCGCCGAACTGATACGACGGCGCATCCATCCGCGCTAAACCCGCTGGGCAGAAAGGCGCTCGCTCCAGACCACCACACGCGACACGCCAGCCAGCACGCTTCGCTTCAGACCAACCCAAACCGCTCACCCTACCAACTGTTAAAGGTAGAGCAGAAAACCTCATGGACTCCATCCCCCGTCGTCAGCCAGATCTCGACGGCGGTTTCGCGTCGATTTTGACCCGAGCGACCGCGCGCTTCAACTGCGTTGTGGCTTCCCTGCGCCTAGGTCCACCGATGTCGAGGTCCCTCGCCGCGCTCGGAATGCTGGTCATTATCGCCGTGACCCCGGGATGGGCCGCGGAAGCAACCGGGAGCCCGGCAAAAACCACCCAGCGCACCGCGCCACTGCAGGTCGTTCCCCCCGAGACCCACCCCGTGACCATCACAGCCGAGGGCAAGCGGACCGTGATCACGCTCCATGGCGGCCGCGGGATCGGTCGAACCACCATCCGACGGAATCGCGAAAACTGGCCAGCAACCGTCGTGGTGCGCGCACAGCTCGGAGGATTAGAGTCATTGACGGTTTCCGCCGGCCAAGTCAAAATTTCCGCCTCCGTTCTCAGCCACAGTGGCCACCCAACCTTGGCTCACCTGTGGAAGAATGGTCAGGAAGGACCTCCCCTGAAGCCATCGAGCCCTTACTGGCTGGAGATTCGAAGACTCGACGCCAAGGGCCAGCCGGTCAGCTCCCTGCCGCCCCAAGGCGGCTGTTTTGAGGTGACCCTCCCCCAAAAACTCCTCGATCAAGCCGCCACCCTCGAGCTGCATTGGATCGACTTCTATCGGTAGGCTGGCGCGCCATCATGGTCCCGAACAGGAATCAGGACCCGCTCCAGCCCCGCCAATATCGCTCCGGTGTGCAGAGCGATGCCTGACCGATCTCACCGAGGCCCGTTGAACCTCGACTGAGGCTTCGGCGCATTTTCCCGCGGGCGCAGCCGACGCGGAAACGCCGTGACCATGGTGACAGCGTGGCGGCGGGCCCGTTTGAGATGGCGCAGATCAATCTTGTCGCTGACCGCCGCAAAGGCTTTTAACAGAGCCGCCCGCAACGTGTGATCAGCGGCACCAGCCCTCACGTCCGGCCCCGGAGTAACCAGATGAAAGAAAACCTTAAAAGGCGGACTGGCCGTCAGACTTCGCTCAATCCGCACCCGGGCTTCATCAATCTGCAATGCGGACTGCAGCGACTTTAACTGCGTCGTAATCATTTCGACCATGGACGCGGAGGGGATGTGGTGATGGTTTTGCGGGGTTATTTTCATGATCTTGTTGGAGAACGCCATCATCATGCCTCGCCAAAAACAGTTTGAATAATACGAAAAATATTATGATCACTTTGAGAAAATGAAAGCATTCACCGATACCGAATTTCTGAACTACCATCACCTGCGCTACTTCTGGATGGTCGCCCGGGAAGGCAGCCTGCGAGCGGCCGCGGAACAATTGAAGGTTTCGCAGCCATCGATCTGCACCCAGATTCAGCAGCTAGAGGCGGCGCTTGGCGAAGACCTCTTTCGGACGAGCGGGCGCTCACTGGTGCTGACCGAGTTTGGGCGCATTATTTTCGGGTATGCCGGCGAGATTTTCACGCTGGGCGGCGAGATCTTGCGCGCAACAAAGCAAGCGCCAGCCGCACGGGCCCTTCGCCTCCACGCTGGCATCGTCGATTCGTTTCCCAAGCTCTTGAGCTATGAGATTATGCGCCCGCTTTTCGAGCATCAGCCAGCCATCCAAGTGACCTGCCATGAGGGCAAACTCCCCGATCTCGTGGCTCAGTTGACGACGTACCGAAGCGATGTCGTGTTGTCGGACGAACCGGCCTCCCCCGGAATCTCGGGCAAAGTCTTTAATCATCTGCTGGGCACTTCCGATGTGACGTTCTGCGCGATGCCAGCCCTCGCCAAGAAGCTGAAGGGACGCTTCCCCCGCTCTCTCGACGAAGCGCCCGCCGTGCTCCCCACTCACAATTGCCATCTGCGACGCGACTTGGAAAAATGGTTTGCCGCCACCAACGTGCAGCCGCGAGTCATCGCGGAGTTTGAAGACGCCGCCCTCGCCAAAATCGTCGCCACCAATGGCAGCGCCTTTATCGCCTTACCATCACTCGTTGCCTCAGAAGCCATTGAACGGTATGGATTTGCATCAATCGGACGAACCAAGGAAATCGAGACCCGGTTCTACGCCATCACCGCCGAACGACGCCTGACTCACCCCGGCATCCTCGCCATCACCGCCCGCATGAAACCCACCACCAAAAAACCAGGCGGTAAAAGCCGGTCTTAAGAGAGACCGGTCCCGGTTTCCGCACTTGGCCCGGGAGCGCTGACGTCCTCGTCGGCGAGTACGAAACCGGTGATTCGCATTCCAAAAAAACACGTTCGGAGAGACGTTCGGTGAGACGTTCGGCACCGCGACCGGGGTCAGCGACCCACGGCTACAGAAGATCCGGATCCTAAACAACGACGCAGGCGGCCACGCCGCCACTATAGCCGGGTACGTTGGCCCCGATTTCCTCACTTGGCCCCCAGGCCACATCGATCAAAACACGGATCCGAATCCGCTTCCACACATCCGGTCCACTGCAAAAAAGACGTACGGTGAGAC
>CAJBME010000266.1 GCA_903954065.1 uncultured bacterium
GCTGCATTGGTGCCGGCCATCAATCCTTGGGCCGCGGCTTCTTCATATCCTGAAGTACCATTGATTTGACCGGCAAAATACAATCCAGAAACTTTTTTCGTCTCGAGGGTCAGTCGCAGCTGGGTGGGGGGACAATAATCGTATTCGACCGCATAAGCGGGGCGGATGATCTCGGCTTTTTCCAGTCCGCGAATGGAACGAATGAATTGATACTGGACCTCGTAAGGCAGACTAGTCGAAGTGCCGTTCACGTAATATTCGTGTGTATGGCGTCCTTCGGGCTCCAAAAAGATCTGGTGTTGAGATTTGTCGGCAAAGCGCACGACTTTGTCTTCGATAGATGGGCAATAACGCGGCCCGGTGCCTTCGATAACCCCCGCATAGAGAGCAGACCGGTGGAGGTTCTGACGGATGATCTCATGCGTTTCCGGGCTGGTTTGCGTGATCCAGCAGGGCCATTGTTCCACGTGGAACGCTCCCGCCTCCCATGAATTCAAAGAAAAGAGTTCGTGGGGTCGACGGGCCAGACGTTCAGGTAGAAACGTGAACGGTTGGACAACGGCGTCACCTTCCTGGCGTTCACATTTTGAGAAATCAATGCTGCGTCCATTCAGTCGACACGGGGTGCCTGTTTTGAAACGACCGACCTCAAATCCCAGGTCTCGCAGAGAATCACTCAGAGTAGAAACTCCGTCGCCGAGTCGACCACCGACTTGATTGCGCAGTCCGACGTGCAACAACCCCCGCATGAAGGTACCGGCGCTGACAATAATCGATTGCGCGCGCAGCTCGAGCCCGAGCGTAGTGACCAGACCTTGGACTTGGTCATTTTGAACGAGCAACTGCGCCACGCTACCTTGAAAAATTTCAAGAGACGGCGTGTCTTCGAGGACGGCCTTGGCCCGGAATTGGTAGGCTTTTTTATCGCACTGGGCGCGAGGGGAGTGCACGCTGGGGCCTTTGGTACGATTCAGCATGCGGAACTGAATGGCGGTGGCGTCGGTATTAAGAGCCATGAATCCGCCGAGGGCGTCGATTTCCCGAACCATTTGACCTTTGGCGACGCCGCCGATGGCGGGGTTGCAGGACATTTGACCGACGGTATCGAGATTCTGAGTGAGCAGGGCGACCGTACAGCCGAGACGTTGGGCGGCGAGGGCGGCCTCGATACCGGCGTGACCTGCTCCGATGACGGCCACGTCGAAGAGGGTGGGGTAGACAAAATCACTCATAGGGCGGGCAAGCGCAGGCGTTTAAAGGTAGAAAATCTGGAGGGTTAAACTATCAGGCTATTCTGAATTTCTTTTATATTAACAATAAAAATGGTTTTCGGTGTGGTTGGTGGGCACGGACGATTTCCGAAACCCCCCGTTCTTCACAGAGGAGAGAATGATATCATATTTGATTCTCAATCCTGTCTTACTCTTCTAGGCGCCAATAACAGGGAGTAACGCGTGCAATGCCCTTCCATGGGGCGTTCCACAGCCAAACGGGGCGGGAACAACGAGGGGAGCGATCGGGAATGGCGGTGAGATTTGGCGCCTTGCGTCGCAAAGCTGGGAGTTATTCGTATTTCTGAGCAAGTCATTCCCTGAGTTCTTCATGGTTCAGAGAGGAGAGGGCGGGTGGAGCTATTTGGATCGAGAGCGGGATTTTTGACTAGCAGTGCGACGACCATGGGGTGATTGAGCGCGTTGCGAGCGGCGTCTGCTTCGGCGTGTTTTTTGCTACTGCCTTGACCGACGCCGAGCGGTTCATTTTGCCAGAAGACGCGGGAGACAAATTCTTTGCGGTGGTCGGGGCCGCGTTGATCGAGCATTTCGTAGCGTGGGCTGGGGGCCCCGGTGGCTTGGATGATTTCCTGGAGGCGACCTTTTGGATTCAGGTGTTCGTGGTTGAGGTCGAGGGAGGAGATTTCTTCATGGCACAGGTGCATGACGACGGTGGTTGTGGCGTCGATGTCTGAGTCCATGTAGATGGCGCCGACGAGGGCTTCGACGGCATCGGCGAGGGTGGAGGATCGTTCCCGGCCACCGGAGGAGGCTTCGCCTTTGCCCATGAGCAGGTAGGCACCGAGGTCGATGCGCAGGGCGTATCGTTCCAGGGCGGTACGGGAGACCAGTTGGGAGCGGAGTTTGGTCAGTCTGCCTTCGTCCAATTGAGGAAAGAGCAGAAAGATTTTCCGGGTCAGGATGAGTTGCAGCACGGCATCGCCGAGGAACTCGAGCCGTTGGTTGTCGAAGTGTGGACCTTGGGTCTCGTAAGCGAGACTGGGATGGGTCAGAGCCTCAGCGAGGAGCCGTGGATTTCTGAAGGTATAACTGATGCGGGCTTCGAGCGCCTCCATGCGTCAAGGGGCTGTAGGGTGACTCGATCCGGAAGGGGAGGCGCACATCATATGAATCATATGGGTCTTGTGCGTCCTGTGGATGTGACGAGAGAAAAGTGGGGTGACCGACGGGGCTCGAACCCGCAACAACCAGAATCACAATCTGGGACTCTACCATTGAGCTACGGTCACCATGGGATGAGCTGAGGGGTATGATGGCATGAGATGCGTGGGCGTTCCAGTAATTTCTTTATTGGAGTGTGGTGGAGGGGGTGAGATCGCTTTTTTTTTGCGGCTGAGCGAGTGAGTGGTGGTGGAATGGGGCTTTTGGCGGGTGGGTTGGGTGAGGATGTGGGGTGGTGAGGACTAGAAATGTGTTGGCGGCGGGGCGCAGGAGGGTGAAATTGCTAAGATGATGACGCTTAAATCGGAGGTGGTAGGTTTTAAGGAATGGTTGATGGTGTGCGACGCGCTGGGGGCGGGTCGGCAGTCCTTGATGATACGCAAAGGGGGGATTGCGGAAGGGAAGGGGGGATTTCAATGGCAGCGTGATCGTTTTTTGCTGTTTCCGACGCATTTTCACCAGCAGCAGGCGCAGGTGCTGTGGGAGCCGAGCCAGTTGGCGTTGGCGGATTTGGAGCGGCCTGAAGAAATCGTTATCCGGTTGGCGGCTGCCGTTGAGTGGAGCGGGCGCATGGATGACTGGGCCATGGTGGAGGCGCTGAGGCCGCATCACATTTGGAAAGAGGAAGTTGTCCGCGAGCGTTTTGGCTATGGAGGGGAGGCTGGTTTGAGTGTGGCTGTGGTCCGGGTTTTCCGACTGATGGTTCCGATCACGTTGACGATGGAAAAGCGGTTTGGGGGGTGTCGATCATGGGTGGACCTTCCCCAAGCCGAGGAAGCGGTGATGGAACCTGTTTTGGAAGATGCCGAGCATCAGCTCC
>CAJBME010000267.1 GCA_903954065.1 uncultured bacterium
CGTCAGCCTCGCATCCCCGCAACGCGCTTGTTCAGATTCTCGTTGCGCCCATTCAACAACTTCACAATCCGTTCTCATCCAGTTCAATACTAGAAATTCCTCACTTCGCCAGATTTAGTTAAGATGTGTGTAAGAACGAGGGCGATGCCCTGGGCTGGTATGCGATGCCCCTTTAGGGCATGTTGTACGATGATGGTTTCCGGTACCGGGCACGCCCACCGTGTTTCCGGTACCGTGCCGCCTCCGCGTTCCCCATCCCATGCTCTAATGGGGCATCGCGTCGCGTCGCGTTGGTGTGTAGCCACGTTGGTGTGAATTGCCCCTCTCTCATTCCTATTTCCCCTTGCTTAAAAATAGGATTGCGTACCAACTGAATTTGCTGGGGCTCAAAACCCGCCTCCTCAAATCCTTATGCCACAATCTCTCTCCCACCTACTTGTCCATCTGATCTGGAGCACGAAGGACCGCCATGCGTGGCTAGAAACCTCCATTCGTGAAAAACTTCACGCCTTTCTCGCGGGCGCGATCCGGCAATGTGATTGCGAGGCATATCGCATCGGCGGGGTGGCGGATCATGTGCATTTGGCGGTGCGTCTTTCCCGCACTGTATCTGTGGCAGACACGGTGAAATCAGTTAAAACCGCCTCCAGTAAATGGCTGAAGACTCAGGACCCTGCATTCACGACCTTTCATTGGCAACACGGCTACGCGGCATTTTCCGTGGGCATGAACCAGAAGGAGGCACTCTTTCATTATATCGACGCCCAGGAGGAACACCACCATACACAGACCTTTCAGGACGAATATCGCGACTTGCTCAAAAAATACGGCATCGATTATAACGAACGCTATGTCTGGGACTAACCTAAACGACAAAACCAAGCCACCCCTGGGCCTAAACCGCCCCTGCCGGAACATCGCGTTTCACCGGATTGGTGTGGCCCTGTTGGGGCAAATTGTACGATGATGGTTTCCGGTAGCGGGCCCCTCTGCCGCATTTCCGGCACAGGCCCGGCCACCGCGTTTCGGATCCCATGCCCTGAAGGGGCATCGCATACCAGCCCAGGGTGGAAACCCTGGGAATTCTCCCGGAAAAACAGACCCGCGTTCTGAAGGAACGCCGCATAACCGCGTGTCTCAGGCATGGCCCACAGACCAGCCCCGGCGATTGTCCAGCCGCGCCTTGTTAGGCATTGCGCTCATTCGGTCAGTTGCTTCACGCGTTGGGGTTCCTTTGGCGCCCTAAATTCCACGCCCTTCCACTCTGCGAGGATTTTTAGATACTGATAGGGGTCTGCCCACGACGAAGAAGGTTCGATGACCGTGGACTCCGGCCATTCGTTGAAGCTCGTCACCATGACATAGTCCGCTTTGGAATCGCTGGCTGCGCGCAGATAGTCGCGGAAGGTCTGACCGTCGCGCCGGGGCATCTCGTAGTGTTTGGGATTACCCTCATTCAGGTTGTTATGTCCCGGATGCACTGGCACGCACATCTTCTTGCCGGAATCATGGGCCTGTTTCACCACCTTGGCATAGCGTGCCGTGAGATGATCATAGGTGTGCGCGGGGAAGATGCTGAAGGTACCGTAGAACGAGAACGAGTCCAGCCCGACCACCGGCCGCCATTCAGCGGGAATCCGAAAGTCGTCATTCGAGTTAGAAATCGCCTCCACCATCCAGTAAACAGGCCCCACCCGCTCCTCGACGTATGACTTCAATTCAGCGAACTTATTCGGTGTCAGGCTGGGATCGAAGGCGACTTGGTAGAGGTAATACACCGGCCTGCCGTCGACTTTTAGATACGCTGGATGGTCTTTGAATTTCTTTAGGTAAGTGGCCGCCCATTCTTTGGACGTGCTGAGCGTGGTGAATTGCGCGGTTTCATCGAGCAAGGCTACCTTGAAGTTCTCCTCAGAGGCGATGGGCAGGACGACCTCCTCAAAGGAAATGCGTGTGAGTCCCGGCACCAAGCCCCACCCCTGCGGCCCCCACCAATCGACCATGAAGGCGTCGATGCCTGCTGCCTTGGCCAGGCGGATGTGCCACCTTACGATTTCCTTGTCGTTGCTGCTATAGGGACCGACAAGCGGCCAGAAGACCGAGGCGATGTCCGTGGGTTCCAGTCTTTCGGCGACTTTTCCCGTGCGCTTCGCCTCCTTGTTCATCTCGTCAGCAACCGGATGGCGGACCCAGTGCGTCCATGTCTGGTTCGGGCCGGTGTTGGTGGAATACCAAGTGTAGTAATTCGCGAAAAGCATGGGCTTCTTGCTCGTGACGGGAGCCTCTGGGAGCGGCTCCGCAGCCAACTTCTGGCCGCACAGAACAGCGGTCAGGATTAAAAGAATGTGGCTTAGTTTCATGAGGTGGCGGTCATGTCCTGTAATGGAAGTCTCTCGTTCACGGGAGAGGCGCGAGCAATGCCTAACGTCAAAGAGCACGCAACCCATCAGCGGGGGCGAGCGTCGATCACGGGGTTGAGGTTGAATGTAGACAAAGGCATGAAAACAGGGCGGCTGATGGGGGTTGCTGTGTCTCGACTTGTTCGGCTTCTTGGGTTTGCTCTTGGTGCTTCTCGTCAATCTCCGGGAATAGGATCGCAATCTGTCGTCTTGCCCGACCGCCTCATTCCGATCAAAACCATCGCCTTGCCTCTCAGCCCCGGCACATGAACTTCCCGCGGTGTCAGCACCGGGATTTTCGCCTCCAGCGAGGCGAGAATTTTCTCCTGAATGAGGGAGTAAAATTGGTCGTTAATGGAATCCAAAATTACATGCATTTAGCCTTTTTGAAAGTCCAATATACAAACGTGGATATCAAACGACTCCTACCAGTTTGGCAAACCTGGGCCGTCTGGCTGGCCGAAGACACTCATTCGCAGACACCCACTCATTTACGGTACGCCAAAAGAACGAACCGAACGGAAAACCATCGACAATCCCGGCCCAGCAAGCGTTTGTTTGGGTATTGCCAAAACCCGGTGCGAGTTGCGATCACCTCGGGTATACTGGTCATTTGGCCGGGAGCACACCCGATCAAGCTGACCCGAACCCCCGAACTGCTGACCCCATGCTTCGTCTTCTGTCGCTCATCCTCATTGGAGGCCTAATCCTTCCCGGTGCCGCCGCCGCGGATCCGATCATCTCCGAGTTCATGGCCAGCAATCGGACGTCGGCCACCGATGAGGATGGGGACCGGCCGGACTGGATCGAAATCCGCAATCCCGGGCCAGCGGCGGTCAACCTTACCGGCTGGTTTTTGACTGACACTGCGGCGAATACCTCAAAGTGGGCATTTCCCGCCCTCACCGTCCCCGCCAACGGGCACCTCATCGTTTGGGCATAGGGCAAGGACCGGCGTGTGGCGGGCCAACCGCTCCACACCAACTTCAGCTTGTCCGCCGACGGCGAGTATCTTGGGCTGATCAAACCGGACGGACTGACCGCGGCCAGTGAATTTACCCCGGTTTATCCACCGCAGTTTACCGACATTTCTTACGGAACATCAACGACAACGACCGAACTCACCGTGCTGGACAAGCCGACCGCGGTCAAAGTGTTGGTCCCGACAGACGCCACGCTCGGCACCTCCTGGCGGGCCCCCGGCTTTAATGACACCTCGTGGCTCAATGGCACCTTTGCCGTCGGGTTCATGAACTACAACAACGGCTCTAATCCAAACCTGCAGGGCGAGCTTGGCGCGGACCTCATAGCTCTTGGCACCGGTATCGGCGGCACTGGATCCAGTGCGTACGCGCGCGCGCGATTCACCATCGCCAATCCTGCCGCCATCGTCAGCCTCACGCTGCAGATCAATTATGACGACGGCTTCCACGCGTGGATCAATGGTGGCACGAGCGCGGCCGCGTCAGCCAGTGCACCCGCCGAAGGGTCGTTGAATTTCAACTCAACTGCCGGCAGCCATAACCCGGGAGGCTTCGAGTCGTTCAACCTCTCGTCGAAGATCAGCAGCCTCGTCCCCGGCACCAACGTGCTCGCGCTCCAAGTGCTCAATTCTGGCAGCGGCAGTTCCGATCTTTTCGCTTCGGCCAAATTGGTGGTGGGCCTCGACGATGGGGGGCCCGGGGTGACTGGGTATTTCAGTGCGGCGACGCTGGGGACGGCCAATGGGGGCACCCATACCATCCAACTTCCACAAACGGTCACGTATTCCAAGCCGGCCGGCACCTTTACCGCACCCTTTGACCTTGCGCTGACCGGCGCTGGCGCGGGCCAGGAAATCCGCTACGTCATCGCCGCGCCTAGTAACTCCGGCGCCATCTTAGCCGAACCCACGATCGCCTCAACGCTCTACACCGGCCCGATCCCCGTGAGCACCAGCCTGCTCGTGCGCGCCGCCATTTTTAACACCGCGAATGGCCAGCGCAGCCGCAGCCTTACCGCCCAATACCTCCTTCTGGAAACCGCCGCGGGGTCGGCTAACACCTCCAAGTTCACGTCAATCCTGCCGATTGTCGTATCCGACACCCACGGCGGCGGCCAACCACCCGACAGCAACGACAGCCAGTACAAAACCGGCCTACTCCACATCTATGAACCCACCGGCGGTACTGCCTCGCTCATGAACGCTCCGGTGTCGTTCGTCCGCACCGGCCTGCGGGTCCGCGGCTCGTCATCCGGCGGGTTTCCGAAAAGAAGCTACGGCATGGAAACTTGGAGCGAACAAAATGCCGATCTCGATGTGCCCTTGCTCGGACTGCCGGCGGACAGCGATTGGGTGCTGAACGGACCTTGGCTCTACGACAACACGTTTGTCCACAACGCGTTCATCTACGACCTGAGTCGGCAGATCGGACGCTGGGCTCCCCGCACCCGTTTTGTCGAGTTGTTCGACAACCAGAATGGCGGCAAACTCGATTACAGCGACTACGCCGGTGTGTATGTGCTGACGGAAAAAATCAAATCCAGCGCAGAGAGGGTCGACATCACCGGACTGGAACCGGCTGACGTCCTCGGTGAGGCGGTCACCGGCGGTTACATTTTCAAGATCGATCGCGCCGACAGCGACGAGGTACTCTGGTTGACGAGCAACAACGTGCCCAATCAGGAAAGCGGCCAGTCGCTGGTGGTGGTGGAACCCGATCCGCAAGCCGACATGCCGGCGCAGATCACCTATCTGCAGAACTATGTGCAGAGTTTCGACACCATCCTCTTCAACGAACGCGCCGCCAATTTTACCACGCGCCGATACCGCGACTTTATCGACACCCCGGCGTGGATCGATCACCACATCCTCAACGCCGTCGCTTACAACGTCGATGCGCTGCGGCTCTCAGGGTATTATTTCAAAGACCGCGGCCAAAAAGTCCACGCCGGTCCGATCTGGGACTTCGATCGCGCCCTGGGATCGGACGACGGACGCGACTCGAATCCGACGAGTTGGAGCAACATCGAATACTTCTTCAATCGCGACTGGTGGGGCGCGTTGTTTCGTGACCCTGACTTTGTGCAGGCGTGGGTCGACCGGTGGGCCGAACTTCGGCAGAAGACATTGTCGCAGGCCAACCTCAATTCCCTAGCTGACCGCATGGGGGCGGAAATCGGGAATGCCGCCGGGGCGCGCGATGCGGCCAAATGGCCCGACAATACCGCCCGGGGAGGAGTGTTTCTCAACGAGGTCGCCGACATGAAATCGTGGCTCAACAGTCGCATGACATGGATCAACAATCAGATCCCGGCAGCGCCGACGGCTAGTCTTGCCACCGGGACGATCGCTTCCGGCACCCCGGTCACGCTGACCGGCGCCGGCACGCTTCGCTACACGCTCGACGGCACCGACCCGCGCCCACCCGGAGGTGGTGCTTCCAGTCCCGGCGCTACGTACAGCGGTCCGTTAACACTCACGGAGACCACCGTGCTCACCGCTCGCCGTTTACTCCCTTCGGTGACCACCGTCTTCACCGGCCAAGCGGCCATCGGCACGCGCTGGAGCGCGCCGGTGAAGCGCCTTTACCTAGTGAATGAAGAATTCGCCGGACCCGGCGACCTCGCCGTCAGCGCCATCAATTACCACCCGCTCGAACCGACGCCTACCGAAACCGCCGCCGTGCCCGGCGTCAGTGCCACCGATTTCGAATGGATCGAACTCCGCAACAACGGCGTACGCACCGTCAATTTGGCTGAGGCGGGATTCGCCGAGACCAAACCGTTCCAACATTTCAAACTGAATGCGTTCACCCTCAAGCCCGGAGCGACCGCCCTGATTGTCAAAAACCGTGCGGCCTTCGTCGCACGCTACGGGACAACGGCATCAAGCCAAATCGCCGGCGAATGGGTCGAAGGATCGTTGGATGATAATGGCGAAACCATCGCGCTGATCGCTCGCGACGGGACGTCGATCCAAACGTTCGCCTACAACGATGAAGGCGCCTGGCCGGGCCGGGCCGATGGCAAAGGGGCCTCGCTGGAATACGCCGGCACGTTCTTTGCCGACGCCGATTTCAACAGCGCGGAAAATTGGCGTTCATCGTCGGAAGTGCACGGCAGCCCCGGCACCATCGGCTCCATGCCGGAGCGATCGATCGTGATCAACGAAATCCTGACCCACACTTCACTGCCATACCTTGATGCCGTCGAGTTGCGCAACCTGACCAGCAAGCCCGTCGATCTCAGTGGCTGGTATCTGAGCAACGTGGTCACACCCGAAACGGTCGACAGCTACAAACTGTTTCGCATCCCCGACGGCACGGTAGTGCCGGCCGATGGTTGGGTGGTGTTCGACGAACGCGACTTCAATCCCAATGGCGCCTGGAATCCCGCCGCCGGCCCGCCCAAGCCAACCGAGTTCTCGTTCGATGGATTCCATGACTCCGCGGTCTGGCTGCTTTCGTCCACGACGGAAGGCGCGCTTCGATTTGACGATCATGCCGAGATCGGACCGGGGCGGTTGAACGAATCGTTGGGTCGTTCACCGGATGGCACGGGCCGTTTCGACCCCATGGCTCAACGCACGTTGTTCGATGAATCCAGCCCCGCCTCTCCCTTGCCGAAACTCAGCTCCCTCAACAGCCAGACCAGGGTCGGTCCGCTTCTCATCCATGAGGTGCACCACTCGCCAATCGAAGATTCGCCGACGTTGGAATTTGTCGAAATTCACAATCCCACCGCGACCGCGGTCGCGCTCAATCGGTGGCGACTGCGTGGCGACGTCGACTTCGATTTCACCACCGAGTCGATCCCCGCCGGTGGTTTCTTGGTGGTGGTTCCCTTTGCGCCCTCAGATGCCGCACTGGCCGCCGCGTTCCGCACCGCCTACGGACTGATCGACGAAATCGCGCTGACTGGTCCTTGGGGGGCAACCGACACCCTCGGATTGCCGGGCGAATGTGTCCTCTACCGCGCCGGCATTCCCCCACCGCTGGAACCAGGGTACTTTCCGCTCACCCTCGAAGACGAAACCGATTACCTCAACAGCGCACCTTGGCCCGACACCACCAGCGGCTTCTCACTCAACCGCGTCCTACCGGTTGGCCGGGGTGACGCTGCGGTCAGTTGGATAGCGGCGCCTCCTTCCCCCGGCTCGTTGACACCGCCGACCACCCCCACCTACGCCACTTGGCTGGCGGTTTATTTCCCTCAAGGCGGCAACGGCAGTGGGCCATCGGATGATCCAGACGGCGACGACATCAGCAATCTCTTCGAGTTCGCCACCGGCGGCCACCCGCTCACCCCGAACCCATCCCCCCTGCCTCCGCCCACCGTGGCCTCTGCGCCCGAGGCGGTTCCTCCAGCCTATGTGTTCACCTACTCCCGGCCCCTGGATCAAGCCGGCGTAGCCTGGACCGTTGAAACATCATCCACCCTCGACACTTGGCAACCCGTGCCGGATTCCCAGGTCTCCACCACCGCCACCACCGAAACTCGGCGTGCCCTGGTGGAAGCCGCCACACCCCGGATCTACTTTCGCGTCCGCCTCACGGTCACTCCCTGATGCCACTTCTGGTCACGGAATGTCATCTCAACGAAACAGCTGGTAGTGGTTGTCATATCGCGTCTTGTTGGGTGTCTTCTTATCTGAAAAGGTCGCTGTGGCTACCGGTTCTCTCTAGAAACAAGAACTCTCCGTCTACTCGATAGATGAGAATCCAGTCCGGTTCGATATGGCAGTCCCTTGATCCTGACCAATTCCCACTGAGTGCGTGGTCACGATAACGCTCTTGTAACGCTTCGCTATTGGCTATGGCACTGACGACTTCCTTCAGCTTATTTAAGTCGTTGCCGCGCTTTTTAATCCTCTTGAAATCTTTTTTGAATTGGCTGGTTTGAAAAATCGCTTTCATGCCTTCCAGCTCTCGAAAAGTTCTTCGGTAGATTTGAATCGTTCTAGATTACGGCCGCTCCTAGAGTCTTCCAGAGCCTTAATCGTCTCGTCATTCGGAATAGACACGTCGAACGGCAATCCGTTCCTCAATGTGATTTGCGTGTAAAACATCCGAATCGCCTCGGTGGGGCTTAGGCCAAGGCGTTGGAGTATCCCTTCAGCCTGTTCCTTAATTTCAGGCTGAATCCGACTGTGAACTGCTGCGGTCTTCATTTGTCAAATGTGTTGCATACGCAACACGAGGTCAAGGAAATTTCTTCACCCATTAAGTTAGGGACGCCGGTTGCCCGGCGCCCCCCTCGCAGATCCCGGCCTGCGGAACTACCGCACCGGGCTCCTCTGATGGACGCGCAGGTAGAGCGTTGGACATGGGTTGGCGAGGCATTTTAGGCTGGAGTGTCCGGCCAGGGCAAGGGCAATTGAGGTGATGGGAAGGCGATCCGAGGTGGGGGCAGTTTCCAGGAAGGGAGAAGGCTGATGAACTGGTTCCAGGTGAAGGAGCGTCGCTGACTGCGACGATTCAGCCACTTGAAGAGGAGGAATTTCACCTCCCTATCATACTTAGCCGTCATGGCGGAGTTGCCGCGGATGGCGTAGTAGTTCCAGTATCCTTGGAGTTTGCGTCTGAGGGTTCCGATCAAGTCGGGCAGCCGCTGGCTCCGGGATGATTTGAGCCATTCTTTCATTGCCAGCACGCTGGCTCTGAGCTTCTTGGAAGTGGTCCGCAATTTGACCACCGCGTACTTGGGATTGCGCCGGGTTCTCGCCCAGTAGAAGTCGAAACCGAGGAAGGTGAATTTCCCGCTGGTGTCCGGCTTCCACCGATTGAATTGAACCATCGAGCTCTTTTCGGAGGCCAGTTCCAGATGGAACTTGGCCAGCCGTTCTGGCAGGGCTTTCAGGTATTCCTCGGCGTCGTCTTTTCTCTCAAAACACACCACGCTGTCGTCGGCATAGCGCCGGAAGAGCACGCGGCCCTTGCAGCGTTTGGTCACTTCTCTTTTGATCCATAGGTCTTGCACGAAATGCAGGTAGATGTTGGCCAGTATGGGAGAAATCACTCCTCCCTGGGGCGTTCCCGATTCAGGGTCCACCGTCCGTCCGTCTTCTTCCAGTATTCCGGCTTTGAGCCATTTCACAATGAGTCGGATGAGCCGTTGATCGTCGATGCGTTGCTCCAGCATGCGCACCAGCCAGCGATGGTCGATGTTCTCGAAGTACCCGCGGATGTCAGCTTCCACCACCCATCGGCAGCAACCGTCGTTCAGGGTTTCCCGCAGCGCCAAAAGCGCCTGATGGGCTCCCCGTCCAGGCCGATAGCCGATGCTCTCCTCCACGAAGTCCGCTTCCCAGATCGATTCAAGGATCATCCTCACCGCTTGCTGGACGATTTTGTCCTCTACAACAGGGATCCCCAATGGCCGCAGCTTGTCACTGCCAACCTTCGGTATCCATCTTCGCCTTACTTTTTGGGCTCGGTACTGCCCGCATTTCAGGCGCCGTGTCAGATTGGTCAGGTTCTCGTTCAGGTTCTCTTCGTACTGCGCGTAACTGACTCCGTCGATTCCGGCGGCGGCGGTTTGGCGCAGTCTCCCGAAGGCCTCGGCGAGCATCTGCCGATCCAGCAGACGGGCCAGACTCCGGAAGCGATGCTTCGGCTCCTTTCCCGCCTTTGCTCTCAGTGCGGACAGGGTGCTTGACACGCTTCTGATGGGAGTACTCCTCTCCCTCGCGTGAGTGCTTTGTCCGCGGTGTCCATCAGCCCGCTCCTTCGCCATGTGATCGGTTCTCCCGTCTCCGACTATTATGAGCGGGTCTGACTCCCGGTCGCCCCATTCGGTCTCTTCGTTTCGTTGAGATCCACTGGCCGCCTCGTGGTTTTCGCCACGTGACGGTTCGGCTCCCGGGCCTCCCGAGTTCAAGGTGCCGCCCTCCTCAGAGCAGTCATTTCTTCGCTTCTCTGCACACATGCCACGGCCTATGGTCGACCCCGACGGAACCTCGGACCCTTGCCATTTCCCTTCAGGGATCGCGTCTTTCGGTGCTGGATTCTCCATACTGTTACTGGATCTCCTTCCGCCTCTCAATTATTACGGGGCTATATCAGCCTTCAGACGGGTGCGAGCCGCCCTGTGGCCTGTGTGCTTCCCTGTGTACGCTTCCGCCATGTCGTTTCCCCATCCTCAGGCAGGCTTCCCAACCGGCCCTCGGGTTTTCGTTGGTCACGCGGTGCCTTCCGCGAATTTCCAATGAGTTAGCTGACATCTCGGCAACACTCGGTAGTTTCTACTGGCTAGGTTTTGAAACATCAGGCCATTCTCCTGACTAGAAGCGCCTTGCTTGGCTCGGCGCACAAC